>JAIXWZ010000151.1 GCA_027491035.1 Comamonadaceae bacterium | reverse complement strand
CGCCCCTGGCCTGTCATTGCGAGGAACGAAGCAATCCATTGCGGCGCTCGCACGGGCACATGGATTGCCACGGCGCTGCGCGCCTCGCAATGACGAGAGGGGCGGCTTCGTTTCGCAATGACGAGATTGCGGCTGCGCCTCGTAAAAACGAAATGGGCGGTCATTGCGCCTCCGTCCTGCTGCGCCGCGCCATTGCGTCTCGGCCCTGTCGTTGGGACCGGGCCCTGTCATGCGCCCCTGGCCCGTCATTGCGAGGAACGAAGCAATCCATTGCGGCGCTTGCACAGGCACTTGGATTGCCACGGCGCTGCGCGCCTCGCAATGACGCAAGGGGCGGCTTCGTGTCGCAATGACGAGATTGCGGTCCCGCCTTGCGATAACGAGATCGTTGTCGCCCTTTACCCCCCAAACCCGCTGGCCAAGCCCCGCCGCAGCGCTTCAACCAGTGCCGCCACCGCGCGCGGCACGTGCGGGGTGTAGGGGCGAATGGCGTAGATGGTTTCGGCGAAGGCGCCGACGGCTTTCCAGTCGGGTAGCACGCGCACCAGCTTGCCTTGCTGCACTGCGGTCTGCGCGCTGAAGTCGGGCATGAGGGCGATGCCGGCGCCGCTCAAGGCCGCCTCGCGCAGCGCTTCGCTGTTGTTGGCGGCAAAGTTGCCTGACACCGGTACCGTGATGCGCTCGCCCGGCCGGCTGCGGCCCAGGCGCTCGAAGGTCCAGGCTGGGCTTTCATGAGAGCGGGGGTAGTGCAGGCAGTTGTGGCTTTGCAGATCCAGCGGTGCGCGTGGCTCGCCGCGCCTGCGCAGGTAGCTGCGCGCGGCCACCAGCACCGATTGGGTGCTGCACAGCGCCCAGGCCACATGCGTCTCGGGCGCGCGTTCGGTGTGGCGTATGGCCAGATCAAAGCCTTCGGTGGCCAGCGAGCTGAGCCGGTCCGACAGGTCGAGCTCGATGCGCACATCGGGGTGCTGGCGCAAAAACTCGGCCAGCAGCGGCACCAGTTGCTGGCGCGCCAGCGCGACGGGGGCGGTCAGGCGTATCAGGCCACTGGGCTGCTCGGCCAGGTCGCGCACCTGGGCAAAGCTGTGCTCGATGTGCTCGAAGGCGCTGCGCGTGTCATCGACCAGCTTTTGCCCCGCCTCGGTCAAGCGCACACTGCGGGTGGTGCGCTGCACCAGCGGCACCCGGGCGGCGCGTTCGAGCTCGGCGATGCGCTGGCTCATGGCGGCCTTGCTCACCCCCAGCCGGGCGGCCGCGGCGGTGTAGCTGCCCTGTTGGGCCAACACGCTCAGCCAGTGCAGATGGGCCCAGAGGGCGCTGATTTTTTGGCTTTCCACAGGCCGATTGTTCACCATAATGAACAATCAATTCAGGCTTGGGCTCTTGCGGGCCGCAGGGGGCCTGCCTAGACTGTCGGCTTCCCCTGTTTTTTCTGGCGTGTGGGCCCGCACCTTGGCGTGCGGGCGCGGCGCCTTTTTTGGAGTTTTCATGAGCGCCCCATCCATCGACCACTACATTGCTGGCCAGCGCCTGGCCGGCACCTCGGGCCGCACCCAAAGCGTGACCAACCCAGCCACTGGCGCCGTCACCGGCCAGGTGCCCCTGGCCAGCAGCGCCGAGGTGGCGCGTGCGGTGGCCGCAGCGCAAGCGGCCTTCCCCGCCTGGGCCGACACGCCGCCGCTGCGCCGCGCGCGCGTGATGTTCAAGTTTCTCGAGTTGCTCAACCAGCACAAAGACACCCTGGCCCACCTGATCACCGCCGAGCACGGCAAGGTGTTCACCGACGCGCAGGGCGAGGTCACGCGTGGCATCGAGATCGTCGAATTTGCCACCGGCATCCCGCAGCTGCTCAAGGGCGACTACACCGAGCAGGTCTCGACCGGCATCGACAACTGGACCATGCGCCAGCCGCTGGGCGTGGTGGCGGGCATCACGCCCTTTAACTTTCCGGTGATGGTGCCCATGTGGATGTTCCCGGTGGCCATTGCTGCGGGCAACACCTTTGTGCTCAAGCCCAGCCCGATCGACCCCAGCCCCAGCCTGTTCATGGCCGATCTGCTCAAGCAGGCGGGTCTGCCCGATGGTGTGTTCAATGTGGTGCAGGGCGACAAGGAGGCGGTCGATGCGCTCTTGGTGCACCCCGATGTGAAGGCCATCAGCTTTGTCGGCTCCACGCCGATTGCCAACTACATCTACGAGACCGGCGCCCACCACGGCAAGCGGGTGCAGGCCTTGGGCGGCGCCAAGAACCACATGGTGGTCATGCCCGACGCCGACCTCGACCAAGTGGTCGATGCGCTCATTGGCAGCGCCTACGGCTCGGCCGGCGAGCGCTGCATGGCGATTTCGGTGGCGGTGCTGGTGGGCGAGGTGGCCGACAAGGTCATGCCCAAGCTGATCGAGCGCACCCGCGCGCTCAAGGTGCTCGACGGTGAAAACCTGGCCGCCGAAATGGGCCCCATCGTCACCGAGGCGGCGCGCGGCCGCATTCGCGGCTACATCGACGCCGGCGTGGCCGAAGGCGCCAAGCTGCTGGTCGACGGCCGGCAATTCAACGGCGCGCAGGCCGGCGCGGGCTGCGACAACGGGTTTTGGCTCGGCGGCACCTTGTTTGACCATGTCGGTACCGACATGAAGATATACAAAGAAGAGATCTTTGGACCGGTGCTGTCTTGCGTGCGCGTGCCCGATTTTGCCCAGGCGGTGCAGATCATCAACGACCACGAGTTTGGCAACGGTGTGAGCTGCTTTACCCGCGACGGCAACGTGGCGCGTGAGTTTTCGCGGCGCATCCAGGTGGGCATGGTCGGCATCAATGTGCCGATTCCGGTGCCCATGGCCTGGCACGGCTTTGGCGGCTGGAAGCGCTCGCTTTTTGGCGACATGCACGCCTACGGCGAGGAAGGCGTGCGTTTTTACACCAAGCAAAAGTCCATCATGCAGCGCTGGCCCGAGAGCATCGCCAAGGGCGCCGAGTTCGTCATGCCCACCTCCAAATAAGGCCCGGCTCTGGGCCGACCGTGGTTTCGATCACTTGAGCAGGGCGCTCTGGCTCAGCGGCGGCGCTCCAGCCATTAGGGAAAACTCGGTTAAGCTTTGCGCCGGCCAAAAATCTGGCAGGCTCAGTCCTGGCCCACCACAAAAAGGAGAGCGATATGCTCATAGGAGTCCCCGCAGAGACCCTGGCGGGCGAGACGCGGGTTGCCGTCACCCCCGAGACGGCCAAGAAATTCATCGCCCAAGGGCACAGCGTCTGCATCCAATCGGGTGCGGGCGTGGCCGCCAGTGTGCCCGATGCCGCCTACAGTGCGGTGGGCGCGCAGATCACCGATGCGGCTGGCGCCTACGCCGCCGACATCGTGCTCAAGGTGCGCTGCCCGCAAGACGCGGAAGCGCCGCACCTCAAGGCCGGTGGTGTGCTCATCGGCATGCTCAACCCGTTTGACCGGGCCGGCCTGGAGCGGCTGGCCAGAGCCGGTGTGAGCGCCTTTGCGCTGGAGGCAGCGCCGCGCACCAGCCGGGCCCAAAGCATGGACGTGCTGTCGAGCCAAGCCAATATTGCCGGCTACAAGGCGGTGATGATGGCCGCCGAGCGCTACCAGCGGTTTTTTCCCATGCTCATGACAGCGGCCGGCACGGTCAAGGCCGCGCGGGTGGTCATCTTGGGCGTGGGCGTGGCGGGCTTGCAGGCCATTGCCACGGCCAAGCGCCTGGGCGCGGTGATCGAGGCCTCCGATGTGCGGCCCAGCGTCAAGGAGCAGGTCGAGTCGCTGGGCGGCAAGTTCATCGACGTGCCTTATGAAACCCAGGAAGAAAAAGACGCGGCCGAGGGTGTGGGCGGTTATGCCCGGCCCATGCCGCCGTCCTGGCTCGAGCGCCAAAAGGCCGAGGTCGCCAAGCGCGTCGCCCAGGCCGACGTGGTCATCACCACTGCCCTCATCCCCGGCCGGCCGGCGCCGGTGCTGGTCACCGAAGAGATGGTCAAGGCCATGAAGCCCGGCAGCGTGATTGTTGATCTGGCCGCACCGCAAGGCGGCAACTGCCCGCTCACCGAGCCCGGCCAAACGGTCACCAAGCACGGTGTGATCTTGGTGGGCGAAACCAATGTGCCGGCCCTGGTGGCAGCCGATGCCAGCGCCTTGTATGCGCGCAATCTGCTGGACTTCATGAAGCTCATCGTCACCAAGGAAGGCGGCTTGAACATCGACATGCAGGATGACATCGTCGCAGCCTGTCTCATGACCCAGGGCGGCCAGGTGCTGCGCGCCTGAGGCCGTCGTCTTATTCCAACCAGGTCCTCGCCATGGAACTCGTCAATCCCACCATCACCAACCTCATCATCTTCGTGCTGGCCATCTACGTGGGCTACCACGTGGTGTGGACCGTCACGCCCGCGCTGCACACGCCCCTGATGGCCGTGACCAATGCGGTGTCGGCCATCGTCATCGTGGGCGCCATGCTCGCCGCGGCCATGACCGAAACCGCCCTGGGCCAGACCATGGGCGTGCTGGCCGTGGCGCTGGCCGCGGTCAATGTCTTCGGTGGCTTCTTGGTCACCCGGCGCATGCTCGAGATGTTCAAGAAGAAAGACAAGAAGACAGGAGAGCCCAAA
Organism: Comamonadaceae bacterium; assembly: GCA_027491035.1. Taxonomy (GTDB): domain Bacteria; phylum Pseudomonadota; class Gammaproteobacteria; order Burkholderiales; family Burkholderiaceae_C; genus Polaromonas. Next base: position 202 of record JAIXWZ010000151.1, on the reverse strand, counting down.
TGAGCATGAACCTCGTCACGCTGCTGTACCTGGTGGCCAGCGTCTGCTTTATTCAGGCGCTCAAGGGCCTGTCGCATCCGACCACCTCCATTCGCGGCAACATCTTCGGCATGGTCGGCATGGCCATTGCCGTGCTCACCACGGGCGCGCTCATCGTCGAGCTCTCGGGCACGGCCGCGGGCCTGGGCTATGTCTTGCTGGG
>JAIXWZ010000236.1 GCA_027491035.1 Comamonadaceae bacterium | reverse complement strand
CTGCTGCCGCCGTTGATACCGGCAAAGGCGCTGAGGTTGCTTCCGCCCAGCAGCAGCTGCTCGACCGCCACCGGGTTGGTCGATTCGTTGACGTTGGTCGTGCTGGCCAGATCGCCCAGCTTGACGTTGCCCGTGCTGCGGCTCAGTGCCAATGCGCCCGAGACCCGGAAGAAGCCAAAGGCGTCGACCGTCAGGTTGCCCGAGGCCTCGAGCAGCTCGCCTCTGGCCCCGTCCATATTCAGGGTCAAGGTGTCGCTGGCGCCGGTGGCCACGGCCAGCGCCGTCTTGCCGGTCGAAAAATCGACCACCGCGTCAGCCGCACGCTCGGCCTGATTCAATTGGAAAGACAGGCTTTGACCGCTGAGGCTCACCCCACTGAGGCCCGTCAGCGCAACACCGGTGGCCGATGCCTGCACACTGGCCCAGCGGCGCGTGGCGTCGTTCTTGGCGCTCATCAGTGCCAAGCCGAACTCAACGCCGGTCAAGGCGACCTGCGGACCGCTGGCCGCCCCGAGCTGGGCATTGAGATTCTTGCCGCCCAAGGTCAGCAAGCTCACATCCAAGCCGGTCGTGGCCTCATTGACCGTGGGGGTCGACGCGGTGTCAGCAGCCAGTTTGACGGTCTTGCTGTCGGAGACGAATGCGAAATCGCCGCTGACCCGGAAAAAGTCGCCCAAGACCAAGCTGGCGCCCGTCACGCCCACCGTTCTCAGGCCAGCCTGCAGATTGGCGCCGTAGGTGTAGGCGGTGCCGGCCACATTGATGGCACGGCCAGAAGCATCCAGATTGGTCGAGTTCCAACGCACGGTCGCGGCAGTGGCCGAAATCTTCACCGACTCGCCCAGCGCCATGTCGGCAGCCCCCGTGGCCTCGAGCAAGACTCCGCCGTTGGCCAGATTGGCATCGCGCATGACCAAGGCCAGTTGGGCCTGGCGCACGCCAGCAGACAGATCACCGGCGCGCACCGATGCGCTGGCATTGCTGGCAAGCACCTCGAGATTGCCCGAGGCTGCATCGCGCTCGAAGGACAGGTCGCCCGATACCGCCAGGGCGTCCCCGATCCGCGCTTGCAGACCCGTGACGCGCAGCACCGGATCGGACAAGGCGCTCATGGCGCTCAGGGTGTGACTGAAGCCGCCGACCTGAAGCACCTGTTGCGCCTTGCTCACGCCGGTGGTGTTGAGCCTGAGCAGCGCAGAAGTCGCACTGACCTCGGCGAAGCCACCACCACTGAGGAAGACGCTGCCGCTGGCCTCGAGCTGGTAGGTGTTGTCGGTGTAGATCACCAAACCAAAATTGCCGCTGTCCAGACCCAGACTCGCGCCACCGGCGCTCATACGGGCGCTGATGTTGTTGCCGGCAACCCACAAGCCATTGGCCGACGATGCGAAGCCCGCCGTGCCCGAAACGTTGAGTACGCTGCCCAGCGCCAGGCCGACCGTGCCCGATGCGGCGGCACGCTCGGTGGTGTCGGCGCTGTCGAAGGTGTAGGTGGCAGAGCCTACGCTGAGGGTGCGGGGGGCTGCCGACAGGTTGAGCACACTGTTGTTGGCCTGGCCTGCCACGGTGCCCAAGCCCTGGGCAAAATCCAAGGTCAGGGACGAGGCGGTCAGCGAGATGCCGCTGTTGCCCACCAAGGAAAGGCCCGAGACCGTGCCCTCGGCCCACACCCAGCCGCCGTCATTGGCCGGGTTTTCGCTGCGCAGCCAAAGCACACCCAGATCGGCATCGGTGAAGCGCAGACCCGGGGCGCTGGTGCTGCTGGGGTCAAGGCCGATGAAACCGTTGGCGTTTTCCAGCCCCAGCGTGAACACGTCGACGACCTGCGCGCCGATGGTGACGTCGTTGGTAAATCCGAGGGTGGCCGAGCCGCTGAGGCTCACGCCCTGCCCTAGATCGATCTGGCCCGTAAAACTGAAGCTGCTGTTGTTGCGGAAGTAATCAAAGTTGAGCCACTGGCCGATGCGATCGTGCAAGGCCTGGTCATTGGCCGAAACCGCCGAGCTCAAAGCCGACACCAACTCGGCCGTGCTCGCATCGAGCACATGCGCCTTCAGACTCAAGCCCGTGGCGCCGCCCAGCACCTCAAAAAACACGCCTTCGCCGGCGTCAATCAGACCGGTGCCGCTGGCAAACGCGCCGCTGACACTGCCGTAATTGAGGACGTTGAACACCTGCCCGTCGCTGGGCCGGTAGTTGTTGATCAGATCGACGCTGATCTTGCCGTCCAGGGCCGCCTGACCCGAGACATTGATCTGGTCGTAAAACGCCGCACCCGTGCCCGCGGTGGGGCCACCGATTTCGAACAAGGTGGTCGAACTTGACGTCAGGCTCAGGCTGGCGACGTTTTGGACACCGGGCGAGTAGCCGGGGCTCAGAAGGCCCTCGACCGTCAGATCGCCGCCGTATTGGCCGCTGCCCTTGAGCACCGCGCCCTGACCGAGCCACAAGGCCTGCTGACCATCCCCACCGGCCACCAGCGCAGCCAGATCGTAGGTGCCAGAGCCGAGGTGGACCCTCTCCTCCTGGGCAGAGGCGGCCTGAGAAACAGCCGCGTCAAGCGCCACATGCCATGGTTCGATGGACGCTGGGCCGCCTGGCTCGGCGGCCTTTCCCCAGCTCAAGCCCAGATGGTCAGGGGCCAGATCGGCCCGGGCCCGCTCGAGCGTGTGGGCCGAGGCGCCGCTGAAAATCTCGGCGGCGCTGAGATCCAGCGCGGCAGCGGTCGGCGCCTGGCCCGCAGGGTCAACGAATACCGCCGCATTGGCGGCCGACGCGTCCACATACACGTCGACGGCCGAGGCGGCGGCTAAATTGACCGACTCTTCAAAGCGCTGCGTGAGCAGGCGATGCAACAAGTCGGCAGGCGCAAAAGCCTTTTGCCCAGCGCCACGCTGCTCGGACTCGTAGTCCCATTGCTGCGGCTGCCCCTCATCGGGCAGGAAGAAAGCCTTGAGCGGCGAAAACAGGGGGTCTGCCGACAACAGCACCCGCGGCTCGAGCGCCTCGACACGGAAGGCGTCGCGAACGCGAGCGACACCGCCCGCCAGCGCAGCACCAGGCCCGGCGCCGCGGCGGGCGCCTGAACGGGTGTGCCGCTCCTCCAAGAAACTGCGCGCGCGGCGGATGGCTGTCCTCATCGGGACCTCAACCTTGCGGCTTCAAGACTGCGCATCCTGCGCCCTCAGACCGCAGACTCAATCTGCGCAGCAGGCCGATCCTCCTTGAGCATCAGCAGGCGCTCGACCTGGGCCAGAGACACCAGATGGGCGTAGATGGCCGGCAGGTAGCGCTTGTCGCGCAGTTCGACAAAGCGCTCGACCGAAAGGCTGTTGAGCCGCTCTTCGTTGATGACGTAGCAGCCGTTGATGTTGCGGATCTGCTCGGCCTGTCGCACCCGCATATTCATCGGTGTGAACATATTGCTCGCTGTCAGAGCCGCGCAAAAGTCGCGGGTGAACATGTCCATCTGCTGCAACTCTGCGAGATATTTTTTGACGTTCTCGAGCGACTCGGTGGGCTCGCCCTGCTCGTTGAACAAGGCGACGCCTTCGCTGTCGCTGATGAGGTCACTGCCCTCATCGACGCAAACGGTGTATTGCCCCTCCTGGCCACTGCCGGCCAAAGCAAAGGGATAGCGGCGGATGATGGCGGGGATGTAGGAGGCCTGCCATTTGCCAGCGGGATCGACGAACAGGTTTTCGCCCGACTCCAGGCCCATCAGCACCACCGGCCGGAAAGTGTTCTCGGCCTTGTCCTCTAGAAAAACGATGGGGTAGATCGACGCGGCCCTGGCGAATTCGTGGGCCATGATGGACGCGATGTGAAAGCCGGCGGCGTAGCCAAAGCCGGCGGCCTGTTTGATCTTTTTGCTGGCGTGCCGGGCTTTGTTGATGGGAACCAGAGTCTTGTACATGGGATCACTTCCTGTCAGATGTCAAACCGAGCCTGGACCCTGCCCTGCCCGGGTTTTTGGGGAAACGGCTCGACCGGGTGCCGCAACGCGCGCAGCCACAACCCTCGACAAATTTCAAGAATTAGAAACACTCCCAAAACCAACGCCGACCTCGCCTTCCGGGCAGCAGTGTATGTCAATTTGTAGCAATTTTTTACTTTTTAACTCAATTAGATACGGTCATTTTGAAGTGCCGAAGGTCTGCACAACCCCGCCATCGCGAGGCCAATGCAGGCGCTCCCACCCGGCCCAAGCGGCTGGGCCGACATGGTGCCCGCAAGACGGGTGCGCACCACGAAGGTGCGCCCCGGCCATCGAAGCGAGTGCATCCGAGGCACGCGGCCGCAGCACCCGCGGCCGGTCGCGGCGGCTGACTCCCGGCCTTCCCCCGCTAGCAGGGGAGCTGGCAAGCGCGACTGCATTCTCAAATTCATCGCAATGGCACGGTCTTTGCGGAGCACTCCTTGGATGCATCGACTGCACCCGGCCTGGCTCAAATCCATCAATCAAAACTGGAGTTCTTCATCATGATTCGCCGCGGTAATCTCAAAGTGCTCGCCCTCGCAGCAGCCACCACCTTCGCTGGTCTGTCCTTCATACCCGCCCACGCCCAATCGACCATCAAGGTCGGCATCCTGCACAGCCTGTCGGGCACGATGGCGATTTCTGAGACGGTGCTCAAGGACACCGTGCTCATGGCCATTGATGAAATCAACGCCAAGGGCGGCGTGTTGGGCAAGAAGCTCGAGCCCGTCGTGGTCGATCCGGCCTCCAACTGGCCGCTGTTTGCCGAAAAAGCCAAGCAGCTGCTGACCCAGGACAAGGTTGCCGTGGTCTTTGGCTGCTGGACATCGGTGAGCCGCAAGTCGGTGCTGCCGGTGTTTGAAGAGCTCAACGGCTTGCTGTTCTACCCGGTGCAGTACGAGGGCGAGGAGCTGTCCAAGAACGTGTTCTACACGGGCGCGGCGCCCAACCAGCAGGCGATCCCGGCGGTGGAATACCTGATGTCCAAGGAAGGCGGCAGCGCCAAGCGCTTCGTGCTTCTGGGCACCGACTATGTGTACCCCCGCACCACCAACAAGATCCTGCGCGCTTTTCTCAAATCCAAGGG
>JAIXWZ010000011.1 GCA_027491035.1 Comamonadaceae bacterium | reverse complement strand
TCGTCACCCTGTTCGTGTGGTCGGTGATGCTCGGCGTGCCCTCTGCCTTGCGCTCGCGCATGCACATCCGCATTGACGTCATGATCCTGCGCCTGTCCAACGCGGCGCGCAGGATCGTCGGGGTCATCGCCTGCCTGGCGGGCCTGGTGATCATGTGCGCTGCGGTCTATGCCGGCTATGCCCACACCGTGGGCGTTTGGAACAGCCAAACGCCCATGCTGGGGTTTTCAATGGGATGGATCTTTTTGGCCATGCCTGTGGGTTTTGCCTTGACGCTTTTTCACGGCAGCATGATGCTGATGGAGGAAGGGCCTGAACGGGTCTTTCAAAACGCCACCGAGACCGTGATCGACTCGGCCCCCGTCTAAGAACGCCATGTTGACTTTGCTGCTGTGCGTCTTCGTCGGGCTGCTTTTGTTCGGCGTGCCCATCGGCTTTGCCATGCTGGGCGCATCGATGCTGGTCATCGGGCTCGAAGGCATCCCGGTGTCGGTGGTGGCGCAGCGCGTGGCCACCAGTGTGCAGTCCTTTCCCCTGCTGGCCGTGCCCCTGTTCACCTTGGCCGGCGCCCTGATGAACGAATCGGGCATCAGCGAGCGTTTGTTCAATTTCACGCGCGCCTTTGTCGGGCACATCCGCGGCGGCCTCGCACAAACCGCCATCGTGGGCAATGTGTTTTTGTCGGGCATCTCTGGCTCCTCAGTCGCCGACTGCGCCGCCACCTCGCGGGTGTTTGTGCCGCAACTGACGCAAGCGGGCTACGGCCAGGGATTTGCTGCGGCGGTGTGCGCCGCTGCTGCTACGCTGGGCCCCATCATTCCGCCCTCGATTCTGATGGTCATTTATGCCTGGCAGGCCAACGTCTCGCTGGGCGATTTGTTCATCGCGGGCTTGATCCCCGGCGTCATCATGGCCGCGGCGATGATGCTGGTCATTGGCATCACCGCCCACAAGCGCGGCTTTCCCAAAGATGCAGCCTTTGGCGTCGACAAGCTCTGGCATGCCTTCAAAGAGGCCCTGTGGGCACTGGCCATGCCCATCCTGATCTTGGTGGGCTTTCGCATCGGCGTCTTCACCGCCACCGAAATTGCAGCTGTGGCCTGCGCCTATTCGCTGTTCGTGGGCCTGTTTGTCTACCGCACCTTGAGCTGGAAGGGCTTGCCCGCAATCCTGCTGACCACGGGACGTGAAACCGCCGCGATTTTGGTGATTGCTGCGGGCGCCGCCCCCTTCGGATGGATCCTGGGTGTCGAGCAGGCGCCTCAGCAAGTGGCACAGCTGCTCACCGCCATCTCCAAAGAGCCCTGGGTCATCTTGCTCATCCTCAACATCGCCTTGCTGGTGGCCGGCATGTTCATGGAAACCCTGGCCATCATGATCATCCTGGTGCCCATCCTGATTCCGCTGCTCAACGAGCTGCAAATCAACCTGGTTCACTTTGGTATCGTGCTGCTGGTCAATCTGGTGATTGGGCAAATCACGCCGCCTGTCGGTGTCTTGATGTTTGTGGCCAGCTCGGTCTCCAAAACCCATCTGGGCTTGATCGTCAAGGAGATCGGCCCATTTGTGCTGGCACTGATCGGGGCGCTGATGCTGCTGACCTATGTGCCGCAGCTGTCGATCTGGCTGCCGCAGTACCTCAAATCCTGAGGATGGTGACGGGTCCGGCCGTCTGCTCATCATCCCCGCAAAATCGTCAGTCCCCGCACCCCATCAAAGTTGCGAAGGCAGCCTGCCATGCCTTGGGTGTGGCGCCAGGCACGTCAGCCAGGGTGACGGTACCCAGGGCAACTTGGACTCGCAGGATGACTTGGAGCTGGCGCATCAATCGCCCAGGCGAAAAACCTCTCGCAGGGCTGCGAAAGCTGGATTGGCCCAGCCGCCCTCGGGCCTTTGGAAGGCACCGATGCGGCGCGCCGGACGCAGGCCGGCACGCCAGAGCGAGACCTGCATTTCAGCGGTCTTGGCAGCCAGGGCAATGGTGTCGATCACCGGCGCACCGAGCACCTCGGTGATGCCGGCGCGGTGCGCCAGGGTGGACAAAAAAGCCGGGCCGGGGATGATCACCGATGCGCCTTCACGCACGGCGCGCTCGGCAGTGGCCACGAACTTGTCCAGCAGTGGGCCAGGCTGGCCCAGTGCGGTGGCAATTTCTTCTTCTGAGGCATCGACGATGTAGGGGCCGCCCAGGTGGCGTGACTCGACACCGTAGCGTGTGACCTGCTCCCCGTACACCTCGCAGAAGGCGCTGGAGCTGGTCACGATGGCGAACTTGCGACCCAGGGTCATCGCCAGGTGGTACGCGGTCTCGCTGATGCCGATCACCGGGATGTCCAGCAGGCTGCGGCCCTCGTACAGGCCGACGTCCAGGGTGCAGCCGATGACGAAGGCATCGTAGCCCTGCGCCTCGGCCTGACGCATGTTGTTGAGGGTCTGGATGTTCTGGAAGTACTGCAGGCCCCGCCAGTTCTCGATGTCGCGCACCATCACCTCTATGCCGTGAAGGTGCAGCTCGGTATCGGCCGCCAGGACCCGCCGGCATTGAGCCAGCACGGTTTTGCCGTAGTCGTCCCAGACGGGCTCAAAGCCGTAGGCGCTGGCGCTTTGGTACCAGATCTTCATGCTTGGCTCCTGCTGGTCGCGGTGCTCAGGTCGGTGTCGGGGTAACCCAAGCTGGTCTGCTGGCACCAGCAGCCGGCGGCGCGGCCGCTCAGGCAGTCCTGCGCGCCTTCGACCACTTGGCCGTCTTGCACCCAGACCGGCCAGTCGTGGCTGGGAAACAGGCGAAAGCGTGGCGCCACCTGCATCATCCGCTTGAGGGCGGCTTTTTCCTGGCGACGCGCCACCACATGGTTGGCCGAGGTGCCCAGGTCGCGGAAGGTGTTCGTGGGCCCGAGCAACTGATGGCGCACGCTGTAGACCAGATCACCACAGAACACCGCCACGCCCTGGTCGGTGTCAGCCACCACCAGCATCGAGCCTTCGGTGTGGCCACCGGCGGGCAGGCAGCGCAGGCCAGGCAGCAGCGTTTCGCCGCCAGTGGCCTCCAGGTCCAGCAGCCACAGCGCGCCGCGGGTGTGCAGCCGGTCGATCAGGTGCTTGATGTCCTCAGGCGGATAGGACGGGCCCGACAGGCCACTGACCGCGTATTCGAGTTCGCGCCGGTTGACCACAGCCACCGTGGACATGGGGAACTGATCGGTCTGGCCCGCGTGGTCGATGTGCAGGTGCGTGTGCAGCACGAAGTTGATCTGCTGCGGCACCAGGCCGTGCAGGCGCAGCTGCTCGACCAAGCGCTGCTGCGGCTGCTCGATGCCGCAGGCGCTGTCGCCCAGGCGCTTGAGGATATCGGGAAACCGAAAGCCGGTGTCGATCACCACCCTAGTCTGGTCCTGAATCAGCAGCCAGCCCTGCACCGGTACCCGCACCACACCGGGCGCATCGGCATTGGCCAGCATGCGCCGCTGGTTGAGCTCAACTTCGCCCAGGTCCAGAGTGTGCAGGGTCCAGGTCACGGCCGCGGCTCCAGGCCCAGGCCGAGCACACCGGGGTTGATCACATGGTCGGGGTCCACGGCATCTTTGATCTGTTGCAGCAGGCCCCAGGCCGCCTGGCCCTCCAGAGCCTGGGCAAAGGGGTAGGACTTGGCCCATTGCACATGCAGCGAGCCCATCTCGCGGAACATGCGCTGCATGCGGTAGCGCAGGTCCAGCGCGGCGGCAGTGCGCTCAGCGTTTTCCTCGACCTGGCCCGAGCGTGCGCGCCGCTCTTCTGTAGCGTAGTGGTGACGGTAGGTGCCCAGCGGCCGCTTCCAGAAAATCACGGGCTCGATGCCCCAGAAGTGACCGTGCAGCAGCGAATTGCAGGCCATGCGGATGCCGTGGCGCTGCATCAAGGCGGCGTTGTCGGCGGCAAACGACTCAAAGGCTTTCATCGCGTCCACCGCTTTGGACGCCGGGAATTTGGCGTTGATCGGGAAATTGACCTCGCCTTCTCGGTTGGCCATGATCTCGCCGACGTTCAAGTAAGGGCCGTAGCGCAGGCCAAACGGAATGGTGGTGGGCAACTCGCGCGCGCCATACTGTCGGCAGATGGCCGCAATGCGTTTCTGGACGCGGTCGGCAGCGGCCTGATCAGCCGCCTCGGCCACGTAATACATGGCATTGGGCAGGCCGCGCAAGAAACCCAGGCCCGAGGGATGCCAGGCGCGCAGCAGGCCGCGCAGCGCACGCAGCTTATTCGGGTTGTCAGCCCAGTAGTCAGACACCATCTGGCGTTTTTCCTGCGCCGGCGGCGAGGGCTTGAGGGCGTACTCGCCAACGAAGTAGCCGTCGAAGGCAAACGCTTCGGTGTGCAGCCCGCTTTGGGCCATCGCCGCCTGCGCCTGCACCAGGCTGACCCGGTCAGGAAAGCTCACGCAGCCAAAAGACATCTTGGGCCAGGGCTCGAGCAGCAGGTGCACCTTGGTCTTGATGCCGAAGGCGCCGGAGTCGCACAGGAACAAGCCAGTCAGGTCAGGCCCGTTGTAGCGGTAAAAGGGCGCGGTGCCCGAGGTGGCCCAGGAACCGGTGCGCAGCACCCGTCCGTCGCCCAGCACCACCTCCAGCCCAAGCACGTGTTCAGCCAGCGTCATGCGTCCCATGCCAGTGGCGTTTTGCGACAGGCCGCCACCGACGGTGGCATGGTTGCCCGATAGCGTGCCCAGATAGGGAACGCGCAGACCCGTGCCCTTGAGCGCGCGGCGCAGGTCCACCCAGCGCACACCGGTTTCCAGCGAAACGTAGCGGTCCTGGGTGTTGACCTCCAGCACCTTGTTGAAGACGGCGTTGTCCACGACCACGGTGCGCGGGCGCACCGGCACATGGCCCTTGGTGTAGGACATGCCACCGCCGCGGGTGTTGACCGCCAAGCCCTCGTCCTGCGCAATGCGCATGATGGCGCTGAGGTCGCCCACGCTGCGCGGCCTGAGCACAGCCAGTGCGGTCTCGCCCACTTCCTCGGAAAAGTCCAGCGAATACAGTTCACGCTCGGCCAGGTCCAGGCTGACGCGGTCAGCGCCGAGCAGGTCACTGAGGCGCAAGATCGCGCGCTCGTCGGCTTCGGTGCTGCTGAGGTCCAGGCTTCGGTAGTTCATCGTCGCTCTCCGGTCAGGCGAAAAAAAAGGGGCTCAGACCACGCGCTCGAGCCGATCTTGTTCAATCCAGGTGCGCAAGACGGCGCGCTGCACGCGGTTGGTGGCGGTGCTGGGCAGGTCGTCGGCCACATAGACCGCTCGCGGCATCTTGAAGCCGGCCAGGCGCTGGCGCAACTGGGCCAGCGCCTGCGGCCAGTCCTGCACCTGGGGCCGCGCCAGCACAGCCACCGGCACCTCGTCGAGCCGCTCGTCAGGCAGGCCCAGCACGCACACCAGAGACGAGCCGCAGATTTCTCGCAAGGCTTCTTCCACCTCGGCCGGGGCGAGGTTTTCGCCGCCGACGCGGATGATCTCCTTGAGCCGGGCCACATAGACCAGCTCTCCTTGCTCGCCCAGCCGGCCCAGGTCGCCGGAGCGAAACCAGCCGTCGGGCGTGAAGGCCTCGGCCTGGGCATTGGGGTTGGCAAAGTAACCCGGACTGAGGGTCGAGCCGCGCATCTGGATCTCGCCGGTGCCGCCGGCGGCCACCGATGCCAGGCTCAGGGGGTCGGCAATGCGAATCTCGTTGCCCGGCTGCGGCCGGCCGTTGCCGCGCACACGCAGGGCCAGCGCATCATCGGGGAACCACATGGTGAACTGCCCCGCGGTCTCGGTCATGCCGTAGAGGTTGGAAATGCCGGCGATGCCCAGTTCGTCGTGGATGCGCTGCAAGAACTCGGGCGTGCCCAGGTCGTGCGTGACCTGCATGCTGGCCAGCTGCGCCCTCGCCCGCGGCGACCCCAGAGCCAGCACATCGCGAAAGTACACCATGTGCGAGACATCGCAGCGCTCGCGCTCGACCCGGTCCAGGAATTCCTGAGGGTCCCAGACCGACATCGAGGTCAGCGTGCAGCCGGCCAGCAGGCACACGGTCAAGGCATGCATCGATCCGCTGCAATGGAAGAACGGTCCGGCACTGATGAAGCGGCTCGAAGGTGTCAGCCGCTGGCAGCGTGCCACATAAGCGGCGGTGGCAATATAGGCCGCATCGGTCAGCATGACGCCCTTGGGCAGCGACGTGGTGCCCGAGGTGTACTGGATGCAAAAGACCCCTGGCGGTGTGTCGATGCCCGATGCAAGGGGTTGGCCATGCAACTCGGTCTGCACCCATTGCGCCGGCGGCAGCTCGTCATCGGCCTCCCACAGACGCACTGCGGCGCCAGCGTCGCGCAGCGCCTGCCGGGCCTCTTCGAGATAGTTGCGCCGACGGTAATGCCGCGTCGTCACCAGGCCGTGCAGGCGGGCCAGGCCAAAGATCTGCGTGAGCTCGGCCGCGGTCAGCCGGGTGTTGATGGGCACGGCCACGGCGCCGAGCGCGTTGAGCGCCAGAAAGCTCTCGACCCAGGCGTGGCAGTTGTGGAACCACAGGCCGATGCGCTGGCCTGGCCGCACGCTGGCCGACCAGTGCGCTGCCAAGGCCTGCACCCGTGCAGCGAGCTGTTCAAAGCTGCGCTCGACACCGTCGATGCGCAGGGCCACGCGCTGAGGGTACAGCCTGGCGTCGTGCCAGAGCAGGTCCACCACACGCAGCGCGGGCGCGACGTCAGTCCTCATGGGGAAATGCGATTTCGCGGTGGGCCGCGGCGGGCTCGAAGGGATAGGGCACACCGGCCCCGGCGTGCGCCGGCATCACGACAATCGCATGGCCGGCGGTGGACACTTCATCGGCCTGGTTGAGCAGCTCGATGGCCAGGGTGACAAAGCCGAGCTCGCCGATGGCCCGCGTGCTGACCACGCGCGAGACCGCGCGCAGCGCATCGCCGGCCAAATCCATCTTCTTGTAGCGAAACTTCATGCGCCAGAGCCAGCCAGCCGGCCCCACGCTGTCCTTGGCCAATTGAACCAGCACATGCTGCTTCCAAGACCCATTGATCAGGATGCCGGGCAGCTTGTCGTGGCCGGTGGCAAAGGCCTGGTCGTAGTGGATGCGGTGGAAGTTTTCCACGGCGGCCGACCAACGCATGATGTGGGCGGTGGTGATCACGCCCTTGTCCACGGTGGCCAGCACCTGACCGGCGGCCAGGGTGTTGAATGCAAGGGAGGCGGCGGTCATGCCTTCATCTCCAGATCAGGGTTTGGCGATTGATCAGCAGCAGCTCACCGGCCTCGGTGCGGAACTCGGTTTCGATATCGACCAGCAGCATCTGCCCACTTTTGCCATCCTTGAGCAGCACATTGGCGTAGCGGGCCTGCGCGGTGCACAGCTCGCCCACGGCCAGGCAGCGGAAGAACTCGATCTCGTTGCCGCCGTTGAGCAGGCGCTTGAACGGTGAGGCGATCGGCTCCAAGCCGAAGAACACGCCGTCGTTGCCGTAGGTGCCATCGGCATTGGGGTCTTGCTGCACCGAGGCCAGGTTGTCCGGGCTGCCCGCCGGTGGACGGAACGCGTGCACCGGGTACAGCGCCGGTGCCACCACCTGGCCGTAGCGCGTTGCGGCGGCATGGACCGCATCGTGATGCAGCGCGTCGGTGTCCATGGTGGCCTGCACGAAGCGGCGCAAGGTGTCGGCCTCCAGTGGTGCATGGGCCCGCTTGACGGGCCCCTTCATGCCCAGGTAGCGGGCGAAGTCGGCTTGCGTGACCATGGGCTCAAGCCGCCTGGGCGGCAGCGCGTCGGTAGCTGTCCAGGTGGCCGCCGCGCATGACCTTGCCCGGCAGCGGGTGGCCCACGATGTTCTCGGCCTCGCGGGCCACATCGAGCAGCCGCTCGAGGTCGACGCCGGTTTCCACGCCGATCTCCTGGCACAGGTGCACCAAGTCCTCGGTGGCGATGTTGCCCGGCGCATCCTTGAAGCCGGCGTAAGGGCAGCCGCCCAGGCCGGCGACGGCCGAGTCGAAGTCGTCCACGCCCAGGTCCATGGCCGCCAGTGCATTGGCCAGGCCCAGCCCCCGCGTGTCGTGCAGGTGTAAATTGATGCGGTGGTCTGGCCACTTGTTGCGGATCTTGCCAACCATGCGGCGTATCGTCACCGGCGTGGCCCAGCCCATGGTGTCGGCCAGTTGGATCAACTCGATCGACAGGCCGTGATCGGCGGCCATCTGCATCAAGCGCTGCACCAGGCCCACCACGTGATCGGGGTCGATGTCACCTTGGTAGTTGCAGCCGAAGGCGGCCATCACGCTGACCTCCTTGGCCCGGACATTGAAGCGCTGGAAACCTTCAATGCGCTTCTCGGTCTCCAGCAGCGTCTCCTCGATGCTGCGGTTGGTGTTCTTGCGAGAAAAGGCCTCGCTGGCGGTGATGCTCAGGCTGCCATGGACGTCGAGCTTGTGGGTCATCACCGCGCGCTGCAGGCCCTGGGTGTTGAGGTAGACACAGGTGTACTCGGTGCCCGGATGGCGCTTGAACCCGGCCACTACCTCCTCGGCGTCGGCCATCTGCGGCACCCACTTGGGACTGACGAAAGAGGTGACCTCGATTTCTGGGAAGTGGCACTCGGAGAGCATGTCCACCAACCGGATCTTCTCGGAGGTGGGCACGGGGTTCTTCTCGATCTGCATGCCCTCGCGGGGGCCGAGTTCATGCAGGGTGATGCGCTTGGGCAGGCTCATGCTCGGGCTTCCTTGAAAAAAAGTTCAGCGGTTCAGTCCGTAGAAGGACAGCACCTGGTTGACGCGCTCGCGCTGGGGTTGCTCGTTCATCCAGCCGTGCCGGCTTTGTGACAAGCCGGTGGAGCGGCGCAGACTGACTTGCAGCTCGGCCATCTTGAGCGTCACGGCGATACCGTCCATGATGGGCGCGCCGTCGACTTCGGTGATGCCATGCGTGGCCAGCAAGATGTTGAGCGGCATCTCGCCGGGCACAATCACGTCGGCCCCCTGGGCCAGCAACTGCCGAGCCGAGGCCTTGAAGCGCTCGATCAGAGCCTCTGGCTGGTCCCAAGCCTTGGCCACATCGTGGAAGGTAAAGCCCACCGGCTGCACGCCAGTGCAGCGCGAGGTCAGGCCATAAATGCCAATCTGCTCCTGGTACAGAGGCACCATGCGGTCAATGAACACCAGCAGGCCAAAACGGTGACCGAGCTGGCAGGCCATGTGAAAAGACGATTCGCCATAGCCCACCACCGGCATGTCCAGCAGGCTGCGGATCTCGCGGATGAACGGATTGGGCAGGGTGCACATGGCGTAGGCATCAAAGCCTTCGTCTTGCGCTTTGAGCCCCTGGGTGATCCACTGCGAGGCGTGCAGCGCGTACAACGACGAATAGCCGATGTCCGTGCCCGGGTAGTGGGTCGGGTAGGTGCCCGGCCGCACGCCGTGCAAGACGACTTCGGTGCCGGGCAGGACGACTTTGCGGATGTGCTGCTCGATGGCCAGCCGGTAAGCGGGCAGCACATCGAGTTCGGTGAAGCTTTGGTGCCAGATTTTCATAAAGTCAAACAGTCACAAGGCGGCATCGGCCGCCCTGGGGTTGAGACGGGGCAAGATCACTCCACCCGGATTTTGGAATCTCGAATGGTCTTGCCCCAGCGCTCGTACTCAACATCGAGTGTGCGGACAAAGTCCTGCGCCGAGCCCGTGACCACGTTCAGGCCATTTTTGCGCATGGTCTCCTGCACCCTGGGGTCGGTCAGGGCCTCGTTCATGGCTTTGTTGAAGGCATTGACCACGTCAGCGGGCATCTTGGCCGGGCCCAGCACGCCCAGCCAAAGCCGTCCATCCAAGGCAATGCCCTGCTCGGCCAAAGTGGGCAGGTCAGCAGCCCACGGCACTCGCTGCGGTGAGCCCACCCCAAGCAGGCGAACCTTTCCGGCACGGTGGTTGGGTTCGGCCAACGTCAGAGGCACCATCATGGCGTCAACCTGGCTGCCCATCAGCGCGGTGATCGCCGGGGCAGCGCCTTGAAAGGGCACGTGGGTCGCCTCAATACCAGCGGCGGCGTTGAACATCTCCATGGCCACCTGGGAGGAACTGCCCAAGCCCCAGGACGCATAGTTGATGCTGCGCGGCTTGGCCTTTGCCGCTTGAACGTACTGAGACAACTGCGCTGGCTGGCTGGGGTTGACGATCAGCGCCATGGTGAGATAGCCCACGATGCCAATGGGCGTGAAGTCGCGCTTGGCGTCGTAGCGCATCTTGGCGTAGACATGCGGGTTGATCGAATGCGTGTCGGCTGCGGTAAAGACCACGGTGTAGCCGTCAGGGGCCTGGCCCGCCACGAACTCCGAGCCGATCATGCCGCTGGCGCCGCCTCGGTTGTCCACCACCACGGACTGCTTGAGCCGGTCCGTCATGGCCGCTGCCAGGGCGCGAGCGATCACATCTGTCGAGCCTCCGGCTGGGTAAGGCACGACCATACGGATCGGCTTGTCGGGGTAGGCCGCCTGGGCGCCAAAGGCGAAGGTGGCCGCAAGGGCGCACAAGGCGCGGCGTGCCGTGTTGGGCAGGTGCTTCATGGGGTGTCTCCTCGTTGTGTGCGAATCGCAAAACGCAAGGCCGGTCTGCGCCGACTGCTTGAGGTGGCCATCCCACCGTGGAAACAATGTAGCAATGCGGGCCAGGATGCAATAGCATGTCTGTGTTCAATATTCATAGGCATTCCTTATGGAAATCCAACATGTGCGCCACTTCATCGCCGCTGCCGATGTGGGGAACATGACCCGTGCGGCAGAAATGCTGGGCATTGCTCAGCCGGCGCTGAGCCAGTCCTTGCGCCGCATGGAAGAAAAGCTGGGCGTCAAGTTGTTCGATCGCTCGCGCCGCGGTATCACGCTCAACCCGGCGGGTGCGGCGATCCTGGAGGAGCTGCGCGAAGCCATGCTGCACATTGACCAGGCCAGAGAGCGGGCGCAGCAAGTGGCGCAAGGGTTGGCGGGCACGCTGACCGTGGGCTTCACGGTGTCGGCGGTCTACCAGGTGCTGCCGCGCGCGCTCGAGCTTTTTCGCCAGGAGGCGCCCGACGTGCGGCTGGTGCTGCGCGAGATGCCCAACCTGCAGCAAGTGCAAGCGCTCGATCGTGGCGATATCGACCTGGGCATCCTCTACAGCCCGCTGACCCTGTCAGCGCGCCTGCGGCAACAGCTGCTGGCCAGCTACCCAGTGGTGGCGGCCGTGCCCGAGCGCATGCGCGTGGGTGACGACGGCCGGGTCTCGCTGCGCGACGTGGCCCGAGCTGGCCTGGTCACCTTTGAACAGACACAGATACCGCTGCTGCGCAGCGGGGTCTTGCATGCCTTGAGCAAGCTCAACGAGGAGTACCGGGTGGTGCAAGAGGTCGGCCATACATTGACCATGCTGGCCTGCGTGGGCCACGGCGTGGGGGCAGCGCTCTTGCCCGGTTGCACGCGTCAGGTCCAGTTTCCGGGCGTGCGCTATTGCGAAATCCGCGAGCAGAACCTGTTGCCCGTGCTGCAGCTGAGCGCGGTTTGGCGAGCCCGTTCGCGGCCGTCGCTGGCCGATCACTTCGCGCGCACGCTCCATAGCGCCTCGCTCGCCCTGGGTCTGGTGTAAGTTCAAGGAGCACCCCATGCGAATGAAGAACATGCGCACCGTCATCACCGGTGGCGCCGGCGGTCTGGGCCTGGCAACGGCGCGGGCCTTTCTGGCCCAGGGGGCTCAAGTGTTGCTGGCCGATCTGGATGCACAGGCCTTGACCGAGGCCAGGCGACATCTGCAAGCGCCTGCGCTCAACTTGCACACCGCCTGCTGCGATATCTCCGAAGCTGCCGACTGCCAGCGCCTGGTGGCACAAGCCGAGGAACGCTTGGGCGGCCCGATCGATGTGTTCGTTGCAAATGCCGGGCGACCCTTTGGCGGGCCGCTGGCGCAGGCCGATCCGATCGAAATGCGCGCCGTCATCGACACCAACATCACCGGCACGCTGCTGTCGGCACAGGCGGCATTGGCCAGCCTGCGCCGCAGCCCCCGGGCCAGCTTGCTGCTCACGGGCTCGCTGCAAAGCGTACTGGGCCGCGCCGAGCGCAGCGTCTACACGGCCAGCAAGCACGCGATTGCCGGCATGGTCAAATCGCTGGCGCTGGAGTGGGGCCCGCTGGGTGTGCGGGTCAACGGGATCGCACCCACGCTGGTGGACACACCGTTTCTGCGGCAGGCCTATGCGCAAGCCGGCATCGAGGTGGGACCGGCACTGGCGCGGGCCGCGCAGGGCCTTCCCTTGGGACGCATTCCCACGCCCGAAGACTTCGCGCACGCGGCGGTGTTCCTGGCCAGCCAGGAGGCCAGCGCCATCACCGGCCACATGTTGATGGTCGATTGCGGCGCCAGCGCGGGCAAGTTCTGAGGCCGCACCTCCCCAAAAGCCCGCCCAAAGCCCGCCAACAGCCGGGCCAAAGCCAGCTTACTGATCGACCTTCAGACCAGTCTTGGCCGCCAGGCCTTTGTAGGTCTCGCGCTCTGCAGCCAGGTAGGCCGCAAACTCGGCCGGAGGCATTCCCCCGGGCACCACGCCCATGTCATTGAGACGCTTTTGCACCGCCGGATCCTTGAGCGCGGCCGACAGTTCGCGCTGCAGCAGGTTCACGATCTCGCTGGGCGTGCCCCGGGGCGCCATCAGGCCGATCCAGGCGGTCATCACATGCCCGGGCACACCCGACTCTGCCAGAGTCGGTGTATTGGGCTTGAGCGCAAAGCGTCTGTTGGAAGTCACGGCCAAAAGGCGCAGCTCGCCCGCATCGATGAGTTTCTGAGGCGATGGGTAGTTTTCAATCATGAAGTCGGTCTGGCCGCTGACCAGATCGACCATCGCCGGCGCCGCACCGCGGTAAGGCACGTGGGTGACATTGATGCCCATCAGCGTCTTGAGCAACTCGCAGTTGAGATGACTGAATGCGCCGATTCCCGAGGAACCGCAGGAGAGCTTGCCCGGCGAGGCCTTGGCCGCCGCCAACAACTCCTGCACCGTCTTGTAGGGGGAGTTCTTGCCGACCGTCATGCCACCGGGGCTGTCGGCAATCAGCGTGATCGGAACCAGGTCTCTCTCTGCGTCATAAGGCAAAGGCTTGGCGCTGATCGCCGGCATGATGGTCACAGGCCCGGGCGAGCCGGCCAGCAGCGTGTACCCATCCGGCGCGGCCTTGACCGCCTGCGTCGCCCCAATGATGCCGCCCGCACCCGTGGGGTTTTCCACCACGAAGCTCTGTCCCAGGCGCTTGCCCAGTTCGGCCGCGGCGATACGGGTGAGCACGTCGGTCGCGCCGCCGGCGGCAAACGGCACCAGCACGCGCACCGGTTTGTTGGGGTACTTGTCCTGGGCTGCAACGGGCAGGGCCAGCGCCAGTGCGGCAGTGCTGGCCAGAGCGGTCAATAGCGTCTTCATACTGTCTCCTCTTGAAAATCGTTTGGGTCGGCGATTGGGGGTGGTCACCGCTGCCGCGAATCTATCAATCTGGCCCGCTGCGTGTTAGCGGGTGTGCATGCTGTTTGCATAAGCGTTGCGTATGGCGGGAGAGAAAATCGTCAGTCGCTCCACATGCCGCCGTTGACATCGAGCACTTCACCGGTGATGAAGTCCGCCTCGCGCTGCACCAAAAATGAGATGGCGCGAGCCACATCGTCGGGCGTGCCCATGCGCCCGCGCGGGATCAGCGCCTGCAGTGCCGGCGGAAAGGCGGTGGTCATCGCCGTGGCGATCGGGCCCGGGGCCACTGCATTGACGGTGATGCCGCTGCCGGCCAGCTCGCGCGCGAGAAAGCCGGTCATGCTGTGGATGCCCGCCTTGGAGATGCCGTAGGCCACATTGGAGGCGCGCTGCTGCTCGGCCGGGTCGATCCAGGGCCTGGCGTTGCCCGAGTTCTTGCCCACCACCGAGCCGAGGTTGACGATGCGGCCAAAGCCCAGCCGGCGCATACCCGGCATTACCGCCTGGGCCACCAGGAAGCTGCCCTTGAGGTTGATCGCGATCACCCGATCCCACTCCTCTTCAGCCAAATCCTGCGCCGATCCGAAGGACACCACACCGGCCACGTTGACCAGGGTGTCCACCGCAGCGCCGGCCCGCTCGGCCACTGCGCTGACCAGGGCGGTGACCTGGGCCTTGGCGCGCACGTCGAGTGCGACCGGCTCACCCTCCCAGGGCGCTGAGCCCTCCCCCACGGGCCGGCCGAGCAGATCGGCGCCGACCACGCGCGCGCCTTGCTCGCGCAGGCTGCGCACCACCGCCGAGCCGATGGCCCCGCCCGCACCGGTCACCAGGGCCAGGCGGCCTGACAGCGGCGCACTCATGGCGGCGCCTGCCGGGCATGCAGGCCAGCGAGGCGACCAAAGACCATGGCTTTGAGCACCGAGGTGGCTCCGGTGTACGTGCCGTAGTACAGGCCCACCGTCTCGCCGGCGGCGTACAGGCCGGGGATGGCCCCGCCGTCGGCATGCAGCACCCGCGCCTGGCCATCGACCTTGAGCCCGCCGAAGGTGAACACATTGGCCGACATGATGGGGTAGGCGTGGAAGGGCGCCTGGGCGATCGGACAGGCCCAGTTCGACTTGGGCGGCTGCAGGCCTTGCGTGGCCAGGCCGTCGGCCTCCAGGGGCCGCCAATCCTGCCCACTGCAGGCGGCGTTGTAGTCCGCCAAGGTGAGGGCCAGCGCATCGGCAGGCACCGCGATGGCCTGGGCCAGCGCAGCGATCGAGTCGGCCACCACCGGGGGCTTGTCGGTGCGCAGAGCCAGCTTGTAGTTGGGGATGCGCAGGTGGCGCGCATCGAGCACCACCCAGGCCATCCCGCCGGGCTGCTCGTAGATGCGCCGGGTCACCGACTCGTAGTGCGCATCGACGGTGCCGGGCGCCTCGTCGGTAAAGCGCCGACCCTGCTGATTGACCAAAATACCGTAAGGGAAGATGAACACCGAGGGCTCGGAGACGCCCGAGCGCGGGTCCACCGGCTCGGCATGGTAGCTGCCGAACTCGCCGCATGCGGCCGCACCGATGTCCAGCGCCATGCGGATGCCCTCACCGCGGTTGTAGTAGCCGCCCTTGCAGATCGGGCGAAGGTGCACCGAGCGCGGACCCACGTAGCGCGCCATCATCTCGGCGTTGCCCTGAAAGCCGCCGCAGGCCAACACCACCGGGCCATAAAAATCGGTCAGACCTTGGGGCTGGCGTGCGCGCAGACCGACAACGCTGCCGCGCTCGTCGAGCGTGAGCGACTGCGCCGTGGTCTGGTAATGAAACTGCACGCCCAACGCCTCAGCCCGTGCCGCCAGCACTTGCACCAAGGCTTCGCCCCCGCCCACTGGCAGCAGGCGTGGCTGTGACTTGGTCAGAAACTGCGTGGGCAGGAAGTCAAACCGCGCGCCCATGCCGCGCAGCCAAGTCACAGCCTGCGGCGCCTGCTGGGCGAAGGTGTCGATGAAGTTCGGATCGGCCATGCTCAGCGCACGCACCGGGCCTTGCTCGGCAGGATCGGCACTGCGCTCGATCAGCTCGGGATCGAGTGCGCCGCTGCCGTTTTCGGCCAGGTGGGTCTCGAAGTCATCGCTGACCGCCTCCAAGCTCTTCATGCGCAGATAGGCCTCGGTGTAGCGGCTCTGGCCGCCGCGTTCGGTCTCGATGGCGCGCTCAAGCACCGCCACCTTGAGCCCGCCTTCGGCGGCACTGACCGCCGCCGACAGACCGGCAATGCCGCAGCCGGCCACCACCAGGTCGTAACGCTGGCCGTCTTGGACGCTGCCCACGGCGCTCAGCCCCGCGAAGCCGCGTCGATCACCTGCTGCGTGGAGCGAATCAGGCCGATGCGGGGAAAGACAAATTTGAGGGTGTTGGCGTGGGCCTCGGCAGAAGGGCTGGCCATCGCGTCAGCGACCAGCACCTGGGCGTACCCGCGCTCATAGGCGTCACGCGCCGTCGACTCCACGCCCACATGGGTGGAGATGCCGGCCAGCACAATGGTCTTGACGCCACGACGGCGCAGTTGGAGGTCCAGCTCGGTGCCGTAAAAAGCGCCCCACTGGCGCTTGGTGATTTGAATATCGCTGGGCTGCACGCCCAGCTCAGGCACCAGGGTGGACCAGTTGTCCGGACGGGCGGTGCTGGCCGGATGCCCTGCTTCGCAAGGCGGCATCAGCATGTCACTGGCATCGCGGTTGCCCACGCTGACCAGCACCACCGCAGCGCCGGCCCTGCGGAAGGCGTCAGCCAGCTGGCGGCCGCGGGCAATCACCACACTGCTGGGTTGCGGATGCACATCCATCGCCACAATGCCGTGTTGCAGGTCGATCAGCACCAGGGCGGTGCTGCGCATTTCGAGGGAAAGCTCTTGGTTGCTCATAGACTTTAAAAAAAATGAGTGGACGGAGCCGGAAATGGCTTCCGGTGAAACCATTCTATGGCGGCCTCCCCCCTGGCCATCAACCCTGCAAAATCGTCAGCCCCTCCACCCCATCAAAGTCGCGGTCATGCGTGACCATGGCCGCAGCGCCTATCTCGAGCGCGCAGGCAAGCTGCACGGCGTTGGGCAGCCCATCATGGTGCCGCTGCCTCAAACTCGTAAGTTTGAAAGCCCCAAAACAGACTGAACGCGCGGGGGGACAGTCTGCGCAAGTGCGTTTTGTTATTGCGAGGATTGCCACGGCGCTGCGCGCCTCGCAATGACGAACGGGGTTGTCATTGCGCCTCGCTCAGTCGGTACGCCCCCGCTCCGTCATAGCGCCCCCGCTCCGTCATAGCGCCCCGGCCCCGTCATTGCGAGGAACGAAGCAATCCATTGCAGCCTTGGCGCAGGCACATGGATTGCTACGCCCCGCCACGTCCCGCCACGTCCCGCCACGTCGCAAGCTCCTCGCGGCTAAAGGCGGCTCCTCGCCATAGCGGGTTTTGCAGGTCGCCTAAACCGCACGCCCTTGCTCAAATGAACGGCCCAAGGCCAGGCACCTTCATCCGATGCAAGTTGGGGCCTGTAAATGGGGGTCAGCCCACCCCAATTTACCCCTCAGCGGTAGCGCTTGAACTCGCCCGATTCGACCTTGGCCATGAACTTTTGGTACTCAGCCTTCACCACCGGTGCCAGCAGGTACAGGCCAATGATGTTGAAGATCGACATGGCAAAGATCGCCGCGTCAGAAAAGTCAATCACCGCACCAAAGCTGATCGACGCACCCACCACCACGAAGGCGCAGAACATGAGCTTGTAGACCAACTCGCTCCGTTTGCCTTCACCAAACAGAAAGGTCCAGCCCTTCAGCCCATAGTAGGCCCAGCTGATCATGGTGGAGATGGCGAACATCACAACCGCAATGGCCAGCGGATAACGGAACCAGTCGAAGGTGGCCTGAAACGAAGCGGCGCTCAGATTCACGCCCGATAGACCTGCAGGGTTGGGGAAAGGCCCGACATTCAGGCCAGCGATGGTGATGACAAGCGCCGTCATGGTGCAGATGATGACGGTGTCGATGAAAGGCTCGAGCAGCGACACCAGCCCTTCGGTCACCGGCTCTTTGGTCTTGACTGTGCTGTGGGCAATGGCGGCTGAGCCCACGCCTGCTTCGTTAGAGAAGGTGGCACGCTTCAAACCTTGGATCAGGGCGCCGATGAAGCCACCGACCACCCCGTCGGCGCTGAAGGCGCCGTGGAAGATGGCGGCAAGCGCGGCGGGCAGCTGGCCGATGTTGATCACGATCACGGTCAAGGCCATGCCGATGTAGAGATAGGCCATCAAGGGCACCAGGCGCGTGGTCACGGCAGCGATCGAAGGCATGCCGCCAATGATGACGGCAAACACAAAAGCCGCCAGCGCCAGTCCCACAACCCAGCCGTAGCCGGTGGGCAAGCCAAAAGTTTGAACGATCATGGCGTTGGCCTGGTTACCCTGGAACATATTGCCGCCGCCCAGCGCACCCAAAATGACCATCACAGAGAACCCCACTGCCAGCACCTTGCCCAAGCGCGGCATGCCACGCTCGGCCAGGCCATCGCGCAAGTAATACATCGGACCACCCGAGACCGCCCCGCTGGGCAAAATGGTGCGGTACTTGACGCCCAACGTGCACTCGGTGAACTTGGACGCCATGCCCAACAAGCCCACCACAATCATCCAGAACGTGGCACCTGGCCCACCAATGGCGAGGGCTGCGCCCACGCCGGCAATGTTTCCGAGCCCGACAGTGCCCGAGAGCGCCGTGGCCAAGGCCTGGAAATGGCTGGTTTCACCGGGCTCTTTGCTGTGAGGGTCGGTGTAGCGGCCGCGCACGAGGTCGATCGCCAGCTTGAATCGACGCAACTGCGGAAACCCCAGGTACACCGTGAACACCAAGGCTGCCACCAGCAGCCACCCCGCAATCAACGGGAAACTGGTGCCACCGACTGGCACGGAATAAAAAATCAACTGAACGAACCACCCGAATGCCGAAGCGAAAAATCCATCGATGGCTTGATCAAAGCCCTGGGCACTGGCCAAACCGGATGCGCCCAGCAAAGTGGCGCCAAGCGCCCAGCGGGCGACTACTGATCGGATGGAACTGTGGGGTATGTGCATAAGGACGACTCCGTTAGATGAGGTTGAAAGCGTCAAATCGTCCCACCAACCACCCCGAATAGGATTGCGTTTTCCGCCATGGATTACCCCTCATTTATTAAATATAATTGCTTAAATAAAACTTTTTTATCAATTAAATTGATCTCTGAGGAATTCTCCATGAACATCGACAAGATCGATCGAAAGCTGCTGAGCTTGCTTCAAGCAGATGGCCGCATGAGCAACACCGGGCTTGCCGCGGCGGTGGGCCTGTCACCAGCGGCGAGCCTAAGACGCGTTCAAAGGCTCGAGACCTCTGGGCTGATAGAGGGCTACAGCGCGCGCCTGAACACCCGATTGCTCGGAGGGCAGCAGACCGTTTACGTCGAAATCACGCTGGACCGCCAGAACGAGGTGGCGATCGAGGCCTTTGAGCGGGCGGTGGTGACCTTGCCTGAAGTGCAGGAGTGTCACGCCGTCGCCGCAGACTACTATTTCCTGCTTCGCGTCGACGTGGACAGCGGCGGTGACTACGAGCGCTTGCGCCGCCGGCAACTGGCCGATCTGCCGCATGTACAGCGCATGCGCTCGGTGTTCGGGCTGCGCAGCATCAAACGCCAAAGCGGCCCTCGGCTGCGCGCATGAACAGGCGGGCTCTGACTCAAATGAACGGCTCCAGGCCAGGCACATTCATCCTTTGCGAACGGATAAAGCCCCTTCTGTAATAGGAATTGGACAGTGGAATATGACAGTTGTTATTGACAACCGTTTAAGATATTCACTTGAGGTCAGGCAAACCGCCAATCGAGGCGGCCCTGATTGCCCAGGAGATTGCCTTGAACATCTACATCGTCCTGTTCCTCTCGTTCGGCGCTGTGTTTGGTCTCTCGACCTACTCTTATCAGCACATCTTCAGCGAGGGGCCCTACAAGGTCGACCCAGCTCAGGGTGGCTCCACTTTGGGCAGTCGCGTGTTGTGGGCCATGGTCTGCACCTTCTTGTGGCCCATCATGATCCTCACCGGCCTGAACTCCGCCTTGATCCTGGCCAAGCGCAAGCGGCGCGCAGCTGCCGCAAACCACTGAGCCTTGGGCTGTGAGGGCCTCGTCGCCATGGCGGGGCCGTGGCGATCCATGTGCTTGTGCGGCGGCCGATGGATTGCTTCGTTCCTCGCAATGACGGGACGGGGGCGCAATGACGGGACGGGGGCGCAATGACAGCCCCTTTCGTCATTGCGAGGCGCGCAGCGCCGTGGCAATCCACGTGCCCGCGCCAAGGCCGCAGTGGATTGCTTCGTGCCTCGCAATGACGGGTTAGGGGCGCAGTGACCACCCCTTCCGTCATTGCGAGGCGCGCAGCGCCGTGGCAATCCTTCCAATGACAAAACGCACTTGCGCAGACTGTCCCTAGCGCGTTCAGTCTCTTTGGGGGCTTTCAGACTTGCGAGTTTGAGGCAGCGGCACCATGATGGGCTGGCCCGGCGTGGTGCAGCCGGTGTCGCAGCAGCGGCCAGGCTGGCGGTTTTTTGTGATGCTGCGCTGCTCGTCGTGCAGCACGCCGCGCTCGAGCAAGCGCTCGACCAGCTCCACCTTGGAGCCCACCGGGTAGTTGCGCCAAATCTCTTGCTTCATGGCCGCCGGCGAGCCGCCGCCGTGCAGGCTGATCAGCGAGTACCAGCCGCCTTGGTAAGAGGCGGTCAGGTCTTCAATGAAGCGGGCGGTTTGAATGCGCTTGTCGTAAGGCACATCGGGGCTGGCCTGCAGCACCTCTGAAAGCTTGGCGGCCGTGGCCGGGTTGTGGTCTTCGTCGGGGCCGGGCAAGGCCACGATCAGGCCGCCCGAGACCTCGTGCGCCAGCCGGTGCATGTCGTAAATTTGCGTGGCCAGCAGCAGCTTGCCGATGTTGCTGTACACGGGGTCAGGCATGAAGGTGCCGCTGTGCTCGTCGCGTGTGGCGTAAACGCTGGCGGCCACGCCGCAGGCATAAAAACCCTCGGTGATTTTGATGAGTTCCACCATGGGCTCGCGCAGGTTGCTCTTGGTGTCGGGGTCCAGGCCGTTGGCCTCGCACATGAGGGCGCCTGCGCCAATGAGCAAGTCGCCAAAGCCGGCGCGCGCGCCTATGCAGCTATGGCGGTGGTGGGTGGCGTAGCTGTAGGTGAGCACCTGGCTGTGCTCCCACTGGCCCTCGTAAAACACGCGCTCCCAGGGCACAAAGACCTTGTCAAAGATCACCACCGCCGTGGCCTGGCCGTATTTGCGCGAAAACAGCGCCTCGCCGTGCTCGAGTTTTTCACCGGGCCGGCCGGCCGGGCGCGAGACCATGGTGATGCCAGGGGCGTCCACGCGCACGGCGCAGCACACGGCAAAGTCGGCGTCATCTCGCCCCATTTGCCGGCTGGGCATGACCACCAGCTCGTGCATGTAGGGCCCGCCGGTGACGATGGCCTTGGTGCCGCTGATGACGATGCCCTTGACGTTGCGCTCGACCACATGCACATAGGTGTCGGGATTGGCCTGCTGGTGCGGCTTTTTGCTGCGGTCGCCTTTGGCGTCGGTCATGGCAATGCCCACCGACAGGTCTTGGTCTTGCACGCGTGCCAAAAAGGCCTCAAAGCGGGCGCGGTGCTCGGTGCTGCCCAGGGCGTCGTCAATGCGCGCGCTCACCTGGGCCAGGCCATTGAGCGCGTCGTGCGCCAGGTAGCGCTGGGCGCAGCCGGTTTCTTGGCACAAGAGGCGCACCACCTCCAGCTTGTTGAGCAGGTCACCAGAGGACTCATTGACGTGCAGCATGCGGTTGACCACGCGCTGGCGCGAGTACTGCGTCGCCAGCGCCAGGCGCTCCAGTTCAGGGCGCCGGGCAAAGTCATAGGTGTAGGCCAGGGCATTGACGCCAGGGGCAAAGCCCGGCTCGTCGACCACGCTGGCCACCTCGCGGCCGTCCAAGAACACGCGGGGGCGGTAGCTGCGCAGCGATTCGCGGTACTCGTCGCCGCTCATGAGCTTGGCGGGTGGGAGGCTGAGGCGGTCAAGGGCGGCGTTCATGCGTGTCTCCTGATCGTGGGTGGACTTTGGAGCAGTTTAAAACGCAGCGGTGGTGACCGCTCGCTTTGGGCAAACCCCGGGGACCTTTGCTTCGAGCCACGCTGGGCGATCTCGATGGCTGTCTGCCAGAATCCGGGCTGAGCCAGGGGCGGGCCGTCGGGAAGGCCGGCGCCTGGTCAACCCATCGGCCTGAAGGCAACTTGCATGCTGCTCAAACTCCTGCTGGTGGCCGCATCGGTCCTTTTGTCCTCGCTGGCCGCTCGGCGTTTCGGCCATGCGGTGGGCGGCACGCTCGGCGGCCTGCCCATGATTGCCGGTCCGATCACCGGCTTTGTGTTGCTCGCAGCGCCAGTGCGAGAGGTCCAGGACATTGCGCTGGCGACGCTGGTGTGTCTGCCCGCGACGGTGGCTCATCTGCTGACCTTCGCTTGGACGGCGGTGCGCGGGCCCTGGTGGTTGGGTCTGCTGCTGGCCAATGCGGCTTTCTTTGCCGTGGGGCTGGCTTTGCCGCTGTTGCAGTTGCCGCCCTGGTCTTCGGCCTTGCTGGCCCTGCTGGCCCTGGCCCTGGGTCAGGCCCTGATGCCACAGCTTCGAGTGCGGGCCGCTCCTGTAGCGATTTCGCCGCTGGAATTGGCTTGCCGCGTGCTTGCGGCCATGCTGGTGGCCTGGCTCATTGTGCGCAGCGCCGGCCTGGCGCCGGCGGCCTTGATCGGGCTGTTGTTGGCAGTGCCCATCACCGGCAGCGTCCTGCCCGCATTCACTTTGCCGCGACATGGCGCGGCAGCCACCGTGGCCCTGATTCGTGGTTTCCTGCGCGGTCTGGTCGGTTTCGCGGCTTTTTTTTCCACCCTGGGGGTGATGCTCGATTGGGCTGGACCCGCTCTGGCCTATGCAAGCGCCTGGTGCGCGGCGCTGCTGGTGGCCATAGGCTTGTACCTTTGGGGCGAGCGCAGCAGGCGCCTTGTTTAAGCTGGCGCTGAGGCGCTTCGCCAAGTCATTGCGCCCCCTCCCGTCATTGCGCCCCCGCCTCGTCATTGCGAGGAACGAAGCAATCCATCGGCGGTCGCGCAACAGCCTGGATTGCCACGGCGCTGCGCGCCTCGCAATGTCGACCCGGCACAACGCCACAGGCTCAGCACATCGGGTTGAACCGTCCCAGTTCAAAGGCCAGAGCGCTTGACCCTTCAGCCTGTGTGCCAGTACGGCGCAGATGACTCGCACCGAACAAAGCCTTTCTAGAATTTTCTCGCTGAGTTCAGCGGCGCCCAAGCCCGTGCAAGTCTCTTGTCTGGGCTTGGGCGCACACAGATCTAACCATAAATTTTCAGGAGACTCCTCATGCTTTCCCGTCAACGTCGACTCACCCTTGCGGCTTGTCTTTCTGGAGTGCTGTTGGCCCCACTGGGCGTAGCGGCTCAGGAATGGCCGAACAAGCCGATTCGTCTGATCATCAATATCGCCCCGGGCAGCTCCCCTGATGTTCTGGGCCGGGCGGTCGCCACGCCCCTGTCGCAGGCATTGGGTGTGCCCGTGGTGGTGGAAAACCGCAGCGGCGCGGGGGGTATGGTGGGTGCAGATGTGGTGGCCAAGGCCCCAGGCGACGGCTACACACTGCTCATGTCCGCGGGCAGCACCATGGTCGTGGTCCCCACCTTGACGCCCAAGATGCCTTATGACCCGAACAAGGATCTGGTTCCAGTGGCTGCCACGGCTCGACTTGAATTGTTTCTGGTGGTGCGCGCAAACTCTCCTTTCAATACCTTCGCCGATCTTCAGAAATTCGCCAGAGCCAACCCGGGCAAGCTGAGCTACGGCAGCCCGGGCAATGGCTCGACGCCGCACATTGGCGCCGAGATGCTCAAGAACATGGCCGGAATTTTTGCGGTCCATATCCCCTATCGTGGCTCGGCACCCGCCCTGCAAGACCTGCTGGCCGGCAACCTTGATTTCTTCATGGACCCCGGCATCGCAGCCCCGCACATCCGCTCAGGAGCGCTGCGGCTGTTGGCCGTGGGCAGCACCAAGCGCTCCTTCCTCTACCCCGACACACCCACCCTGGCTGAGCTGGGTCTCAAAGGCTATGACGGCGGCTCCACCCACAGCTTTTATGCGCCCGCGGGCACCCCCCCGGCCGTGGTGGAGCGACTCAACCGCGAGATCAATCGCATCTTGGTGACGCCATCGGTCACGCAGTTCATCCGCACCCTGGGCGCCGAGCCAACCCCCATGACAACAGCCCAACTCGCCGCGCTCAATGCCGCCGACATGCGCCGCTATGCGGACATCATCAAGCAGCAAGGCATCAGAGGCGAATGAGTTCAGACACACAGTGGGCCCACCTGCTCGAATCGGGCTCAGACAGGATCGGGGCGCGGGAGACGTCGCTTTTGAGCGCCAAGAGATCAGCCCGCTGCCCCGGTCGATTTGTCGATCGCATGACTGGGCACGGGCTCTTCTAGGCGATAGCCCAAGCCCCGCACGGTCTGGATCAGGGTCACAGATTGGTTCTCATCAATCTTGCTGCGCAGGCGGCGAATGTAAACGTCCACCACATTGGTCAGCGGGTCTTCGCTGTGTCCCCACACGCTGGCCAAAATGCGCTCGCGGCTAAATAGCCTTCCGGGCGCTGCCATCAGCAACTCCAGCAAGGCCAGCTCGCGCGCGGTCAGGTTCAGAACAACACCCGCCCGGCTGGCACGCATGCGCTCGCGATCGAGCTGCAGGTCGCCCACCTGCAAGAGCGGGCTGCGGCCGAGCTGCAGGTTTTGAGGGCGGCGCGCAAGAGCTTCCAGGCGGGCCAGCAGCTCTTCAAACTCGAAGGGCTTGCACAAATAGTCGTCGGCTCCCATGCGCAGGCCGGCAACCCGCTCGTCCAGCGTGCCCATGGCCGTCAGCATCAAGATGGGCAGCTGGACGCCTCGCGCGCGCAGACTCTCGCAAATCTGCATGCCGTTCATGCCCGGCAGCATGACGTCGAGCACCAGCACCGTCGGCGCACTCGCCCGCTGCAAATCACGCCAGGCGTCTAAGGCCAGTGACAGCCCCACAGCGCCGTTGGCAGCATGCTGGACGTGGTACCCCTCGGCGCGCAAGCCGCGCTGCAGAAAATCGGCGATGCGCGGGTCATCTTCCACCAAAACAATGTTCATAACAATTCACCTTGTCGGGGCAGCAAGGGCAGGCGCAAGAGCGCGCGTGTGCCGCAGGTTCCACCGGGGTGGGCTGGGCTGCTCAGCTGCAAGCTGCCTGCGTGCGCCTGCGCCAGCGCCTGCGCAATGGGCAGACCCAGGCCACTGCCGGCAGCCCTGTGGCGGCGTGCCTCGGCGCCCCGAAAGTGGCGCTCAAAGACAAAGGGCAGCTCATGCGGCGCAATGCCGATGCCTTCGTCGATGATGCACAGGTCCAGGGCGCAGCCGTCTTCGCTGGCTTGCAATTGCACCCATACCGAGCCCTGGGGCTGCGAATAGCACACTGCGTTGTTCAAGAGCAGCAGCACCAATTGGCACAGCCGCTGAGCATCGCCCAATACCCACCAAGTTAAAGCGGGCAGGGGCACGCATTCGATGCGCACCTGCGTCAGCCTGGCCAGGGCCCGGGCCTGGGTGAGCGCGTCCATCAGCGGCAGGCTCAGGTCTAGGGGCTTGCGTACCAGGCTGAGCGTGTCCATGTCACTGCGGGCCATGGCCAGCAAATCATCAATGACGACGCTCAGTTGTGCCGAGGTATCGACGATGCGCCGCAAGGCCTCGCGGTACTCGGCCACCGAGCGGTCAGGCCCGCGCAGGGTGATCTCGGCCTCGCCGCGCAAGGCGGTGGTGGGCGTGCGCAGTTCATGGCTGACGTCGGCCAGCAACTGACGACGCCGCACATCAGTTTGGTGCAGCGACTCGTTGGCCTCGTGCAGGTCGCGCGTGCGTTGACGCACCTGCGCCTCCAGGAGGTGCCTTTGTTCGCTCTCGCGCTGCCGGTGCTGCTCAAGTTCTTCGGCCATGGCATTCATGCTGCGTGCCACGTCTGAAAACTCGTCGGGGCCGCTCCATACGATGCGATGGTCCAGTCGGCCCTGGCGCAGCGCCTGTGCACCCTTGAACAGCGCGTCCAGCGGCCGGCGCAGTGCGCGGCCGAAATAGACCGTGGCGCTAAGCGCCACCATGGCCAGCGACAGCGCCATCCCTATCCACAGCCAGCGCATGCGGGCCAGTGCCTGGTCGGCCGCGCCGCGCTCGCGCTGCACGACAGCCGTCTCCCGGGCGATGTTCAGGGCAATGAGTTGGCGCAGATCTTGCCCTTGGGAGATCTCAAATACATCGGCCAGTTGGCTCCATGCTTGGCGGGCCGACGCATCGGCCGGCAAGGCAGCCATATCCCTCACGCTGTCACTGATGCCGCGCACATGCTGGTCCAAAATGCGCAAGGCCTCGGGTCTTGCCCGGTGTTCCTCACCGCCGTGCGCGCCGGGCCCCACCTGGGCCGCCGCCCGTGTCAGCCGATAGAGATCGGCCAGGGTGATGTGCAAGCTGTTCAACAGCACATCCCGCTCGGCCGGGTCGCCTCCGGCGCCCACCATATGTTGGGTCAGCCAGGAGCGCAGGCGCTGCTTGGTGGTCGAAAGCTGCAGAAAGCCCAGGTGAATGTCGTTGGCCATCCGGCCGCGCGCCACCTGCCGCTCCACCTCACGCAAGGCGAGTACCGCTGCAGCCCCCTGCAGCGCGATGATGGCGGCCAGAAGAATCAAGACCAGGCTCAGGCGACGGCGAAACATCGGTGCAATTGTTTGCTGGGCTGGCCGTAAAAGACCGCTGTCATGCGCTGTTCATTTGCCTGTCAGCAGCCACTCATGTGCGGTTCAAGCACAGTTCAGACGCTGCAACTCCAATAGCTGAACGCATCTCAAAGGCTTGTGATGCTGCCCACTTTTTCTAGTTCATGTTCATTCACTTTTAGGAGTCCTTCTGCTATGAAAACACCAGTTCTTGTATCGGCCGTCTTAAGCCTGGCCGCCCTGAGCGGCGCAGCATCTGCCACCGTGGTCAACCGGGCCATCACACAAGCCGATGTCCTCAAGGCGCAGGCGGCTTGGTGCCAAGCCTTGGTCGACATCAGCCAGACCGGAGAAAAGAGCGGCCAAGCGGCTGCGAAGGCGCTGGCTGAAAAGGTCATCGACAGCGCTTACGGTTATCAATTGGGCGCCGTCCTGTTCAAACCGACGCTTACCGTGGCGCCCCAGACTTTTCGCACCACACGCGCGGGCGCGCTGGCCTACTTTGTAGGCGGTGACAGCAGCTTTCCAAAAGACACGGGCTTCGCACTCAAGGGCTGGGTCCGGTGCGAGGCCAAGAATGCCGCCGTCTTCATTGCCGGCGATTCAGCCAGCAGCATGGGCAATGTAATGATCACCGACAAGAAAGGCCAGGTGACCACCGTTGACAAGACCTGGAGCTACGTCAAAGACGACGCCGGTCACCTGCGCATCGTGGTGCATCATTCCTCACTGCCCTACAGCGGCAGCTGAACGCCGAGGCGAATTTGGGCGCCCTTCAGAGCGCCGGCGCTTGGCATGCAGACAAATCAGGCAAACCCCTAAGCCAGCCACGTCGCAAGCTCCTCGGGGCTAAAGGCTGCTCCTCGAAATGACAGGGCATTGACGTCATTGCGATGATGGCCATGAATCTGCGGCAGGCGGCCCGGGTCAGCCGTCCTGCGCGGCCTCGGGTGTGGACCCGGGTCGGCGCTGGCGGCTCGCCCGCTCGAGCTCGCGCTGCATGAACAGGAAAAGCCCTTCCACCTTTTCCCGCGCCCAGGGCGTTTTGCGCAGGAACTTCAGGCTGGAGTTGACACTGGGCTCGTGGGTGAAGCAGCGGATGGCAATGCGCCGCCCGAGCTCTTCCCAGCCGTAGTGCGCTTGCAGGGCTCGCACCATGGCTTCAAGGGTCAGACCGTGCAGGGGGTTGCGCGGCTGATCTGGGGGTGATACGGGGGCGGTCATGGGCTCCATCTGTTGGGGCGGGCTGGCTCAGGCAAAACCCATGCGGGCCGCTGCGCGCATCGGGCGCCGAGATGCCTCGGCTTGTTGTTTCAACAGGCGCTTCAGACCTGCATCGTTTTGTGCCAGCTGCAGATCGCGCTGCATCAAGGCGATTTCCTCCTCCAGATCGCTGACCCGCTCTTTGAGCACGCTCTGCAGCGCAGCGTCTGTCAGCTTCAATCCAGGGTCCAGCTCAAACTCGGCAGCCAGGCGGCGGCTGCGGGCGGCGCGCTCGCGCTCCAAATCGGCCACCTGTTGCTTGATCAACACGGTCCACCCGGCAAGCTGGTCCTGGCTGACCAGGACTGCTGCCTGCGGGTCGGTGCTCAGGACTTCTTGATGAATTTGCAGCAAGGCTGCCCCATCGCGGCGCCCATAGGCGGCGTTGACCTCGCTCATCAGGGCCGTCTTGGCCAGCCGGGCGTGGGCATCGGGCTCGCGGTCGGGGTGCAAGCTGCTGGCCAGTTGACGAAAAAGCCTGCGCAAGTGGGTCTCGCCCTCCTGTATCTGCACTGGGTCTGCATGGGGCTTTTGACGGGCTTTGCGTCGAGCGGCCGCCGCACGGCGGACTTGTTCTTCGGCCTCCAGGCTCTGGCGAACGCGCGCCATGCCGGCGGCCAGCAATTCTTCAAGGCTGGCGTCTTCCTGCGCCGCCTCCAGCGGCTCGCCCAGCAGCTCTTCAATCTGCGCACGCAATCGGGCGGCGTCGGCCTGCTTGAGCTCGTCCAAGGACTGCGGGCTGCGCTTGTCGTGCAGCGCAGCCATGTCGGCATCGCCCTGCTCGGCCAGCGCGCCGGCCAGGCTGCAAAGCATCTGCGCAGCTGTCTGGCGCTGCGAGGCAGTCAGGGCCTTGCTGTCCATCCGCTGGTCGAGCAGCACGGCCATCTCGCGCATGCACAGTCTGTGTCGAGCCTGCAGTGGCGTCAGTTGCTGATGGGCAGTCTGGCGATGCAATTGCTCCAAGGCGTCGAGCTCTTGCAATTGGCTCTTGAGCTTGGCAACGCGGCGCAGTTGCAAATCAAACGCACGCGCTTGGGCCGAGAGCAGCACTGGGGCCTGTGCTGCAAGGCTCAGTGCGGCCGCTGCAGAGGCGGGCTCGGA
>JAIXWZ010000204.1 GCA_027491035.1 Comamonadaceae bacterium | reverse complement strand
TGAAAAAATTTTCCGCCAGCCATCGGCCCCAGCAGCGCGGGGGGAAGGCCAGGCTCGTTATGCTTGCGGCCATGCTTTGCCTTGCGCCGCCTTCATGGACAGCCTGACCCAGGTCGCCTTGGGCGCGAGCATAGGCGTGGCCGTCATGGGCCGGCGCACGGCTGTCTGGAAGGCCGCGGCTTGGGGTGGACTGGCCGGCCTGCTGCCCGATTTGGACGTGCTGATCGACCACGGCGATGCGCTGCTCAACATGGTGCGCCATCGGGGCCCCAGTCATTCGCTGATCTGGCTGAGCCTGCTGGCGCCCGCGCTGGCGTGGCTGGCGCAAACTCTGTCTTCGCCCAGGCCTGGCAGCGCCCTTGCCGGCGGCCCGGGCTCGACCTGGGCGCTGTGGTCTGTGGCCCTGTGGCTGGCGCTGTTTACCCATCCCTTGCTCGACCTGATGACTATTTACGGCACCCAGGTCTGGCAGCCGCTGAGCGATGAGGCCTACGGCCTGGGCAGCATGTTCATCATCGACCCGCTCTACAGCCTGCCCTTGCTCCTGGGTTTGATCGGTGCCGCCGTGGCCCGACGGCTCAGCTGGGGCCTGGGGGCCAACGCCTTGGGCTTGTTTCTCAGCACCGTTTATTTGGCCTGGAGCGCGCTGGCCCAGGCCAGCGTGGCAGACCATGCGCGCCAGAGCCTGGCGGCAGCGGGCTTGCCCAGCGATCGCCTGCTGGTCACGCCGGCGCCGCTGCAGACGCAACTGTGGCGGGTGGTGGCCCTCGATGGCGAGCGTTATCACGAAGGCTACTATGCCTTGCGCGATCAGGGTCGGCCGATCCGCTTTCGCGCTTTCGATCGCGGCGGCGATTTGCTGGTGCGGCACGCCGCTCATGTTCAGGTGCAGCGTTTGCAGCGCTTTGCCGATGGTTTTGTGGCGATGCGGCAGGAGGGCGCCGACCTGTGGATCACCGATCTGCGCATGGGCCAGCGGCCGTATTACGTGTTTGACTTCAACATCGGGGCGGCGGCAGCCGATCCGGCAGCGCCGCCGCCGGCGCAGCAGGTCTCGGCGCGCATCCCGCTCGCAGCGGGCCTTCAGTGGCTGGGCCGGCGCATGGCGGGCGAGGACCTCGATCCACCTGGGCAGTAAGACCGGTCACGCCCCGAATCAAGCGCCGAATCAAGCCCCGAATTAAGCAAGCCGGGTGCGATGCCGTGCGATTTGCGCGCGCACCTGCTCGGGGGCGGTTCCGCCAAGCGTGGCGCGCGCATTCAAGCTGCCGCGCAGGCTCAGGACGTCGTAGACATCGCCCTCAATGGCCGCATGAAAGCCTTGCAGCGCAGGCAGCGGCAATTGCGACAGGTCGCAGCCCTGGCTGGCAGCGGCCTTGACCGCGTGGGCCACCGTTTCGTGCGCGTCGCGAAAAGGCAGACCCTTCTTGACCAGATAGTCGGCCAGATCGGTGGCGGTGGCGTAACCCTTTTTGGCGGCCTCTTCCATGGCCTGGGCGTTGACGGTGATGCCGCCTTCTTTCTGGCCCGTGGCCGGGTTGACTTGGCCGCCCACCATCTCGCTGAAGATGCGCAGCGTGTCCTTGAGCGTGTCGACGGTGTCGAACAGCGGCTCTTTGTCTTCCTGGTTGTCCTTGTTGTAGGCCAAGGGCTGGCCCTTCATCAGGGTGATCAGGCCCATCAAGTGACCGACCACGCGGCCGGTCTTGCCACGGGCCAGTTCAGGCACGTCAGGATTTTTCTTCTGCGGCATGATGCTCGAGCCGGTGGTGAAGCGGTCGGCGATCTTCACAAAGCCGAAGTTCTGGCTCATCCACAAAATCAACTCTTCTGAGAAACGGCTGATGTGCACCATGCACAGCGAAGCGGCGGCGGCAAATTCAATCGCAAAGTCGCGGTCGCTCACGCCGTCCAGGCTGTTTTGGCAGACCTGGGGCTGGCCCTGCGCATCGACCATGCCCAGCGTGCGCGCCACGCGTTCGCGGTCGAGCGGGTAGGTGGTGCCGGCCAGCGCCGCCGAGCCCAGCGGCAGCCGGTTGGTGCGGCGGCGCACGTCGGCAAAGCGCTCGGCATCGCGCGAAAACATTTCCACATAAGCCAGCAGGTGATGGCCAAAGCTCACCGGCTGGGCCACCTGCAGGTGGGTAAAGCCCGGCAGGATGACCTCGACGTTCTGCTCGGCCACCTCGACCAGCGACTTTTGCAGATCGGCCAGCAAGGCGATGATGAGGTCGGTTTCGCCGCGCAGCCACAGGCGCACGTCGGTGGCCACTTGGTCGTTGCGGCTGCGGCCGGTGTGCAGGCGCTTGCCCGCATCGCCCACCAGTTGGGTCAGGCGCGCCTCGATGTTCAGGTGCACGTCTTCCAGGTCCAGCTTCCATTCAAAAGCGCCGGATTCGATGTCTTGCGCAATCTGCGCCATGCCGCGCTGGATGTCGGCCAGATCCTGGGCACTGATGATGCCCTGCGCAGCCAGCATTTCGGCATGGGCCAAAGAGCCCGCGATATCGGCCTGCCACAGGCGCTTGTCAAAAAAGACGCTGGCGGTGTAGCGCTTGACCAACTCGCTCATCGGTTCTGAGAACAGCGCCGACCAGGCTTGGGATTTGGTGTCAAGTTGGTTTGTCATGGTCCGCCGATTTTATCGGGCGGGGATCAGCGGCCTGTGAATCGGCGGCCTGCGAATGTGTTGAGTGGCGCTGATCAGCACATCGGTGCCCAGAACCCAGTCAGGACTCGTCACGCAGCAGCTCCTGCAGAGCCTGCGGGGTCATGCCCGCCTGCTCGGATTGGGCGCTGCTGGTCGCCAGGGTGTGCTGCAGGCGGTTGGCATAGAACTGGCGCATGGCCTCGTAATCTTCGGCCGACACCATCACCCCCACCACCCGGTCATGGCGCATCACCCGCACGGGCTCGCGCTGTGCCATGTCGATGAACTGGCCGAACTGGGTCTCGGCTTCGTTGGCGGTGAGGGTGCGCATGGCATCAACTTAGCACGAATCAAACGAATTGGATGAAGTCAGGAACTTTTGACACGGTGATTGAACCCATAAGACCTCACTTAACATGGACGGATGACTGATTTGCCATCCAACCCCAGCCCCATCCTGTCTGCTGCCGTCCATGCAGCCGCCCGGCGCAGCGTGCTGTGCTGGCTGGCCACGGTCGACGCCCAAGGTCAGCCCAATGTGTCCCCCAAAGAGGTCTGGGCCATCGCCGATGATCAGCACGTGGTGGTGGCCAACATCGCCTCGCCAGTGACCGCACGCAACATCGCACAGCAGCCGAAGGTGTGCCTGAGCTTTGTGGACGTTCTGGTGCAAAAAGGCTTCAAGCTGCAGGGCACGGCCAGGACTGTGTTGCCAGACGATCCCGATTACAGCAAATGGGCCGCCCCCTTGCTGGTCATGACCGGGGATCGGTTTGTGGTGCGCAGTGTGCTGCTGATGGCAGTCCAGACCGCGCAGCCCATCGTGGCCCCCAGCTACTGGATGTACCCCGAAACCACCACCGAAGCTGCACAAGCAGCGGCGGCTCGGCTTGCCTATGGCTTGAAAATTTGATCCAGGACCTAAGTCTGGCGCCTTGCTCTCAAGCCCTGTTCATCCCAGGGGTCTGACGCCTTACCCCGTATTGCGCAGTCCCGCCGCAATCCCGTTGATGCTGATGTGAATCCCGCGCTGCACCCGCTCGTCGGCCCGGCCGTCGCGGTAGCGGCGGATCAGCTCGACTTGCAGGTGGTGCAGCGGGTCGATGTAGGGGAAGCGGTGGCGGATTGAGCGGGCCAGTGCGGGGTTGGCGGCCAGGCGGGTTTTGTCGCCGGTGATTTGGCCGAGCGCATCGACCGTGGCCTTCCATTCGGCCTCGATCGCGCCAAAGATGCGGCCGCGCAGGCGCTTGTCGGCCACCAGCTCGGCGTACAGCGAGGCCAGGGCCAAGTCGCTCTTGGCCAGCACCATGTCCATATTGGACAGCAGGGTGCGGAAAAACGGCCACTGGCGGTACATCTTTTGCAGCAGGGCGAGCTGGGCTTTCTTGCCCGGGCCATCGGCCTTGTTGAGGAAGGCCTCGACCGCTGAGCCGAAGCCGAACCAGCCGGGCAGCGTCAGGCGGCATTGGCCCCAGCTGAAAGACCAGGGAATGGCGCGCAGGTCCTCGATGCGGTGCAGGGCCTTGCGCGAGGCCGGGCGCGAGCCGATGTTGAGCTGGGTCAATTCGCGGATCGGGGTGGCGCCAAAAAAGTAATCGACAAACCCCGGGCTGCCGTAGACCAGCTGCCGGTAGGCGGCCATGCTGGCCTCGGACAGCTCGGCGGCCGCGTCCATGAAGACTTGGCTGGCCGGCTTGGTCGGCTGCAGCAAGGTGGCCTCCAGCGTCGCCGCGACCAGCGTTTCCAGGTTGCGCCGGCCGATTTCGGGGTTGGCGTATTTGGAGCCGATCACCTCGCCTTGTTCGGTCAGTCGGATCTGGCCGCGCACGGTGCCCGGAGGCTGGGCCAAGATGGCCTGGTAGCTCGGCCCCCCGCCGCGGCCGACGGTGCCGCCGCGGCCGTGGAACAGGCGCAGCTGGATGTTGTTCGAGTTGGCGAGCTGGTCAAACAGACTCACCAGTGCGATTTCGGCCCGGTAAAGCTCCCAGTTGCTGGTGAAGATGCCGCCATCTTTGTTGCTGTCGCTGTAGCCGAGCATGATGTCCTGCTCGGCCCCCGAGCGTTGGACCATGGCGGCAATACCCGGCAGGGCGTAGAAGGCGCGCATGATGCCCGCGGCGTTGCGCAGGTCGTCGATGGTCT
The DNA here is from genome assembly GCA_027491035.1 of Comamonadaceae bacterium. Classification (GTDB taxonomy): domain Bacteria; phylum Pseudomonadota; class Gammaproteobacteria; order Burkholderiales; family Burkholderiaceae_C; genus Polaromonas. The sequence continues at coordinate 52,632 of JAIXWZ010000204.1, read as the reverse complement.
CGAAAAGCGGCACCACGATCAGGTCGGCCAGCGCCTCGTCCTTGAGCGTGCCGCGCAGCAGCGCCACTTCTTTTTGCAGCAGCAGCACTTCGAGCAGATCGCTCACGGTTTCGGTGTGGCTGATGATGTAGTGGCGTATCGCCTGCTCGCCGTAGCTGCTGCGCATGAGCCGAGCGGTCTCGAAGATGGCCAGCTCGCTTTGCGTGTGTGCGCTGTACGGCGCGGCGGGCACACGCAGCACGCGCGCATCGTTGAGCAGGCCCAGCAGCAGCTGCTGGCGTGCTGGCTCGTCCAGCCGGGCATAGTGCGGCTCCACGCCGGCCGTGGCCAGCAGCTCGGCCACCACGGTTTCATGCTGGTCCGAGCTTTGGCGCAGGTCCACCGTGGCCAGGTGAAAACCGAACACTTGCACCGCCCGGATCAGGGGCTGCAGCCGCATGGCCGCCAGGGGCTGGCCGTGGTGCTTGCACAGCGAAGCCTCGATCACGCGCAGATCGGCCAGAAAGTCCTCGGCACTGGCGTAGGGGTTCTGCGGTGCCACCGCGTGGCGCGCCGCATCGCCGCCCGTCAATTGCTTGAGGGTGGCGGCCAAGCGCGCGTACATGCCGGTCAGGGCGCGGCGGTAGGGCTCGTCCTGTCGGTGCTCGTTGCGATCGGGCGAGCGTTCGGCCAGCGCCTGCATCGCCTCGTCCACAGGCACCAGCAGGGCCGACAGCGACAGCTCGCTGCCCAGGTAATGCACCTCGGTCAGGTAGTGGCGCAGCGCCACCTCGCACTGGCGTCGCAGCGCGTAGTGCAGCGTGTCGGCGTTGACATTCGGGTTGCCGTCCCGGTCGCCGCCGATCCATTGCCCCATCCGCAAAAAGTTGGCCACCGGCTGACCCTCAAGGGCCGACTCGAGTTCGGCATAGAGCTTGGGAATTTCGCGCAGGAAGGTGGCCTCGTAGTAGGACAGGGCGTTTTCAATTTCGTCGGCAACCGTCAGCTTGGTAAAGCGCAGCAGGCGCGTTTGCCACAGCTGCATCACCCGCGCGCGGATCTGCCATTCGTTGGCTGCCAGCTCCTTAGGCGACAGGGCGTCCTTCTTGGCGTTGGCGGCCGGGGCGCGCGCCTTGATCGCGTCGCGCTCGGCCAGCAGGTGGGCGATGTCGCGCTCGGCATCGAGGATGCTCTTGCGCTGCACCTCGGTTGGGTGTGCGGTGAGCACGGGCGAGACGTGGCTGTGGGCCAGCGTCTGGCTGATGCTGCGCGGCGTGATGCCGGCCCAGCGCAGGCGCTTGAGCGCCACCTCGATGCTGCCCTCTTGCATCTCGCCGGCGCGCTCGTGCACATCGCGGCGGCGGATGTGGTGCCGGTCTTCGGCCAGGTTGGCCAGGTGGCTAAAGTAGGTGAAGGCTCGGATCACGCTGACGGCGCGGTCGCCGGGCAGGTCTTTGAGCAACTTTTTCAGCGCCCGGTCGGCCTCGTGGTCGGCGTCGCGCCGAAAGGCCACCGACAGCTTGCGGATCTGTTCGACCAATTCATAGGCTGGCGCGCCGTCCTGGCTGCGGATCACGTCACCCAGGATGCGACCGAGCAGGCGGATGTCTTCGAGCAAGGGGCGCTCGTTGCGGCGGCTGCGCTGGGAGGCCGTTTCCGGTCGGGCAGGGGGCGGGTTGTCCATGGCAAGGGCGGCAAAAACCCCATGCTAGCATCGGGTTTGACCGATATTTACCAGCAGGTTACGTGTGAATACTTCTTCTTCCGGGACCAAAAAAGTGGTGATCGCCACGCGTGAAAGCCGCCTGGCCTTGTGGCAGGCCGAGCATGTGAAGGCGCTGTTGCAGTCGCAACTGGGCTGGCAGGTGGAGCTGCTGGGCATGACCACGCAGGGCGATCAGATTCTGGACCGCTCCTTGAGCAAGGTCGGCGGCAAGGGCTTGTTTGTCAAGGAGCTCGAAACGGCTCTGGCCGACGGCCGGGCCGACTTGGCGGTGCACTCGCTCAAGGACGTGCCGATGGACCTGCCCGAGGGTTTTGCGCTGGCCTGCGTGATGGAGCGCGAAGACCCGCGCGATGCCTTTGTCTCCAACAGTTTTGAGCGGCTGTCCGATCTGCCCGAAGGCGCCGTGGTGGGCACCTCGAGCCTGCGCCGGCAGGTGCTGCTGCGGGCGCTGCGGCCCGATCTGCGCATCATGCCGCTGCGCGGCAACCTCGATACCCGCCTGCGCAAACTCGATGAGGGCCATTACCAGGCCATCGTGCTGGCGGCCGCCGGCCTCAAGCGCCTGGGCCTGGGCCCGCGTATTCGCTCCATCTTCGACGAGGCCGACATGCTGCCGGCCGCGGGCCAGGGCGCCCTGGGCATTGAGGTGCGCGCCGACCGGCACGACATGATCGAGGGCCTGGCCAGCCTGGCCCACATGCCCAGCTGGCTGGCCGTCACGGCCGAGCGCGCCGTCTCGCGGGCCATGGGCGGCAGCTGCTCTATGCCCTTGGCCGCCTTCACCCGCGGCACGGGCGCCGACGGTCAGTTGTGGCTCGATGCCGCCTGGGGCGACCCGGGCGATTTGGGCGACGAGGTGCGGCAAGCGGCACCGCGCCCCCATGCGCCTTTGGTGCGCGCTCGCCAGAGCGCGCCGGTTCAGACCCTGGCGCAGGCCAGCGAGCTGGGCGAGCAGGTGGCCGCGCAGCTGCGCGCTGGGGGTGCGCAGGGCATGCCTTTGGCCTGATGCTGCCGCGCACCGCCTTTGCGATCGCCCGCGCCGGCTCGAGCGCCGTCGCCGCTGCGCCTTGTGGGGCCGCGCCAGACGCACAGGCATGAGTACACCGCCCACCGCCACCTTTACTGTCTTGGTCACCCGGCCGGCGGCCGATGCCGCCGTCTGGGCCGAGCAGCTGCGCGCCCATGGGCTGGCGGCGCAGGCCTTGCCGCTGATCGACATCGCACCTGTGCTTGCGCCGTCCGATTTGCGCGCTTGCTGGCAGCAGCTGACCGAGTACGCGGCGCTGGTCTTCGTCAGCGGCAATGCGGTCGATCATTTCTTTGCCGGGGCAGGGCTGGCTTGGCCAGAAGCTGTTCGCTGCCTGGCGCCGGGTCCGGGCACGGGCCGCAAGTTGCGCGCGTGTGGCGTGCCGGCGTCCTGCATCGACGAGCCGGCGCCTGATGCACCGCAGTTTGACTCCGAGTCGCTCTGGCAGGTCATCGGCCAGCGGCCCTGGGCGCACCGGCGGGTGCTGGTGGTGCGCGGGCGCAGCCAGGGCGAGCAGGCCTCGAGCGGGCGCGACTGGCTCATGCAAAAGCTCGAGCAGGCGCAGGCGCAGGTCGATGCCATTGCAGTGTACGAACGGCGCGCGCCGCAGTGGAGCGAGGCGCAGCTAGGCGCCATGGCCCGAGCCTGTGGCGACGGCTCGCTGTGGCTGCTCAGCAGCTCACAGGCTCTGGCGCATCTGCCCGCTGGGCTCGATCTGAGCCGAGCGCGCGCCCTGGCCACGCATCCACGCATCGCCCAAGCGGCCCGCAAGGCCGGCTTTTTGCAGGTGTTTGAATCCCGGCCCACCCTGCCAGAGGTGATCGCCTCGATAAAATCGGAGCTTCATGACTGAGCCTGCCGCCCCGGCCCCTGCCCCTTCAGCACCGCCGCCTGCTACTGCAGCGCCTGCGGGGGTTGGCATGGGTGCGCCGCTTGCCGCGTCGGATGCGCCCGCGGGCGCCGAATCTGAACCCCTCATCCAAGACCTCACGCCCACCACCGATTGGTGGCTGACCCGCGGCTGGGCCTGGCTGCTGCTGGTGTTGTCTGCGGCGGCCCTGCTGGTGGGCGTGCTGCTGTGGCAAAAGCTCAGCGGCATCCAGGAAGAGCTGGCTCGCCGCAGCCTCGATGCCGGCACGCAGGCGGTCTCGGCGCGCACCATGGCGCAGCAGGCCCAGGAAACCTCGCGTGAGATGGCCGCTCGGGTGTCGGCGCTGGAGCTGCGCCTGAGCGAGGTGAGCATGCAGCGCCAGCAGCTCGACGAGCTGATGCAGAGCCTGTCGCGTTCGCGCGATGAAAATCTGGTGGTCGATATCGAATCGGCGCTGCGCTTGGCGCAGCAGCAGGCGCAGCTGACGGGCAGCGCCGAGCCCTTGCTCGCCGCGCTGCGCACGGCCGAGCAGCGTTTGCAGCGCGCCGGTCAGCCCCGACTCAACCCGGTGCTGCGCGCCATTGCCCAGGACAGCGAGCGCATCAAGGCCGCGGCGGTGACCGATATTCCAGCCCTGCTGGTCAAGATCGATGAGCTCAGTCGCCTGCTCGACGACTTGCCGGTGGCCAATGGCGCGGTGCCCGAATCGCCAGCCTCCCCGCCGGCTGCGCCCGCAGCGGGCAAGGCGAAGGAGCAAGGGCTGATCGGTCAGACCACTGGAGCGGTTGGCGATTGGTTTGCACGCGTGTTTTCGCACACGCTGGCGCTCGTGCAGGAAGAGGCCCGCGGCTTGCTGCGCGTCAGCCGCATCGATCGCCCGGAGGCCGCCTTGCTGGCGCCCGAGCAGGCCTTCTTTTTGCGTGAAAACACCAAGCTCAAGCTGCTCAACGCCCGACTGGCTTTGCTGTCGCGGCAAAGCGAGGTGACCCGCTCGGACTTGGCTGCTGTGCGATCAGCGCTCGAGCGCTACTTCGACACGTCCTCGCGCAAGACGGTCGCCGCTCAGGCCCTGCTGCAGCAGATCCAGGCCAGCCTGAAGTCGACCGAACTGCCGCGCCTGGACCAGACGGTCACCGCTTTGGCGGCTGTCTCTAGCGGGCGCTGAAGGCCGATCGATGCGCGCCGCCCTCTGGCTCGTTGCCCTGTTTGCCATTGCGGTGGCGGTGGCCTTGTTTGCCGGCAACAACCAAGCCGTCATCACGCTGTTTTGGCCGCCGCACCGCATCGACCTGTCGCTTAACCTGGCGCTGCTGCTGGCCGGCGGTCTGTTTTTACTGATGCACCTGGCCTTGCGCGCGCTGGCTGCGGCGGTCTCGCTGCCCAGTCAGGCTCGCCGCTGGCGCGCGCAGCAAAAAGAGCGCGCCATGCAGGCGGCGCTGATGGACGCGATCGCGCATCTGCTGGCCGGTCGCTTCCTGCGCGCCTCGCGGGCGGCGCAAGGCGCGCTGGCGCAGGAGCGCGCCTTGGCCGCGCTGGCCAGCGAGCTCGGAACCGACAGCGGCTACAGCCCGCAGCGCGGTGTGCAGCTGCGCGCGTTGGCCCACCTGGTGGTGGCCGAAAGCGCGCAGGCGCTGCAGAACCGGCCGCTGCGCGACGAGCATCTGCGTTTGGCGCTGGAGCAATCGGACCAGCGCCTGGGGGCCCAGACCCGCGAGGGCATTGAGCTCAGGGCTGCGCGCTGGGCTCTGGAAGACCGCGATCCGCTGCTGGCACTCGAACGCCTGGCTCAGCTGCCTTTGGGGGTGAGCCGGCGCACGCTGGCCTTGCGTTTGCGCCTGAAGGCCGCGCGCCTGGCCCAGCGCACGCCCGATGCGCTGGAGACGGCCCGCCTGCTGGCCAAGCACCGCGCTTTTTCGCCGCAGGCGGCGCAAAGCATCGTGCGCGGACTGGCCATCGAGCTGTTGCAGGCCGCGCTCGATCCGCGCCAACTGCAGCGGGCCTGGCTCAGCCTGGAGGAGGCCGAGCGCCGCATGCCCGAGGTGGCGGTGCAAGCGGCCTCGCATCTGATGGACCTCGGTGGTGAGCCGGTGCAGGCCCGTCAGTGGCTGCTCGCCGCGTGGGAGCAGATGGTCCAGCCCGAGGCCAGTGCCTCCCAGGAGCTGCAAGTGCGCTTGGTCACCACGCTCGAGCGCAGCTTAGAGTCGATCGACGGCGAGTGGCTCGCACGCATGGAGGCCGCCCTGATCAGCCGGCCGCGCGATGCCAACTTCCAATATCTGGCCGGCATGGCCTGCCTGAGCCGCCAGCTTTGGGGCAAGGCGCAGCAATTGCTCTCGCATGCGGTGCTGCACTTGAATGACACCGGCCTCAAGCGCCGCGCCTGGCGCGCCCTGGCGCAGCTGGCCGAGCAGCGTGGCGACGCAGCCGCGGCCCAGCAGGCCTATAAAAAACTGGCGCAAGCCTGAGCACGCGGGCCGTCTGACGGGCAGGCTGTGCGCAATCTGTGACGTGGCAATCCATGCCGTTATGCGACGGCCGATGGATCGCGTTCGTCATTGCGAGTCTCGCAGCGACGCGGCAATCCATGTCGTTGTTCAGCGGCCGATGGATCGCTTCGTTCCTCGCGATGACGGGGTGTGGGTCGCGATGGCGCCCCCACTTCGTCATTGCGAGTCGCGCAGCGACGCGGCAATCCATGCCGCTGCGCGATGGCCGATGGATCGCTTCGTTCTTAAGGCTGGCTCTGCGGGGCCTCGAAGGGCAGTGGCACGCTGCGCAGGTCGCGGCGGGTTTCCACCAGGATCAGCGGGCCTTCGTCAAGCTGCACCGCTGGCGGGCGCTCGCGTGGCACGTGCAGGGGTTTGGGTTCTGCGGCGATGGCCGCCCGCACTTGGCTGATTTTCTCGGCGTCCGAGTGCACCCACTGCAAGCCCGAGGCCTGGGCCACTTGCATCAGATCTTGCAGCGGCAACTGATAGGCCCCGATCGCTGGCATGCCAGAGCGCGGTGCGTCGGCCGCAGGGGCGCTTTGGCGGGGTGCCGGGCTGTCTGCTGTGGCGGCCGGTGCTGGCGGCAGGGTCGGCGCCTGAGCAGCCGCCGGTGCAGCAGCAGGTGCAGCAGCGCTCACATCGGTGGTCGGGGTGACATCGCGCCGCTCTTGCTCAGGCGCGGCGCTCTCGCCGGTTTCGGAGGCGGCTTCAGATGCGGCCTCGTATGGGGTCTGCGAGGCGGCTTCGGCGCGCTCGCCGCGGCGCTCGCGCCCATAGCGATCGCGGCTGCGGCGCTCGCGCTGTGGCCGCTCTTCGCCGCCCTCGGTTCGGGCTCGGGTGTCGTCGGTCGCGGCCGATTCAGTCGGGGCTGCCGTTTCAGCGGCTGCCGCGGCTGCGCCATCGTCTTGCGCGTTGCCGCGATCGCCCCGGCTGCGCCGCCCGCCGCGCTCGCCGCGCTCACGCCGCACTTCCTCGCCTGCCTCGCCTGAGCCTGCCGGCTGGCCGGCGGCTTGCATGGCCGCCAGATTGGCTGCGGCGAGTTCTTCCTGGCTGACCTCGCCGGCGTTCTGGCTCGGGCGCTCAGCGCGCTCGCCACGGCGGCCGCGACCGCCTTCGCGGCCTTCCCGAGGCTCGCGCCCCTCACGGGCTTCGCGACCCTCGCGCGGCTCCCGAGCTTCGCGTGCCTCACCGGCCGGGGTGGTTTCACCGCGACCGGTCTCGCCCGTCCGCTCGCCTTGCGGGCGCGCGCCGCGCCGCCGGCCGTCACGTTCTTCACGGCCCTCACGGCCTTCACGGCCTTCACGTTCTGGCGCGCCCTGGCGCTTGTCCTCGCCACCGGTGCTGCGAGCGTCGCGCTCGCCACCTCGGCCTCGGCCACCACGGCGGCCGCCGCGATCGCCGCGATCGCCTCGCTCGGTCCTGGTTTCAGCTTTGGCGGGGGTGTCTGCCGCTGGGGCGGGCTGCGCGGCTGCGCCACTGCTGGGGGCGGGGTCGGGCGCGCCGCCAAACAGGCCCTTGAGCCAGGAGACAAAGCCTTTTTCTGCCACCGGGGCGCTCTGGGCCACAGGCGCGGGTGCGGGCGCCGGCGCTGCGGCAGCCGGTCGGCTTGCGGCCGGCTTGGGGGTCTCGGGCACGATGGGTGCCGGCATGTCGGGCAGCACACCCTTGATGACCGGCTCTTGCCGGTTGTGCTTTTCCTGGTTGCGGCGGGTGACGGTGGTCGGGTCTTCGAACTCCTCGGCCATCTTGTAGCTCGCCGCGATGTTGTCTAGGCGCGCATCGTCGTGCTTGAGTCGCTCGAGCTTGTAGTTGGGCGTCTCGAGCGTCTTGTTGGGCACGAGCAGCACCGAGATGCGCTGCTTCATCTCGATCTTTGCAATTTCACTGCGTTTTTCGTTGAGCAGGAAGGAGGCCACTTCCACCGGCACCTGGCAGTGCACGGCGGCGGTGTTGTCCTTCAGGGAGTCTTCCTGAATGATGCGCAGGATCTGCAGTGCAGAGCTTTCCGTGTCGCGGATGTGGCCGGCGCCGCCGCAGCGCGGGCAGGGGATGGAGGCGCCTTCGGAGAGGGCGGGCCGCAGCCGCTGGCGGCTCATCTCGAGCAGGCCGAACTTGCTGATCGAGCCGAACTGCACGCGGGCGCGGTCCTGGCGCAGCGCGTCGCGCAGGCGGTTTTCCACCTCCCGGCGGTTCTTGCTCTCTTCCATGTCGATGAAGTCGATCACGATCAGGCCGCCAAGGTCGCGCAGGCGCATCTGGCGCGCCACTTCGTCAGCGGCCTCCAGATTGGTGCGGGTGGCCGTCTCCTCGATGTCGCCACCTTTGATGGCGCGCGCCGAGTTGACGTCGACCGACACCAGCGCCTCGGTGTGGTCGATCACGATGGCGCCGCCCGAGGGCAGATTGACCGTGCGGGCATAGGCCGACTCGATCTGGTGCTCGATTTGGAAGCGCGAGAACAGCGGCGTGTCGTCGCGGTAGCGCTTGACCCGGTGGTCGTGCTCGGGCATCACATGCCCCATGAACTGCTTGGCCTGGTCGTAGATGTCGTCGGTGTCGATCAGGATGTCGCCGATGTCGCTGTTGAAGTAGTCGCGGATCGCGCGGATCACCAGGCTCGATTCCTGGTAGATCAGGAAGGCGCCCTTGCCGGCTTTGCCGGCGCCGTCGATCGCGTTCCACAGTTTGAGCAGGTAATTGAGGTCCCACTGCAGTTCGGGCGCGCTGCGGCCAATACCGGCGGTGCGGGCAATGATGGACATGCCGTTCGGGTATTCGAGCTGATCCATGGCCTCTTTGAGTTCGGCCCGGTCGTCGCCCTCAATGCGGCGGCTGACGCCGCCCCCGCGCGGGTTGTTGGGCATCAGCACCACGTAGCGGCCAGCCAGCGAAATGAAGGTGGTCAGGGCTGCGCCTTTGTTGCCGCGCTCTTCTTTTTCGACCTGAACCGTCAGCTCTTGGCCTTCCCGGATCACGTCGTTGATGCGCGCCTGGCTGACCGAGACGCCGGGCGCAAAGTATTGTTTGGAGATTTCCTTAAAAGGCAGAAAGCCGTGGCGGTCTTCGCCGTAGTCGACAAAGCAGGCCTCCAGCGAGGGCTCGACGCGGGTGACCACGGCCTTATAAATGTTGCCCTTGCGCTGCTCGCGCCCTTCGATCTCGATCTCGTAGTCGAGCAGTTTTTGTCCGTCGACGATGGCCAGGCGGCGCTCTTCGGCCTGCGTGGCATTGATCAGCATCCGTTTCATTGCAATTTCCTCTCGTGCATCAACACATGCCCAATATGGGCTGGGATGCCCCAAGCAGGCGCGCTGCGAACGAGGGAATTGCCGGAGAGCCGGCGTCAGCCTGGGCCAACCCTGAAGGTCAGCCTGGCAGACGTGGCGTGGGCGCGTGGACGAGGCGAGGTTGGGCCTGAGGCTGGCGCACTGCGCCCGCCTCAACCGGGGCGCGTGGGATGACGGGATCGCTTGCCGAGCCTGTCCATGGCGGCATCGCGCGCCACAGGCCCATCGTCAGCAGTCCTAGAAGAAATGTCATCGAAAGCAGTCCGGCTCAAGACCTGGATTCACCTGAATCCGCCGGCAGCCCCCCGTGTATTGAGGTCCGCTGCCAGCTGGGGTATTCCTTGTGTGTTCGTATCGCGTCGACTCGACCGCACCGTCGTGGCGAGTGGGGGCGTCTGGGCCAGGTCCCTCGGTGGCGACGGTCGGCGGGCACCGACCTTCTGGCAAAGCCCGTCTCGGATTGTTTTGCTTGGTCTAAACTGCCAGACAAATCAACCACTTACGGCACATCGCCAGTGAAACACATTATAGGGGCAAGGCCCCCTCGAGCCAACTTGCCAGGTGCGCAGGGCCGGGCGGCACCCGCCGATGGCCCGCCGCCGGCGGCGCTGCAGGCCCGTTTGGTGACCGTGCCGGACGATGGCGAGGGCCAGCGGCTCGACAATTTTCTGATGCGCCTGCTCAAGGGTGTGCCCAAAACCCATGTCTACCGCATCATTCGCAGCGGTGAGGTGCGCGTCAACAAGGCGCGCGCCGGTGCCGACACGCGCGTGCAGCCGGGCGATCAGGTCCGGCTGCCGCCGCTGCGCACCTCGGCGCGCGCTGAGATCAAGGCGCGCGAGATCAGCCGCCACGGCGCATCGTCGAGCGTGGGCGGCCAAGCGCCGGCCCGGCAGTTTGCCCTGCTGCTCGAAGACGAGCACCTGCTGGCCCTGGACAAGCCGGCCGGCGTGGCGGTGCACGGCGGCAGCGGCGTGGCCTTTGGCGTGATCGAGCAATTGCGCATGGCCCGCCCCCAGGCGCCGTTTCTGGAGTTGGTACACCGGCTCGACCGTGAAACCAGCGGCGTCTTGCTGGTGGCCAAAAAGCGCATGGCGCTCAAGAATCTGCAGGAACAGTTTCGCGAGCGCGACACCGACAAGGTGTACCTGGCTTTGGTCCAAGGGCGCTGGCCCGAGCGGCTCAAGCTGATCGACCAGCCCCTCATGAAGTTTGAGCTGCCCGATGGCCAAAGGCGGGTGCGGGGGGTGGCGCGCGAGCACCCCGAGGCGATGCGCGCGGTCACGCTGGTCAAGCTGCAGCGCACCTTGCACTGGCCTGCGGTGGGCGATCTGAGCTTGCTTGAGGTCACGATACGCACCGGTCGCACGCACCAGATCCGGGTGCACCTGGCCGGCGCCGGCCATCCGATCGCTGGCGATGACAAATACGGCGACTTTGAGCTCAACCGCCAGTTGCAAAAAGGTGCGCCGCAGGCGATGCTCGAGCGCATGTTCCTGCACGCTTGGCGCCTGAGTTTTACCCATCCCTCCACTGGCAAGCGCGTGCATTTGACGGCTCCCTTGCCCGCTGCCCTGCAAGGCCTGATAGACCATGTCCCGAGCACTGAACTTTGATCTGATTGCCTTTGATTGGGATGGAACGCTGTTTGACAGCACGGCCATCATCGTGCGCTGCATCCAGGAGGCGGTGCGCGATGTCGGCGGCACGGTGCCCAGCGAGCGCGAGGCGGCCTATGTGATCGGCTTGGGGCTGATGCAGGCGCTGGCGCATGCCGCGCCCGATGTGCCGCGCGAGCGCTACCCGCTGCTGGGCGAGCGCTACCGGCACCATTACATGGCGCAGCAAGGGCGCCTGAGCCTGTTTGAGGGCGTGCTGCCCATGCTGCACAGCCTGCACGAGCGCGGCCATGTGCTCACGGTGGCCACGGGCAAGTCGCGCCGGGGGCTCGATGAGGCCTTGCAAAGCGTGGAGCTGCAAGGGCGTTTTCAGGGCTCGCGAACGGCCGACGAAACCGCCGGCAAGCCGCACCCGCGCATGCTCGAAGAGCTGATGGCCGAGTTCGGCGTGGCGCCTGAGCGCACCTTGATGGTGGGCGATACCACCCACGATCTGCAGATGGCGCTCAACGCCGGCTGCGCCAGCGTGGCCGTCAGTTACGGCGCGCATGAGCCGCAGGGCCTGCATGCGCTCGGGCCTCGGGCGGTGGTGCACACGGTCGATGAGCTGCAGCGCTGGCTGCTCTCGCACGCTTGAGCGCAGGGCGCAAATGACCGAGGACGCACCCATCGCCCTGTGCGCCAGCGCCGACCTGCAAGACGGCGGCCAGGCGGTGTCTTTTGACCTGAGCTACGGCGGCCAGACCTGCCGCGCCTTTGCGATTCGCTACCGCGCTCAGGTGCATGCTTACCTCAACCGCTGCACCCATGTGGCCATGGAGATGGACTGGCAGCCCGACCGTTTTTTTGACGACACTGGCCAGTGGCTGCTGTGCGCCAGCCACGGCGCAGCTTACCGGCCCGACAGCGGCCAATGTGCCGGCGGGCCGTGCAAGGGCGGCCTGATCCGCATCGACCTTTCCGAGGCCCAGGGCGTGGTCTTTTGGCACCCCAGTTACATCGCCCGGCCCTTGCAGTTCTAAACTGCGGGCTTTACCCAAGGGCCCGATTCCCCATGCAAGACCAACCCAGAGCGCCCCAGGCGGCCGAGCCCGGCAGCCCGGATGTGCAAGCCCAGCAGCCGCCGCAGGTGTCCGATGCCCCCGCTGCGGTGCCTTCAGAGCCGGCGCCACCGGCATCTGACCGATGGGAGCGCACCACGCTTGAAAAGCTCGCATTTGCCACCTTGAACGAGCAGCGCCAGGCCCGGCGCTGGCGCAACGGGCTGCGCCTGGCCTGGCTGGGCTTTCTGGTGGTCATGGCCTGGGTGCTGCTCGGGCGCAGCGCCGCGCCCACGGCGGTGTCGACGCCGCACACCGCCATGGTGTCGGTCACGGGCGAGATCGCGCCGGGCCTGGAGGCCAGTGCCGAGGCGGTCAATGCCGCCTTGCGCGTGGCCTTTGAGGACCAGGCCGCGCGCGCGGTGGTCCTGCTGATCAATTCGCCCGGCGGCAGCCCGGTGCAGGCGGGCATGATCAACGACGAAATCATGCGCCTGAAGGCCCTGCACAAAAAGCCGGTGTATGCGGTGATCGAGGAAACCTGCGCTTCGGCCGCCTACTACGTGGCGGTGGCGGCGGACCAGATTTTTGTCGACAAGGCCAGCATCGTTGGCAGCATCGGCGTGCTGATGGATGGCTTTGGCTTTACCGGGCTGATGAACAAGCTCGGCGTTGAGCGGCGCTTGCTGACCGCCGGCGAGAACAAGAGCATGCTCGATCCGTTCAGCCCCATGGCTGACAAGCAACGCGCTTATGCCCAGCAGATGCTCGATCAGATCCATCAGCAGTTCATTGCGGCGGTCAAGGCCGGCCGCGGCGATCGGCTCAAGGAAAACGGCGAAACGTTCAGCGGTCTGTTTTGGAGCGGCCAGCAGGCGGTCGATCAGGGGCTGGCCGATCAGTTTGGCAGCCTCGAGTACGTCGCGCGCGAAATCGTCAAGGCCGAAGACATCATGGACTACACCCGCCGTGAAAATGTGGCTGAGCGCCTGGCCAAGCGCTTTGGCGCTGCCTTTGGCGAGGTGTTGCTGCGCGCCATGCACACTGCGCCGGCCTTGCGCTAAAAGCCCAGGCAGGGCGGCGAGCCCGGCGCGGCAGGCCTTGCAGATGGCTAGCGCCCGATGGCAAAGACTGTCGGCGCGTTCAAGTCCGGCGGCGCCTGCTTTTTCCAAGCCTGCACGCTCAGGCAGCGGCTCCAGCCCCCGCCCAGGCTCAGGCCGCAGCTCAGAGCCAGGCGGGTGGCTGGCTGCAGGGTTTGCAGCAGCGCCTCGAGCAAGGCCGCGTTGCGGTAGGGCGTTTCAATGAAAATTTGGGTCTGTCCGGTGCGGATCGCCAGGCCCTCGAGCGTGCGCAGGCGCGCGCTGCGCTCGCTTGCGTCTTGCGGCACATAACCCACGAAGGCAAAGTTCTGTCCGTTCAGGCCGCTGGCCGCCAGCGCCAGCATCAGGGAGACCGGCCCGCTCAAGGGGGTCACCACCAGGGCGAGCTCGTGCGCGGCCCGCACCACCGAAGCGCCTGGGTCGGCGATGGCCGGCATGCCCGCCTCTGACACCAGGCCGATGTCCTGCCCGGCAAGCGCAGGTGCGAGCAGAGCGCGCGCATCGAAGCGGCCGTCGTGGTCGCCTTTTTTGTGCAGCTCGCGCGGCAGCTCCTGGATGTGCAGCGCCTGGATCGGCAGGGCCAGGCGGTGGCTGGCATCGATGCGTTTGAGATAGGCGCGGGTGCTGCGGGCGTTTTCGCTGATCCAGTGGCTCAGGCGCGCCGCCACCGCCAGCGTGCCGGCGGGCATGACCTCATGCAGCGGCGTTTGCGGCTCGCAGCCAAAGTCCAGCGGCGAGGGCACCAGGTAGAGCGTGCCGCGACTCACCGGGCCGGCCTCAGGGCAGTCCGGCCACGCCGGCCAGGCGCAGCAGGCGACAGGTGCGGATCAAGGGCAGGCCGATCAGTGCAGTCGGGTCGTCACTGTCGATCGATTCCAGCAGTGCGATGCCCAAGCCCTCGCTCTTGGCGCTGCCGGCACAGTCGTAGGGCTGTTCGGCGTGCAAATAGCGCTCGATCTCCTCGTCGCTCAGATCCCGAAAGCGCACCCGCACCTGCGCCAGTTCCTGCTGCACCAGGCCAGGCGCGACCAGCGCCACCGCCGTCTGAAAAATCACGTCGCGGCCCCGCATGGCGCGCAGCTGCGCCACTGCCCGGTCGTGCTGGCCCGGCTTGCCCAGGCACTGCCCCTGCAAGTCAGCCACCTGATCGGAGCCGATCACCACCGCCTGCGGATGGGCTCGGGCCACAGCCTGCGCTTTGGCCAGCGCCAGGCGCTGCGCCAGCACGGCGGGCGCCTCACCGGGCAGCGGCGTCTCGTCGACCTCGGGGGCCACGGTGCCAAAGGGCAGCCGCAGGCGCTCGAGCAGCTCGCGCCGGTAGCGCGAGGTCGACGCCAAGATCAGGGGGCGTTGCGATTTGGGGGCAAGCGGGTCCATGTCACGATTGTCTTACACTGCCCGCCATGGTCCAGGATCCTTCTGTGCGTGCGCTCAATCTGCCGGCCGTGGCGCCCCAGGGCCTGAGCCTGTCGGGCCAGACCGAGGTCGGCGAGCTTGCTCGGCTGCTCGAGGAGCTCGAGCCTGCGGCCGCCGCATCGACGGCTGCATCGACGGTTGCGCCGATCGCCTGGCAGGCGCACCTGCAGTGGCGCCAAGCGGCAGGGGCCAGCGCCCAGCTGTGGTTGCATCTGCAGGCGCGGGCCCAGCTGCCGCTGGGCTGCCAGCGCTGTCTTGCGCCGGTGCTCGAGGCGATCGAAATCGATCGCTGGTTTCGCTTCGTCGAAAGCGAGGAGGTGGCGCTGGCCGAAGACGACGACTGCGAGGAAGACCTGCTCGTGCTGCAGCCGCAGTTCGACCTGCTCAATTTGCTCGAAGACGAGCTTTTGCTCGATCTGCCCCTGGTACCCATGCACGAGCGCTGCCCGGGTAGCGCCCCCGCGCTCGATCAGCCTGAGGGGGCCGCCAAGCCCAACCCGTTTGCGGTTTTGGCGGGGCTCAAGAACAAGGCGCCCTGAATGGCGCTGCCTGGATGGGCAGCGCCTCAGGCGGCGGGTTATAATCTTCGTTTCGCGCTTTCGGTCTACCTAGGCCTGCCGAGCGCAGATTTCCAACCCCTGATCACTTAAGGAGCGGACCATGGCCGTTCAGCAAAACAAGAAGTCACCTTCCAAGCGCGGCATGCACCGCTCGCACAATGCGCTGAGCGTGCCTGGGATCGCCGTCGAGCCGACCACCGGTGAGACGCACCTGCGCCATCACATCAGCCCCAACGGCTTTTACCGCGGTCGCAAGGTTCTCAAGACCAAGTCCGAAGCCTGATTGATCTGGCAGACTCAAGGCCCGCACTGACCCTGCGGGCCTTTGTTTTGTCTGCCGTCAAATTTTGCACCGGCGCGTAGAGATGATCCGCATGGCTGTGGACGTGATGGGCGGGGACTGGGGCGCCCCGGTCACGCTGGCGGCCTGCCTGACTTTTCTTCAAAAGCACGAGCGGGCTCACCTGTTGCTGGTCGGGCTGCCCGAGGCCATGCAAGCCCAGCCCGCCTGGGCCATCCTGTCCGGTCATCCGCGCTGTGAGGTGGTGGCCGCTCAAGAGGTGGTCGGCATGGACGATCCGATCGAGGTCGCCTTGCGCCGCAAGAAGAACTCGTCCATGCGCCTGGCCATCGAGCAGGTCAAGGACGGCCGGGCGGATGTGGCCCTGTCCGCCGGCAACACCGGAGCGCTGATGGCCATTGCCCGTTATGTGCTCAAAACCCTGGACGGCATTGATCGCCCGGCCATTGCCACGCAACTGCCCAACGCCACCGGTGGGGCGACCACCGTCCTCGATCTGGGCGCCAATGTGGACTGCAGCCCCGAGCATCTGCTTCAGTTTGCCGTCATGGGATCGGCCCTGGTGTCGGCGACGAGCGGGCGCGAATCGCCCAGCGTCGGCTTGCTCAACATTGGCGAAGAAGCCATAAAAGGCAGTGAAGTCATTAAAAAAGCAGGTGAATTGCTTCGATCTGCTTCTAATTTAGGGCATCTGAATTTTTTTGGAAATGTCGAAGGCAACGATGTCTTCAAGGGCACGACCGATATCGTGGTCTGCGACGGTTTCGTTGGCAATGTGGCCTTGAAGGCGAGCGAAGGCCTGGCGAAAATGATCGGCGACTTCATCAAACAAGAGTTTTCTCGCAATATCTTCACGAAAATTGCAGCTATCGTTGCTCTTCCTGTTTTAAATGCGTTCAAAAAACGGGTTGACCACCGTCGCTACAACGGCGCCGCCCTGCTCGGGCTGCGCGGTTTGGTGTTCAAGAGTCATGGCTCGGCCGACGCGCTGGCCTTCGAGGCGGCCTTGTCCCGGGCTTATGATGCGGCACACCGGGGTTTGCTTGACAAGGTGCGTCAGCGCATCGCGCACGCCGCCGTCTTGCTTGACGCGCCGGCGGCAACTGAGCCGACAGACGCGGCGCTGCGGGCCTGAGCCAACCGATGCACCCCTTCGCCTGATCCCACGACCGACCGCAGAGCCACACGCATGAGCCGTTTTTGTCGCATCACGGGCACGGGCAGTTACCTGCCACCGCGCCGCCTGACCAATGCGGACTTGGCCGCCGAATTGGCAGTCAAGGGCATTGAAACTTCCGACGAGTGGATCGTCGAGCGCACGGGCATCCGGGCCCGCCATTTTGCCGACGAAGGTGTGGGCAGCAGCGATCTGGCCGCGCAGGCCGGTTTGCGTGCGCTGGAGGCGGCCGGCATCACGGCCGCTGATGTGGACCTGATCATCGTGGCCACCTCCACCCCCGACATGGTGTTTCCCTCGACGGCCACCATGGTGCAGCACAAGATCGGTGCCGCCGGCTGCCCGGCCTTTGATGTGCAGGCGGTGTGCACGGGTTTCATTTATGGTCTCAGTGTGGCCCACGCCATGCTGCAGGCGGGCTCGGCGCGGCGCGCCCTTGTGATCGGCGCCGAGGTCTTTAGCCGCATCCTGGATTTCAAGGACCGCACCACCTGTGTGCTCTTTGGCGATGGCGCCGGTGCCGTGGTGCTCGAACTCGCTGATGCGCCGGGCATTTTGGCCACCGATCTGCATGCCGATGGCCGTCACCGTGACATCCTGTGCGTGCCCGGCCATGTCAGCGGCGGCTCGGTGCTGGGCGATCCGGTGCTCAAGATGGATGGGCAGGCGGTCTTCAAGCTCGCGGTCGGTGTGCTCGAAGAGACGGCCCGCACCAGTTTGGCCAAGGCGGGCCTCAATGAGGGCGATATCGATTGGCTGATTCCTCACCAGGCCAACATCCGCATCATGCAGAGCACGGCCCGCAAACTCAAGTTGCCGCTGGAGAAGGTGGTGGTGACGGTTGATCAACACGGCAACACCTCGGCCGCCTCGATCCCCCTGGCTCTGGACCTCGCGGTGCGCGATGGCCGCATCGTTCGCGGCCAGACCCTCATGCTCGAGGGGGTGGGCGGCGGCTTCACCTGGGGCTCGGTGCTGCTGCGCTATTGAATCTTTTTTATCCAGCCATTTGTCTATGACGAACTTTGCTTTCGTGTTTCCGGGCCAGGGCTCGCAGTCGGTGGGCATGCTCGACGCCTGGGGGGACCATCCGGCGGTGACCCAGACGCTTGTGGAGGCCAGCGATGCCTTGGGCGAAAACCTGGCGCAACTGATCAAGGACGGCCCCAAGGAGGCGCTGGCGCTGACCACCAACACCCAGCCGGTGATGCTGGTTGCGGGCGTTGCCGCTTACCGCGCCTGGCTGGCTGAGGGCGGCGCCAAGCCGGCCGTGGTCGCCGGTCACTCGCTGGGTGAATACAGCGCGCTGGTGGCCAGTGGCGTGCTCACGCTTGCGCAGGCCGCGCCGCTCGTGCGCCTGCGCGCCGCCGCCATGCAGGAGGCGGTGCCGGTCGGGGTTGGCGCGATGGCCGCCATCTTGGGGCTGGCGGCCGGCCAGGTGATTGAAGGCTGTCGGCAGGCCCAGGCCAGTTTCCCGGCCGGCAGCGCCGAGGTGGTCGAGGCGGTCAATTTCAACGATGCGGCGCAGACGGTGATTGCCGGCAGCAAGGCTGCGGTCGACAAAGCCTGCGAGGTGCTCAAGGCCCTGGGGGCCAAACGGGCCTTGCCGCTGCCGGTGTCGGCGCCTTTCCATTCGAGTCTCATGAAACCCGCGGCCGACAAGCTGCGCGAGGCATTGGCCAGCCTGAGTCTGGGGGCGCCGCAGATCCCGGTGGTCAACAACATCGATGTGGCGGTGCAAACCGAGGCCGACCGCATTCGCGACGCGCTTTACCGCCAAGCCTTCGGTCCGGTGCGCTGGGTCGAGTGCGTTCAGGCCATCAAGGCGCGTGGCATCTCAACGGTGGTTGAGTGTGGTCCGGGCAAGGTGCTGGCCGGCATGTGCAAGCGCATCGATCCCGAACTGAGCGGCTTGGCGCTGTACGACCCGGCCAGCCTGGCCGACATCAAGGGGGCACTGGCATGAGTGACAAGCAAGTGGCGCTGGTGACGGGCGCCTCGCGCGGCATCGGCGCGGCGATTGCCCGCCAGCTCGCCCAGGACGGCTTGATTGTGGTGGGCACGGCCACCAGCGACGAGGGCGCAGCCAAGATCAGCCAGGCCTTGGCCGGCTTTGCGGGCAGCCGCGGCGCCAAGCTCGATGTCAACGACGCGCCGGCCGCCGAAGCCTTGATTGATGCCATCTTGCGCGAGCACGGCGGCTTGCAGGTGCTGGTCAACAACGCGGGCATCACCCGCGACCAGCTGGCCATGCGCATGAAGGACGAGGACTGGGATGCGGTGCTCGACACCAACTTGAAGGCCGTGTTTCGGATGAGCCGGGCGGTGATCCGGCCCATGATGAAGCAGCGCTATGGCCGCATCATCCACATCACCAGTGTGGTCGGAGCCTCCGGCAATCCGGGCCAGGCCAATTACGCCGCCGCCAAGGCGGGGGTGGCGGGCATGACCCGTGCGCTGGCGCGTGAGTTGGGCAGCCGGGGCATCACGGTCAATTGCGTGGCCCCAGGCTTTATCGAGACCGATATGACGGCGGGTTTGCCGCCCGAGCAGCAAAAGGCCTTGCTCCAGCAGATCGCCCTGGGCCACCTGGGCAAGCCCGAGGACATCGCCCATGCGGTGGCCTATCTGGCCAGCCAGCGAGCTGGCTATGTGACCGGGCAGCAACTGCATGTCAACGGGGGCATGTATATGTAAGGCGCTGGCCGGCACTGCGGCCGGTCGGGCCATCGGCCTGAAAAATCGCCGCGTGGAGCGGCGCTGCAGCGTTGACGGCTGCAAGGGCTAAAATCACGGTTTATTTCACCACCCTACGAGGGATTTATGAGCGACATCGAAGCACGTGTTAAGAAAATCATTGCCGAGCAGCTGGGCGTCGAAGAGAGCCAAGTCACCGGTGAGAAAGCCTTTGTGGCCGATCTCGGCGCCGATTCACTTGACACGGTCGAACTGGTGATGGCTCTGGAAGACGAGTTTGGCATCGAGATCCCCGACGAGGACGCCGAGAAGATCACCACGGTGCAAAACGCGATCGACTACGCCACCTCCCATCAGAAGGCCTGATCGGCTTTTTGCAGGGGGGCAGCCCGCTCGGGCTGCGCAGCCCCATCGGGGCTGCCCTCTGGGACATGCGCACGACCGATGCGCGTGCCCGAGCCCGGCGCAGCACGCACTGCAGTGCGCAACACGCAAGGATATTCAATGAGTCGTCGCCGCGTTGTCGTCACCGGGCTCGGTTGTATCAGCCCGGTGGGCAATACCGTTGCCCAGGCCTGGGCCACGTTGCTCGCCGGCCAATCGGGCATCGGCACCATCAGCAAGTTTGACGCCTCAGCCATGGCTTGCAAGATTGCCGGCGAGGTCAAGAATTTCGAGCTGGAGTCCTACATCAGCGCCAAAGAGGCGCGGACCATGGACACCTTTATTCATTATGGCGTGGCAGCGGCCCATCAAGCCGTGGCCGATGCCGGCTTGCTCACCGGCGAGGCGCTCGATACCGAAGAGGCCACGCGCATCGGTGTGGTGATCGGCTCGGGCATCGGCGGTCTGCCGATGATCGAGGAGACCCACGCCGAATACACCAGCCGCGGGCCGCGCCGCATCTCGCCCTTCTTCGTGCCGGCATCGATCATCAACATGATCTCGGGTCATGTCTCGATGCGCTTTGGCTTCAAGGGCCCCAATCTGGCGGTGGTCACCGCTTGCACCACCGGCCTGCACAGCATTGGCGAGGCCGGCCGGCTGATCGAGTATGGCGATGCCGATGTGGTGATTGCGGGCGGCGCCGAGGCCACCGTTTCTCCGCTGGGCGTGGGCGGCTTTGCGGCCATGCGGGCGCTGTCCACCCGCAACGACGATCCGGCGGCCGCTTCGCGGCCCTGGGACAAAGACCGCGACGGCTTTGTGCTCGGCGAGGGCGCCGGCGTGCTGGTGCTCGAAGAGTACGAGCATGCCAAGGCCCGCGGCGCCAAGATCTACGCCGAGCTGGCCGGCTACGGCATGAGCGCCGATGCCGGCCACATGACCGCCCCCAATATGGACGGCCCGCGCCGGGCCATGCTCAACGCCTTGCGCAACGCGGGCGTAAACCCCGACCAGGTCGACTACCTCAACGCGCACGGCACTTCCACGCCGCTGGGCGATGTCAACGAAACCCAGGCCATCAAGGCCGCTCTGGGCGAGCACGCGCATCGGCTCGTCGTCAGCTCGACCAAGTCGATGACCGGCCATCTGCTCGGTGGCGCAGGTGGCATTGAATCGGTTTTCACCGTGATGGCCGTGCACCAGCAAAAGGTGCCGCCCACGATCAACCTGCTCAACCCCGACCCCGAGTGTGACTTGGACTATTGCGCCAACACCGCCCGCGATCTCAAAATTGACGTGGCGCTGAAGAACAACTTCGGTTTTGGTGGCACCAACGGCACCTTGGTGTTCAAGCGCATCTGAATCTGGCGGCCGTTGGCGTGAGCCCCGCTCGATCTCAACGCCCAAGCCCCTCATGAGCCAGCACGCGGCCCCCGCGATGTCCTACCCGGCCGAGCCCTCCTGGCTCGCCGGCATGGCCATGGCCGTGCTTTGGCTGGCGGCGGCGGCTGCGACGCTGGCTTGGGCCAGCCGAGCGGCGGGCCAGGCCGCTGCCTGGTTGGGGTGGACCGGGCTCTTGCTGTCAGGCCTGGCCATGGCCCGTTACTGGCGCGCCGGCCCGCGGGGGCAACTGCTTTGGGATGGGCAGGTCTGGCTTTGGCGCAGCCGGGCCTACCCGGCAGGCACCGAGGTCGATTGCCCCGAGATCGTGCTCGATGCGCAGGTCCTGATCGTGGTGCGCATGCGCAACCGGGCCGGCGCCAGTTGGGTGCTGTGTTTGCAAGCCCAAAGCGATCGCCGCTCCTGGCTCGATCTTAGGCGGGCCCTGTACGCGCGTGCGCCGGTGTCCGCGCAGGCCATCGACGGGCCCGGCCGCTCTTGAACTTCGATCGGCAAGTCCCCATCTTTCCAAGGTTTGCGGTTTTGCCGTAGCGTTGCGGTTTGGACTCGACCCCAGGGGTTCGAGGCCTCGTGGTTTTTCCTTTTTGAGGATGTGCAGATGATCAAATTCAATGGAAATCGTGGACGTGCACTGGCGCTCGGCGGTTTGCTGGCCTTGGGCGTGGTCACCGCTTTTTTCCCGATGCAGTCGGCGCAGGCGCAGGTCAAGGGCCTGCCGGACTTTACCGAACTGGTCGATCAGGTCGGCCCCTCCGTGGTCAACATTCGCACCGTCGAGCGCAGCCGGGGCGCCAGCGGTGGCGGCGCGCCCGACGAGCAGATGCTGGAGTTTTTTCGCCGCTTTGGTATTCCGCTGCCGCCCAACGCGCCGCGCCAGCAGCGCCCGGACCGTGGCGAGGAGGAAATTCCGCGTGGCGTCGGCTCGGGCTTTATCGTCTCGGTCGACGGCTTTGTCATGACCAATGCGCACGTGATCGAGGGCGCCGACGAAGTCATCGTCACCTTGACCGACAAGCGCGAATTCAAAGCCCGCATTGTCGGCAGCGACCGGCGCACCGATGTGGCGGTGGTCAAGATCGAAGCCACCGGTCTGCCCTCGGTCAAGCTTGGCGATGCCAGCCGCGTGCGGGTGGGCGAGTGGGTGATGGCCATCGGCTCGCCCTTCGGCCTGGAAAACACCGTCACCGCTGGCATCGTCAGTGCCAAGCAGCGCGACACCGGTGATTACCTGCCTTTCATCCAGACCGATGTGGCGATCAACCCGGGCAACTCGGGCGGGCCGTTGATCAATATGCGCGGTGAGGTGATTGGCATCAACAGCCAGATCTACTCGCGCTCGGGCGGTTTTCAGGGCATCTCCTTTGCCATCCCCATCGACGAAGCGGTGCGTGTGGCCGACCAGCTGCGCACCAGCGGGCGCGTCACCCGTGGCCGCATCGGGGTGCAGATCGGCGAGGTCAACAAGGAAGTGGCCGAGGCCATCGGGCTTGGGCGTCCCCAGGGCGCGCTGGTGCGCGGGGTCGAAGCTGGCGCACCCGCGCAGAAGGCTGGGATCGAGGCGGGCGACATCATCCTCAAGTTCGACGGCAAGGCGATTGAAAAGTCCAGCGATCTGCCGCGCCTGGTGGGCAACACCAAGCCGGGCTCGCGCGCCACGGTCACCGTGCTGCGCCGCGGCAGCCAGCGCGATCTGTCGGTCACCGTGGCCGAACTCGAGCCCGAGCGCGCCACCCGGCGCACCCAGGGCCAGGAGCAGCGCCCGCCCGCGGGCGCCCAGGTGCAGACGATGGGGCTGACGGTCAGCGAACTCACCGAAGCCCTCAAGTCCGAGCTCAAGCTGCGCGGCGGCGTGCGCGTGGATGCCTCCGACGGCGCCGGCGCACGCGCTGGCCTGCGTGAGGGCGACGTGATCGTGGCCGTGGGCAACGTGGAGGTCAACAATGTGCGCGAGTTCGAGCAGGCCATGGCTCGCGCCGACAAGAGCAAACCCATCGTGGTGCAGCTGCGCCGCGGCGAGTTGGCCCAATACGCCCTGATCCGTCCGAACCGCTGATGCAAGCGGCCTGCCGGCCTCGTGCGCAGGCCGGCAGCAGCCGTCGGGCCCTTGGGTCTTGAGCCGGCCTGCGGTGGGATAAAAACCACTTCGGCCTGTCGGGACAAATTTTTTTTCTTTTCCTTGCCCGGTGAAAATGTTTGCAATTACTAACTTCGCCGGCTTGGTTTCATGACTTTAGGTAGAATAAGGACTCTCGTGCCAATCTTTTGGGCATAAGTGGGTGGGGTCAAATGACATCCAAGTCCCTGTCTGGCGGCATTTTTGGCCCATCCACAGATCGCCCACAAGTTGTCCAGATGTTTCGAGATCAATTTGTGGATAAGCTGTGCAAAAAATCCCTGTTGCTGACCTGCAACGAGTCGAAACCGGCCGGTTCCGGGCATTGCGAACCCGGCTTTTTGCCTACAATGAAGTCCCAACTATCGCAGTTGCCATAGATTGTTGGTTCAGGGCGCGTCGCACCACGACGCGCCCTTTTTTATGGCTTCAAGCCGCCCCCAGCGCTATGCCGCAATCCATTCAAGCACTTAGGCGTTCCCGTTGATGAACCACATCAGAAATTTTTCGATCATTGCCCATATCGATCACGGCAAATCCACGCTGGCCGACCGGCTCATCCAGCGTTGTGGCGGTTTGCAGGAGCGCGAGATGAGCGCGCAGGTTCTGGACTCCATGGACCTTGAGAAAGAGCGTGGCATCACCATCAAGGCGCAGACCGCGGCCCTGCAATACAAGGCGCGCGACGGCCAGGTCTACAACCTCAACCTGATCGACACGCCCGGTCATGTGGATTTTTCTTACGAGGTCAGCCGCTCCTTGTCGGCCTGCGAGGGGGCGCTGCTGGTCGTCGATGCCTCACAGGGCGTGGAGGCCCAGACAGTGGCCAATTGCTACACCGCGCTCGACCTGGGCGTTGAGGTGCTGCCGGTGCTCAACAAGATGGACCTGCCGCAGGCCGATCCCGAGAACGCCAAGCAGGAAATCGAGGACGTGATCGGCATCGACGCCTCGGGCGCCGTGCCGTGCTCGGCCAAGACCGGCATGGGTGTCGATGACATTCTTGAATTGGTGGTGGCCAAGGTGCCGGCTCCGCGCGGCAATGCGCAGGCGCCGCTGCGCGCCATGATCATCGACAGCTGGTACGACGCCTATGTGGGCGTGGTCATGCTGGTGCGGGTGGTCGATGGCCGTCTGGCCCGGGGCGATCGCATCAAGCTGATGGCCACCGAAGCGCTCTACAACGCCGAAAAGCTCGGCGTTTTCACGCCGGGCAATGAGCCGCGCGAGAGCCTGGAGGCCGGCGAGGTCGGTTATGTGATTGCCGGCATCAAGGAGCTCAAGGCGGCCAAGGTGGGCGATACCGTCACGGTGATCAAGGCCTCCAGCGGCGCCAACCTGCCCTCGGCCAGCGTGCCGCTGCCGGGCTTCAAGGAGGTGCAACCGCAGGTGTTTGCCGGCCTGTACCCGTCAGAGGCCAGCGAGTACGACGGCCTGCGCGATGCGCTGGAAAAGCTCCAGCTCAACGATTCGGCCTTGCGCTACGAGCCCGAGGTCAGCCAGGCGCTGGGCTTTGGCTTTCGCTGCGGCTTTCTGGGTCTGCTGCACATGGAGATCGTGCAAGAGCGCCTTGAGCGCGAGTTCGATCAGGACCTGATCACCACTGCACCGAGCGTGGTCTATCAGGTCGTGCGCGGCGACGGCGAGGTGCTGATGGTCGAGAACCCGTCGAAGATGCCCGATGTCGGCCGCATCCAGGAAATCCGCGAACCCATCGTGACGGTGCACCTCTATATGCCGCAGGAGTATGTGGGCCCGGTGATGACGCTGGCCAACCTGAAGCGGGGCGCGCAGGTCAATATGGCCTACCACGGCAAGCAGGTCATGCTGACCTACGACATGCCGCTGGGCGAGATCGTGCTCGATTTCTTTGACAAGCTCAAGTCGGTCAGCCGCGGGTACGCTTCCATGGACTACGAGTTCAAGGAGTACCGCGCCTCCGATGTGGTCAAGGTCGACATGCTGCTCAACGGTGAGAAAGTCGATGCGCTGTCCATCATCGTGCACCGCAGCCAGTCGCAGTACCGCGGACGTGCAGTGGCCGCCAAGATGCGCGAGATCATCAGCCGCCAGCAGTTTGACGTGGCGATCCAGGCGGCCATCGGTGGCAACGTGATTGCCCGTGAGACAATAAAAGCGCTGCGCAAGAATGTGATCGCCAAGTGCTACGGCGGTGACATCACCCGCAAGCGCAAGCTCCTGGAAAAGCAGAAAGCCGGCAAGAAGCGCATGAAACAAATCGGAACGGTGGAGGTGCCGCAGGAGGCCTTCCTGGCCATCTTGCAGGTGGAAGAATGAGCGGCACCCTGAGCACCCTCACGGCGTTTGTGCTCGCCGCCTTCGTCGGCTACGGCGGCGCCTGGTACCTGGGCTACATCGAGGGCAATTTTGCGCTGCTGCTGTTCATGGCCACGCTGGTCACCGGCGTTTACTGGCTGGCCGAGCGCTTTGTTTTTCTGCCCCAGCGCCGGCAGGCCGCGCAGGACTTTGAGGAGGCGCACCAGCAGCGCCAGGCCGAGTTGAGCCGCCTGGGCGTCAAGGCCGATGAGGTCGATGTGGCGCAGGCGCAGTCCAAGCTGCTCATGCAGCCCTGGTGGCTGGACTGGACTGCGGGCCTGTTCCCGGTGATCTTGGTCGTGTTTTTGTTGCGCTCCTTCTTGTTCGAGCCCTTCAAGATTCCCTCGGGCTCGATGATCCCGACCCTGCTGATCAACGACCTCATCTTGGTCAACAAGTTTCACTATGGCGTGCGCCTGCCGGTGCTCAATATCAAGGTTATCGAAAACAACAGCCCGCAGCGCGGCGACGTGATGGTGTTTCGCTACCCGCCCAAGCCCAGCCTGGATTACATCAAGCGCGTGGTCGGCGTGCCGGGCGATGAGGTGGCCTACCTGAACAAGCAGATCACGGTCAATGGCAAGCCGGTGAGCCAGCAGGCGCTGCCGGACTTTTTTGACGCCGACGCGCTGCGCTACTCCAAGCAGTTTGAAGAGCGCACCGCCGACGGCTCGCGCAAGTACCGTATCTTGGTCGAGGCCGATCGCCCGGCCTTCATCCCCGCCGCCGAGCAGTTCAAGTTCAAGGAAAATTGCCGCTACAGCAGCGAAGGCATGGTCTGCAAGGTGCCACCCGGACACTACTTCATGCTGGGCGACAACCGCGACAACTCGCTCGACTCGCGCTTTTGGGGTTTCGTGCCTGAAGAAAACATCGTGGGCAAGGCCTTTTTCGTCTGGATGAACTTCGGCAACCTCAAGCGCATTGGATCATTTGACTGACGTGCACCCGACCGCCCGCTCCGATGATCTGCTGGCCCTGCAGCAGCGGTTGGGGCATCGCCTGCGGGATGCGCGGCTGCTTGAGCAGGCGCTGACCCACCGCAGCTTCGGCCTCGATCACAACGAGCGGCTCGAGTTTTTGGGCGACTCGGTGCTCAATTTGGCTGTGGCCCATTTGCTCTACGAGCGTCTGCCTGGCCTGCCCGAGGGCGACTTGTCGCGCGCGCGGGCCAATTTGGTCAGGCAAGACAGCTTGCACCGGCTGGCGCTTGAGCTGGGCCTGCCGTCCTTGATCCGGCTTGGCGAGGGTGAGGCGAGGTCGGGCGGGCACAAGAGGGCCTCCATCCTGGCCGATGCCCTGGAGGCGGTGATTGGCGCGGTCTTTCTCGATGCGGGTTTTGATCCGGCCCGCGATCTGGTTTGGCGCCTCTTCAAGGACATTGACATCGCCCCGGGCATGGCCGCCAGCGGCAAGGATGCCAAGACCGAGTTGCAAGAGTGGCTGCAGGGCCGCCGCATGGCTTTGCCAATTTACCGCGTGGTCGCCACCTCGGGCGCGGCGCACCAGCAGATTTTCGATGTCGAGTGCGAGGTGGTTGAGCTCGGTCGCATCGAGCGCGGCATCGGCGCTTCGCGCCGGGCCGGCGAGCAGGCGGCCGCTGCGGCCATGCTCGCTCACATCAAGTCGATTTGAGGACCCCGTCGTGGCCCCACCTCCCAAGCCCCCCGCTGATGAGCCCAGCCAGAGCCCGCAAGAGCTCGAGGCTTTGCTGGCGCAGGCCTTCAAGCCCCGCCCGGCGCCGTCGGGCGAAACCGCACCCGACGCCTCGCCCGACCCGGCTTCGGTGCCCACCGCCGAGCAGCGCTGCGGCCTGATCGCCATTGTGGGCAAGCCCAACGTGGGCAAATCGACGCTGCTCAATGCCCTGGTGGGCCAGAAAATCAGCATCACCTCGCGCAAGGCGCAGACCACACGCCACCGTATCACGGGCATGCGCACGCTCGGCGCGGCTCAATATGTGTTTGTCGACACGCCAGGCTTTCAGACCCGCCACGCCAACGCGCTGAACCGCTCGCTCAACAAGACCGTGATGGGCGCTGTCAGCGATGTCGATCTCATTGTCATGGTGGTGGAAGCCGGTCAGTTCAACCTAGCCGATGCCAAGGTGCTGGCCTTGCTGCCCAAGGGCGTGCCGGCGCTGCTGCTGGCCAACAAGCTCGATCAGGTGCATCGGCGCAGCGAACTGGCGCCCTGGCTGCGTGACATGCAGCAGCGCCACGACTTTGCCGAGTTCGTGCCGATGTCGGCCAAGAACGCCAAGGACATCGATCGCCTGCTGGTCATCTGCCAGACCTACCTGCCCCAGCAGCCTTGGATGTACGGCGCCGATGAGCTGACCGACCGCAGCGAGCGCTTCATGGCCGCCGAGATCGTGCGCGAAAAGCTGTTTCGGCTCACGGGCGACGAGTTGCCCTACACCTCGACGGTCATCATCGATCAGTACCAGGAAGAGGGTGCCCTGCGCCGCATCGCCGCCACCATCGTGGTCGAGCGCGACTCGCACAAGGGCATGGTCATCGGCGAGAAGGGCGAGAAGCTCAAGCGCATCGGCACCGAAGCTCGGCAGGAGCTCGAGTCGCTCACCGGCGGCAAGGTCTTCCTTGAAATCTGGGTCAAGGTGCGATCGGGCTGGGCCGATGACGACGCCCGGGTGCGCTCCTTCGGCTACGAATGAGCAGGCAGCGCATCAGCGATGAGCCGGCCTATGTGCTGCACCGCTACGACTGGAGCGAGTCGAGCCTGATCCTGGAGGTTTTCACCCGCCACCATGGCCGGTTGGCGCTGGTGGCGCGCGGTGCCAAGAAGCCGAGCTCCAATTTCCGGCCGGTGCTGCTGCCTTTGCAGGCGCTGAGCGTCGACTTTGGTGGCGATGCGGAAATTCGCAATCTCAAGGCTGCGCAATGGCAGGGCGGCCACGTCATGCCCACCGGACAGGCCCTGCTGTCGGGCTACTACCTCAATGAACTGCTGATGCGCTTGCTCGCCCGCGACGACGCCCACCCCCGGCTGTTTGACGCCTATGCGGCGGCGGTACAGCTTTTGGCCACACCCAAGGCCGACGCCCTTGAGCTGGCCCTGCGCACCTTCGAGCTGTGGCTGCTGCGTGACATCGGTCTGCTGCCCATGCTCGATCGCGAAAGCGCCAGCTTGCTGCCGCTGGAGCGCACGCACGATTACGTCTTGGTGCCCGAGGCCGGGCTGCGTCAGGCGCACGAGGAAGACCGCGGCCCGCTGCGCGGCGAGCAGTGGCTAGCGCTGCACCAGAGCTTGCAGGAAGCGTCCCGGTTTTCTGACACCTTGCAGGCCGCGGTTGCCGTGGCGCCGGCGCTCAAGCGCCAGCTGCGCGCGCTGCTGCACTACCATTGCGGCGTGTCCATGCTCAAGACGCGCCAGATGTTTCACGACCTGCAGTCGCTTTGAACTTATGTCTCCAGCCTCCCCCGAGCGCACCGCGCTGTCCGTCAACATCAACAAGGTGGCCCTGCTGCGCAACAGCCGCCATCTGGCCATTCCGAGCCCGCTGCGCGCGGCCGAGCTGTGCCTGCGTGCGGGCGCTGCGGGCATCACCATCCACCCGCGCCCCGATCAGCGCCACATCCGCACGGCCGATGCCCACGACATCGCCGCCCTCATGAAGGCCTGGCCTGACCGTGAGTTCAATATAGAGGGCAACCCTTTTCACAACTTGATGGACCTCGTGCGCCAGCTCAGGCCCCACCAGTGCACCCTGGTGCCCGACAGCCAGGACCAGTTCACCAGCGACCACGGCTGGAGTCTGCCGCACGATGCGCCCGCCTTGCGGCCGGTGATTGAAGAATTGCATCAGCTCGGCGTGCGGGTGAGCCTGTTCATGGACCCGCTGCCCCAGGCCATGGCAGGCGCCCGGGCGGTCGGTGCCGACCGCGTGGAGCTCTACACCGAAGCCTATGCCCGCGCCTGGGGCACGCCTGAGCAAGAGGCGGTGCTGGCGCGCTATGCGGCCGCTGCCCGCGCGGCCACCGAGGCCGGCCTGGGCCTCAATGCCGGCCACGACCTCAACCGCGACAACCTCGGCCTGTTCCTGCGCTCGGTGCCTGGCGTGCAGGAGGTCTCGATCGGCCACGCCTTGATCGGCGATGCACTCGAGTTAGGCTATGCCGCCACGGTGCAGGCCTACCAGGCGGTGATCGCCACGGCCTTCGAGCGCACACCGGGCTGAGCCATGCAGTCGCGCATTTACGGCATCGGCACCGACATCTGCGACATCCGGCGCATCCGCGCCGCGCTTGAGCGCCACGGCGAGCGCTTTGCCGGCAAGATCCTCAGCGAGGCCGAAATGGCCACCTGGCGGCTGCGCAGCCAGCGCTGGCCCGAGCGCGGCGTGCGCTTCGTGGCCACCCGGTTTTCGGCCAAGGAGGCCTTTAGCAAGGCCATTGGGCTGGGCATGCGCATGCCCATGAGCTGGCGCCTGTGCGAGATCGCCAAGGCGCCCAGCGGCAAGCCCGGCATCGTGTTGCACGAGCCGCTCAAAAGCTGGTTTGAGGCGCGCAGCCTGAGCGCGCAGGTCAGTGTCAGCGACGAATCCGATTACGCGACGAGTTTTGTCATCGTCGAGCAAAGTTCACCATGAAATCTGCCCCTCCCGTCCACAGCCCCCTCATTCTTGACATCGCCGGCCTGCAACTGTCGCCCGTCGATCGGCGCCGCCTCAAGCACCCGCTGACCGGCGGCGTGATCCTGTTTGGCCGCAATTGGCAAGACCGGGCGCAGCTCAGTGAGCTGTGCCAGCAAATCAAGGACATCCGCCAGGACCTGCTGATTCTGGTTGATCACGAGGGCGGGCGCGTGCAGCGCTTCAAGACCGACGGCTTTACCCACCTGCCGCCCATGCGCGTGCTCGGCCAGATGTGGCTCGAGCCCGACCGCGGCGTGGCCGGTGCCAGCGCCCTCAATGCCTGCAATGCGGCCACCGCGTGCGGCTATGTGCTCGGCGCCGAGTTGCGCGCCTGCGGCGTGGACATGAGCTTTGCCCCGGTGCTCGACCTCGATTGGGGCAGCAGCGGCGTGATCGGCGACCGCGCCTTCGACCGCGACCCACGCATTGTCACCACGCTGGCCAAGAGCCTGATGCACGGGCTGCTGCAAGCTGGCATGGCCAATTGCGGCAAGCATTTTCCAGGTCACGGTTTCGTCAAAGCCGACTCGCACACCGACATCCCGGTCGACCGTCGCAGCCTCAAGGCCATCTTGGCCGACGACGCCCAGCCCTACGGCTGGCTCAACACCGTGCTCAGCAGCGTCATGCCTGCCCATGTGGTCTACCCCAAGGTCGATGCGCGGCCGGCGGGCTTCTCAGAAAAGTGGCTGCTCTACATCTTGCGCGGGCAGCTCGGCTTTGGTGGGGCGATTTTCAGCGACGACCTGAGCATGGCCGGCGCCCGCCTGATCGATGGCCGCGAGGTCAGCTACACCGAGGCGGCGCTGGCGGCGCTGCAGGCCGGCTGCGACATGGTGCTGCTGTGCAACCAGAGCCTGGGCGAAGGCCGGGCCGTCGACGAATTGCTCGAGGGCCTGGCGCGGGCCCAGCTGCAAGGTCTGTGGGAGCCGCTCGAATCGAGCGAGCTGCGCCGCCTGGCCCTGCTGCCCAGGCTGCCCGCTGCGGGCTGGGACGAGCTCATGCTCGAGCCCGCTTATATGCATGCGGTGGGTTTGGTGCCCTGAGCTTGGTCAACCGCTGAGAGCGACGCGGTGCGGCGATGCGCTGTGCCTGGCTCCGCGAATGTCCCCCGGAAATTGGGGTCAGAAATTGGGGTCAGACACCGATTTCTTTTCGTTCGGGACGGTACGCTGCCCCGCCATACCCGACTCCGCGAATGTCCCCCGAGGCAGCTGACGCTGCCTCTCCTCCTTTATTTCGCTGCGCCGGGCACGGCGTTTCAGCGCACTGGATGAGTCGGAGAAAATTGGGGTCAGACACCGATTTTCCCGGGATGGGAGTGTGGGTGTACTCTGCGCAGCGAAATAAAGGAGGAGGGCCGGCAGGGCCGGCCCGGGGGACATTCGCGGAGCAGAGTACCCCCACACTCCCATCCTGCCCACAGAACGACGCCATCACGGCCTAACCGCGCCCACTCCCATCCTGCCCACAGGACGAGTCTTAGCCTTCTCGACGCAGCGCCGGGAACAAGATCACATCGCGGATGCTGGGGCTGTCGGTCAGCAGCATCATCAGGCGGTCGATGCCGATGCCGCAGCCGCCGGTGGGCGGCATGCCGTACTCGAGCGCGCGCACGAAGTCGGCATCAAAAAACATGGCCTCGTCATCGCCAGCGTCCTTGGCTTGCGCCTGCTGGTGAAAGCGCGCGGCCTGCTCCTGCGCATCGTTGAGCTCGGAAAACCCGTTGCCAAATTCCCGCCCGGTGATGTAGAGCTCAAAGCGCTCGGTCACCTCGGGGCGCTGGTCGTTGGCGCGGGCCAGCGGCGAGATCTCGGTCGGGTGCTCCATGATGAAGGTCGGCTGCCACAGCTTGTCTTCGACGGTTTCCTCAAAGTACAGCACTTGCAGGCTGGCCAGCGAGCGGGTGGACAGGCGGTCCTTGTCTTCGGACAGGCCGAGTTTTTTGAGCGCCTGCGTGAGCCACGCGGCATCGTCCACATGCGCGCCAGCCTCGGTGTGCTTGACGATGGCTTGACGGATGGTCAGTCGCTCGAAGGGCTGCGCCAGGTCCACAGCCTGGCCGCCATAGCTCAGCTGCAGACTGCCGCAGGCCTTGAGGGCCGCGTCGCGGATGAGCTGCTCGGTGTAGTCCATCAGGTCCTGGTAGTTCCACCACGCGGCGTAGAACTCCATCATGGTGAATTCGGGGTTGTGCCGAACGCTGATGCCCTCGTTTCGGTAGCTGCGGTTGATCTCGAAGACCTTCTCGAAGCCGCCGACGATCAGGCGCTTGAGGTAAAGCTCGGGCGCGATGCGCAGGAACATCTCCTGATCGAGCGCATTGTGGTGCGTGATAAAGGGTTTGGCATTGGCCCCGCCCGGGATCGGATGGAGCATGGGCGTTTCGACCTCTAAAAAGCCGTGCTCGACCATGAACTGGCGGATGCCGCTCACAGCCTTGCTGCGCGCAACGAAACGCTGACGCGCGCTCTCGTCGGTGATCAGGTCCACATAGCGCTGGCGGTACTTGAGCTCCTGATCGGCCACGCCGTGAAATTTGTCGGGCAGGGGGCGCAGGCTTTTGGTCACCAGCCGCAGCTGCGTGGCATGCACCGACAGCTCGCCGGTCTTGGTCTTGAACAAGGTGCCGTGGGCGGCCACGATGTCGCCCAGGTCCCAGTGCTTGAAGGCGCTGTGGAGCTCTTCGCCCACCGCGTCGTTGGTCACATAGACCTGGATGCGCCCGCCCGAGGGACCGAAGGAGGCGTCTTGCAAGGTGGCAAAGCTGGCTTTGCCCATGACGCGTTTGAGCATCATGCGCCCGGCCACGCTCACTTCGATGGCCTGCGGGTCGAGCTCCTGCTTCCTCAGGCCGTCGTACTGGGCAAACAGATCGGCGGCGCGGTGCGCCGGCTTGACATCGTTGGGAAAGGCAATGCCTTGCTGGCGCAAGGCGGCAAGCTTGTCGCGCCGCTCGGCCATGAGCTGGTTGTCGTCGGCGGCGCTGTGTTCGGGGGTGGACATGAGAGGCTCGATCGCGAGGCGGAGCTCGCGCGTTGGGGTTGGCGCTGCGTCTGGGCCCGGTGCGCTCAAACAGACTTGGAGCGACTTGGGGTTTCGGGCGGTGCGGGCAGCAAAACCCGCGATTTTACGGCTCAGCTCCAGCCTTTTCGCTCAAGCAGGTCGCCCACCAATTCCAGCCGCAGCAGCGGGTTGTCCAGGCTCATGAGCTGCTGCTTGAGCGACACCGGCAGGGGCAGCAACTCGCACCAGCGGTTGGCCACCCAGCCGCAGTCGTCAAATGCGTGGGGCAGGGGCAGGGGCTCGGACGGCAGGCCGCGCGCCTGCCACTGTTCGAGCAGGGTCTTGAGGCGGTTGGCCACATGCTGCAGGTCGGCCGGCACCGTCACTTCGGCATCGCCGGGCAGCATCTCGGCGTTGGCCACCCACAGCCCATGGCGCAGTTTTTCGCTGCGCTGCACCGAAAAGCGGCTCTCGCCCTGGCAACGGATGAGCAGCAGGCCCGGTTGTGGCGAGCTCAGCTCCACGATGCGCGCCAGCGTGCCGACGCTGTGAAAGCGCTCGCTGCGCTGGCCGGTTTGCTGCACCTCGACGCCCTCGGTCAGGCCCACCACGCCAAACGGGGTGCTGCTTTTGTGGCAACGCTTGACCATGTCGAGGTAGCGCACCTCGAAAATGCGCAGCGGCAGCAGGCCGTCCGGAAACAGCACCAAGTCGAGCGGAAACAGCGGCAGTTCGATGATGTTCATGGCAGCGCTCATGGCCTCATCATGCCATGGCGCGCTTAACCGACCGGGCTGCGCGGTCAGCCCGGTTGGCGTGGCGCCATCGGATAGCGTTTGAGGGCCAGGCCAAACAGCAGCGCTCCGCCAAGCAGCGCCAGGCCGGCGGCGCCCAGCGCCAGATCAAAGCCGTGCGCTGCGTCCGTGTGGCGCAGCAACTGGGCCACCAGCAGCGGCCCGAGCACCTGGCCGAGCCCGTAAGTGGCTGTCAGCAAGCCCATGAAGCTGGCGGCCGTGCCGCCGCGCAAGCGCCGGGCCTCTTGCATGGCAAAAAAACTCATGGCGGTAAAGGGCAGGCCCAGCAGGAAGCTGCCAATGAGCAAGCCGGCCACGCTCGGGCTGATCTGGCCGAGCGACAGGCCCAGGGTCTGAATCAAAAAGCCAGCGGCCAGCAGCGCGCGCCGGTCGCGCTGCGGGCCCAGCCGGGTCGACAGCAGGGCGCCCGTGAACACGCCGGCGCCAAATGCAGGCCAGAACAGGTCGAGCCAGATCGACTCGGGCAGCACTTGCCGGGCAATGACCGGTAAAAAGGTGGCGCTGATGATGTAGCCAAAGCCAGCCAGACCGTACCCGATGGCGGTCAGCGCCTGCTCGCTCCAACCGTGCGCCGGCTTGGCCTCGGTCGGGCTGGCTTGGCCGGCTGCAGCGATGCGCTCGACCTGGGCTTGGGCCGCAGCGAGCACCGGCCAGGCCAGCGCCGTGCCCAGCAAGGCCAGCGCGGCCATGACCTGCCAGGCCCAAGGCGAGGGCCAGTCCAGCGCCACCATGGGGCTGACCGCCAGCCCGCTGACCATGATGCCCGCGCCCGGCCCGGCGTAGATGACGGCGCCCCAGTGCGAGCGATCGAGCCGGCCCAGCTGCGACAGGCACCAGCCTGAGGTGAACACAAAGACCAGGGCGCTGGCCAGCCCCGCACCCCAGCGCAGCCAGACCCAGGCTGCCGGCCAGGACAGCGCCATGGCCAGGGTCAGCACGACGGTGCCCAGCAGCCCCGCGCGGATCAGGTTGGCATAGCTCGGGGCCCAGGCCCAGCCCAGCCGGCGCCACAGCCAGGGCTGCAGCGCGCAGGCCAGCGCACCCAGAAGGTAGCCCAGGTAGTTGCTGCTGGCCAGGGCGCTGGCCTGGCGCAAATCGAGCAGGCCGTCGTGCAGCATCATGGGCAACACCGGCGTGAAGGCAAAGCGGCCCATGCCCATGGCCACCGCCAGACAGGCCAGCCCGGTCAAGGCCACGCGCAGGGCCTGGCGCTGCGCCGTCTGGGCTGGGTTCAAGCGCGCACGCTCTCGAAAAAGTCGTCGAGGCGCTCAATCCATGCCGCTTTGGCTGCCTCGGCTGCAAAGCTCGCTTGCAGGCTGTTGCGCGCCAGGCGGTAGGCATGGCTGGCCTGCAGGTCCAGGGCTTGGAAGGTTTGCAAAAAGTTCTGGTTCACATAGCCGCCGAAATACGCCGGATCGTCCGAATTGACCGTGGCGGCGATGCCCGCCTCCAGCAGTTGTCCGAGGCTGTGCGACCTCAGATCGGGGTAGACGCACAGCTTGATGTTCGACAGCGGGCAGACGGTCAGTGCAATGCCTTGTGACGCCAGGCGCTGCATCAGGGTCCGATCGCGGGTGGCTTGCACGCCGTGGTCAATGCGCTCGACCTGCAGCAGATCGAGTGCCGTGTGGATGTAAGCCGGCGGGCCTTCTTCGCCCGCATGGGCCACGCGGTGCAGGCCCAACTCGCCGCAGCGCTTGAAGATGCGGGCAAATTTTTCGGGCGGGTGCCCAACTTCGCTCGAGTCCAGGCCCACGCCGATGAAATGCTCGCGCAGCGGCAGGGCCTGCTCCAGTGTGGCAAAGGCGTCGTCTTCGCTCAGGTGGCGCAGAAAGCACAAAATCAGCGAGGCGCTCACGCCCAGCGTTTGGCCCGCATCGCGGCAGGCCCGCGACAGCCCCAGGATCACGGTGTCCATGTCCACGCCGCGGCTGGTGTGGGTCTGCGGATCAAAGAACAGCTCGGCATGGACCACATGGTCGGCCGCCGCTTTTTCCAGGTAGGCCCAGGCCATGTCGTAGAAATCCTGCTCCTTGAGCAGCACACTCGCACCGGCGTAGTAGATGTCCAGA
The DNA here is from genome assembly GCA_027491035.1 of Comamonadaceae bacterium. Classification (GTDB taxonomy): domain Bacteria; phylum Pseudomonadota; class Gammaproteobacteria; order Burkholderiales; family Burkholderiaceae_C; genus Polaromonas. The sequence continues at coordinate 16,555 of JAIXWZ010000204.1, read as the reverse complement.
AAGCTCTGCAAGTTGGTGAAGGCATAGGCCGCGCGCAAGGCCTCGACGCTGGCGTAAGGCAGCTCGACGCCGTTGCGCCGGGCCAGCGCAAAGATCATCTCGGGCTCGAGCGAGCCTTCGATGTGGATGTGCAATTCGGCCTTGGGCATGCGCCGCAGCACATCGCTCAGGCGCTCGGGGGCGATCGGTGCAAGGGTGAGCGGTTTCATCAGCAAACTCCATACGTGATGCCCAGCTGACGCAGGTGGCGCCGGTAGGCCAGAGACAGCCGATCGACGCTGGCATGCAGTTCGCTGCGCGCATCGAGGGGCAGGCGGCGCGGCCGCTGCGATTGAAGCACCGGCTGGTCCTGGGTGAAGATGGTGTGTTGAAAGGCGCGCAGCGATTCGTCGCTGCTTTGAAAGTCGGCCATCGCCAGGCGGAACCAGACGCGGCAGCTTTCCTCGCTGACCGGGCAGATGAACAGCGCAATGGCCTCCTGCCAGCCAGGAGGCAAGGCGCTGCCGGCTTCGGGCACCTTGGTCAGCACCGCGCTGTAGGGGCCGGTGACTTCGTAGCCGTAGCCGATCTGGGCACCTGAGGTGGCGTGCAGGTTCGAGCGCGGCTGCCAGGCCTTGCAGCCGTGAGCGCGCACGCCGGTGGCGGTCTCCTCGACCTCGTACGGCTCGATTTCGGGACGCTGCAGGTCGCCGAGCCAGCCGTCATGGACAAAGCCGAAGTGGGCCATGTCCAGGAAATTTTCGACCACCCGCGGCGCACTGGTGGCCACGTCGTAGGGCCCGCAGTTGACTTGCCGCAAGCCGGCGTGCTCGCCGCAAAAATCGGGCAGCGGCGCGCCGGCGGCCTGCGGGGTCTGCAGCCGCACCCAAATCAGTCCGTAGCGCTCGCACGCTTCGTGGCGTGGGGCGCAGTGGGTCGGCGGGGGCTTGAAGTCGGGCAGGGCGGGCACGCGCTGGCATAGGCCCTGGGCATCGAACTGCCAGCCGTGGTAGGCGCATTGCAGTGTGTCGCCCTGCACCCGCCCGAGCGACAGGCGAGCGCCGCGGTGCGGGCAGCGATCGGGCCAGGCCTGCACCGGCCCGCTGTGGGGCCGCCACAGCACGAGGTCCTGATCGAGCAGACGCACCGCCAGGGGCGCAGCGCCCAGATCGTCTTGCAGGGCCACCGGATGCCACAAGGTTTGTTCAATCATCTGTGAATCATCGCTGAAAAAAAGACGAAAAAAAAGCTGCCCGAAGGCAGCTTTTTGGGAGCCAGTGTCGGCTTATTTGCCAGCTGGCACCTTGCCTTCAACGCCCTTGACGTAGAAGTCGACCTTGTCGAGCCAGGCCTGATCGGCCTTCTGGTCTTTGGCCAGACGCTCTTTGCCAGTGTTGTCAACCACGGGGCCGGTGAAGGGGTTGAAGCTGCCGTCCTTGAGGCCGGCCTTGATTTCATCGACCCGCTTCTTGGCGTCCTCGGGCACCACGTCGGCGATCTTGATCAGATCGTTGAGGCCCTCTTTGACGCCCCAGACGGTGCGCTCGGTCTTCCAGGTGCCGGCCTTGACCTCTTCGATGGCCTTGATGTAGTAGGGCGCCCAGTTGACGATGGCCGAGCCCAGGTGGGCTTTGGGCCCGAAGCTGCTCATGTCGCTGTCCCAGCCGAAGGCGTATTTGCCGTTCTTCTCGGCCGTTTGCAGCACGGCGGTGGAGTCGGTGTTTTGCAGCAGCACGTCGGCCTTCTGGTTGATCAGGCTTTGCGCCGCTTCGCTCTCCTTGCCCGGGTCATACCAGGTGTTGACCCACACCACCTTGGTCCGGATCTTGGGGTTGACGCTTTGCGCGCCCAGGGTGAAGGCGTTGATGTTGCGCAGCACCTCGGCGATCGGGAAAGATCCGACAAAGCCCAGCACATTGGTCTTGGTCATCTTGCCCGCGATCACGCCGGCCATGTAGGTGTCTTGGTAGAAGCTGGCGTCATAGATGCGCATATTGGGCGCGGTCTTGTAGCCGGTGGCGTGCTCGAACTTGACATCCGGGAAGTCGGCCGCCACTTTGAGCATGGCTTCCATGTAGCCAAACGAGGTCGCAAAAATGATCTTGTTGCCTTGCTGGGCCAGGTCACGAATCACGCGCTCGGCATCAGCACCCTCGGGCACCTTTTCGATAAAGGTGGTCTTGATCGCATCACCAAACTTGGCCTCGACGGCCTTGCGGCCCTGGTCGTGCGCGAAGGACCAACCGGCATCGCCAACCGGGCCGACGTAAATCCATGCGGCCTTGAGCGGCTCGGGCTTGGGCGCAGCGGCTGGCTTGGGTTCTTCTTTTTTGCCGCAGCCAACCAAAACCGCGGCAGCCACGGTGCTCAGGGCCGCCAGTTTCAGGACGGAGCGCTTGGACACAAGGGTCATGTCTATTCCTTCTGGGTTTAAAAAAGGGGGTGAAAAGGCAAAGGCGGATTATGAACCGGGATGAAAGGGCTTGCCCAATGAGGCCGGCATGTTGACCCGGATCCATGTAGGGTTGCGAGAGATCAGCACCAGCACCACGATGGTGGCCACATAGGGCAGGGCGGTCAGCCACTCGCTGGCGATTTGAACGCCCGCGCTTTGCAGGTGGAACTGGAGCATGGTCAAGCCTCCGAACAGGTAGGCACCTAGCAAGACCCGGGCCGGCCGCCAGGTGGCAAAGGTGGTCAGGGCCAGCGCGATCCAGCCGCGCCCGGCCACCATGCCTTCGACCCATAGCGGCGTGTAGATCACCGACAGATAGGCACCCGCCAGGCCGCACAGTGCGCCGCCGGCCATGACGGCGAGCAGGCGGATGCGGCGCACCGAATAGCCCAGGGCATGCGCCGAATTGGGGGATTCGCCGACCGCGCGCAGCACCAAGCCGGTGCGGGTTCGGTAGAGCAGCCAGACCAGCGCCAGGGCCATGGCGATGGTCAGATAGACCACCGGATGCTGGCGAAACAGCGCCGGGCCCAGCCAGGCGATGTCGCCCAGGAAGGGCCAGCTGAAGGACGGCCGCTGCGGCAGCTTTTGCTGGGTATAGGCGATGCCCACAAAGGCGGAAAAGCCGACGCCAAACAGGCTCAGCGCCAGGCCGGTGGCGTACTGGTTGGTGCCCAGCCAGATCACCAGCACGCCAAAAACCGCTGCCAGCGCAGCACCGGCGGCCATGCCCGCAGCAAAGCCGGCCAGATCGCTGCCGGTGTGGACCACGGCGGCAAAGCCGGCGATGGCCGCGCACAGCATCATGCCTTCGGCGCCCAGATTGACCACGCCGGCCTTCTCGTTGATCAACAGCCCCAGGGCGGCCAGGGCCAGCACGGTGCCGGCATTGAGCGTGGCCGCCAGCAGCAGCGCATAGGTGTCCATCAGCGGCCCCCTTTTGGTATCCAGCGCAGGCGGTAGGCCACCAGCGTGTCGCAGGCCAGCAGGCAAAACAGCAGCAGGCCCTGGAACACGCCGGTGATCGAGCGCGGCAGCCCCATGCGCGATTGGGCCAGCTCGCCGCCGATGTAGAACATGCTCATCAAGATCGCTGACAGCACCATGCCGCCCGGATGCAGGCGCCCGACAAAGGCCACGATGATGGCGGCAAAGCCGTAGCCTGCGGGCACGTAGGGCGTGAGCTGCCCGATCGGTCCGGCCACCTCCAACGCGCCGGCCAGGCCCGCCGTGCCACCGGAGACCAGCAAGGCGACCCACAGCGCGCGCCGCGAGGAAAAGCCGGCGTAGCGCGCCGCCGCAGGTGCCAGGCCGCCGACTTGCTGGGCAAAGCCCGCCCGTGTGCGAAACAGGTAGATCCACAGCACCACCGCCCCGGCCAGAGCCAGCATCACGCCGATATTGGCGCGCGAGCCGCTCATCAGCCGCGGGATCTTGGTGACGGCCTCGAAGGTCTTGCTTTGCGGAAAGTTAAAGCCTGCCGGGTCTTTCCAGGGGCCGTGCACCATGTAGGTGAGCACCATGATGGCCACATAGACCAGCATCAGGCTGACCAGAATCTCGTTGGCATTGAAGCGGTCGCGCAGCAGCGCGGTCAGGCCCGCCCAGGCCATGCCGCCGAGCACGCCGGCCAGCAGCAGGGCCGCAACGATCCAGCCGCCGGTGTCTTTGCTCGCCAGCAGGGCGACGCCGCCGGCGCACACCGCGCCAATGACGAACTGCCCCTCGGCGCCAATGTTCCACACATTGGAGCGAAAGCACAGCGACAGCCCCAGCGCAATGAGCAGCAGGGGCGTGGCCTTGACCATCAGCTCGCCGATGGCGTATTTGGATTTGAGCGGCTCCCAGAAGAACATTTGCAGCGCGCGCACCGGGTCCTTGTCCAGCGCCAGAAAAATCAGCACACCCAGGCCCACGGTCAGCGCAATGGCCAGCAGCGGCGAGGCATAGGTCCACAGGCGCGAGGCGCCGGGGCGTGGCTCAAGCCTGAGCATGGTGCCCCCCTGACGCTGCTGCGTTGGGCTTGGCGCCCTCATCAGCGTTGCCGGCCTGCGGCCACAGCCCGCTCATCCATTCGCCAATGCGCTCGACGTTGGCCTGCTCGCGCGCGATCGAGGGCGACAGCCGCCCTTTGGCAATCACATGCAGTCGGTCGCAGATTTCGAACAATTCGTCGAGCTCCTCGCTGACCACCAGCACCGCGCAGCCCGCATCGGCCAGAGCCAGGATCTCGCTGCGGATTTGCGCTGCGGCGCCGACGTCGACGCCCCAGGTGGGCTGCGAGACGATGAGCATCTTGGGCCGCGCCTCGATCTCGCGGCCGACGATGAACTTTTGCAAGTTGCCCCCCGACAGCGACTGCGCCAGCGCCTGCGGCCCGCCGGCCTTGACCCGAAAGCGCTCAATCAATCCGCGCGCCTGCTCGGCCAGCGCGCCAGTGCGGATCCAGCCGCCGGCACCCAGCGACTCGCTGCGGGTGAGCAGCAGGTTGTGCGCCAGGCTCATGGAGGGCACCGCGCCGCGACCGAGCCGCTCTTCAGGCACGAAGTGCAGGCCCAGCCGGCGACGGGCGACGGGTCCGAGCCCGGCGATATCGCGTCCCTGCAACTCCAAGGTGCAGGCCTGCCCTGGCCGGCGCGCGTCTTCGCCCGAGAGCGCCCACATCAGTTCGCGCTGGCCATTGCCCGAGACACCGGCGATGCCCACCACCTCGCCGCCGCGCACTTGCAGGCTGATTTGGTCGAGGTCGACGCCAAAGGGTTCGGCCTTGGGCAGACTGAGCCCGCGCACCGACAGCACCGCAGGGCTGACCGGGCGCGCGTGCACCTGCAGCGGCGGCGGCTCTGCGCCGATCATCATGCGGCTGAGCGAGGCGTTGGACTCCTCGCGCGGATCGCACAGGCCGGTGACGCGCCCGCCCCGCAGCACGGTGCAGGCCGCGCACAGGGCGCGGATTTCATGGAGCTTGTGGCTGATGTAGAGCACGCTGCAGCCTTGCTCGACCAATTGCCTAAGCACCGCAAAGAGCTTTTCGACTGCCTGCGGCGTGAGCACCGAGGTCGGCTCATCGAGGATCAGCAATTGCGGCTGGGTCAGCAGGGCGCGGATGATTTCCACCCGCTGCATCTCGCCCACGCTGAGCGTGTGCACCGGCCGGTCCGGCGCGATCTCCAGCCCGTACTCGCCGGCCTTGGCCTCGATGCCCTGGCGCACTTGCTGCAAGGTCAGCGACTTGTCCAGCCCCAGCCACACGTTTTCGGCCACGGTCAGGGTGTCAAACAGGCTGAAATGCTGAAACACCATGCTGATGCCCAGGGCCCGAGCCTGCTGCGGGTTGCGAATTTGTACCGGCTGCCCGTTGTAGCGGATCTGCCCCTCATCGGGCTTGACGGCGCCGTAGATGATCTTCATCAGGGTTGACTTGCCGGCGCCGTTTTCGCCCAGCACCGCGTGGGCCTGGCCAGGCAGCACTTCAAGATCGACCCGGTCGTTGGCCACCACCGAGGGGTAGCGTTTGGTGATGCCTTGCAGCGACAGGCGCACCGGCTCAGCGGGGCTGTTCATGCTTGCGTCCTCCTGGGCGTGCGCAGCCCTGGCGCAGAACGAGGGCGCTCAAAACAGCCGGTTTCTTGATAGGGGCTCATGCGTGCAACCGATCCGAACATCCTTATGATGCTGTGGTGTCCATCTCCACCGCTTTGTGTACATGACCGTCCAGCCATCGACCCAGACGATCCGTTTCCTGCGGCGTGGGCAGCCCGTCACGCTGCGCAATGTACCACCGCAGCGCACCTTGCTCGAGGTCTTGCGCGAAGACCTCGCCTGTACCGGGACCAAGGAGGGCTGTGGCGAGGGCGACTGCGGGGCCTGCACCGTGGTGCTGGGCGAGCGCGATGCGGCCGGCCAGCTGCAGCTGCGAGCCATCAACAGCTGCATCCGCTTGGCCCATTCGGTCGACGGGCTGGCTCTGTGGACGGTTGAAGACCTGGTGGCCGACCCCTTGATCGGGGTGGCCCAGGGGCAGTTGCATCCGGTGCAGCAGGCCTTGGTGCAGACCCACGCCAGTCAGTGCGGCTTTTGCACCCCCGGCTTCGTGATGAGTTTGTTTGCCCTCTACGAGCGCAGTGAGCCGGGCGAGCGGCTCACGCGCGAGCAGGCACAGCAGGCTTTGTCGGGCAATTTGTGTCGCTGCACCGGCTATCGGCCCATCCTGGAGGCGGCCACCGAGATGGGGACGCTGCCTGCGGTGCGGCTCGATCGGGCAGCGGTCTGCGAGGCTCTGCAGCAGATCTCGCCGCAGCCGGCTGAGGGCGGGGCCTACCTGCAGCCGCTGGGCCTTGATCAACTGCTGCGCCTGCGCGAGCGCTACCCGCAGGCCCAGGTGGTGGCCGGCTGCACCGATGTAGGGCTGTGGGTGACCAAGGGCCATCAGGAGTTTGCCCAGGTGCTCGACCTGAGCCGGGTGGCCGAGCTGCGCCGCGTGCGCACCCTGGGTGCGGTCATGCGCATCGGTGCGGCCGTGACCTTGCAGGAAGCCTACGGCGCCTTGTGTCAGCGCTGGCCTCAGCTCGAACCCTTTGCCGCGCGGTTTGCGGGTCTGCCGGTGCGCAACTCGGGCACGCTGGGCGGCAATGTGGCCAACGGCTCGCCGATCGGCGATTCCATGCCCCTGCTCATTGCCCTGGGCGCCCGGGTGGTGTTGGCCAGCGTGCGCGGCGAGCGCCAGATGCCGGTGGAAGACTTCTACAGCGGCTACCGCAAAAACAAGCTCGCTGCCGATGAATTGCTGGCCTATATCGATGTGCCGCTGCCGCCGGCAGTGCCGGGCCACTGGCTGCGCGCTTACAAGATCTCCAAGCGCTACGACGACGATATTTCGGCGCTGTGCCTGGCCCTTGTCTTGAAACTGCAGGACGATCGGGTCGCCCAGGTCTCCATCGGTGTCGGCGGTGTGGCGGCCACGCCGGTGCGCGCGCGCAAGACCGAAGCGGCCCTGCTGGGTCAGCCCTGGAACCGGCAGACACTGGAGCAGGTCATCGCGGCGCTGCGCGCGGAGTTTGAACCCATCTCCGACATGCGCGCTTCTGCCGCTTATCGGCGCCAGGTGCTGGGCAATCTGCTTGAGCGCCTGTGGCTGCAGACCCAGGGGCATGAAGAGATCAACCTGGAATCGGTCCACCCCGGAGTTTTGGCATGAACGCGCCGGCTCTTGACCCGCAGGTGCAGACTTGTGAACCGTCGCTCGCTCAATCAGTGCCCTTGCAACCGGCAGCGGGCGCCTCACACGCGCACGAAAGCGCGCGGGCCCAGGTGCAGGGCTTGGCCCCGTATGTGGATGACATGGCCGAGCTCAAGGGCACGCTCTACGCCGCGCCGGTGATGTCCAACGTGGCCCACGGCCGGCTGCGGGGTCTGGACGGCAGCGCGGCCCTGGCCATGCCCGGCGTGGTGGGATGGGTGCGCGCCGCCGACATTGCCGGTGATCGGCTGCTGGCCACCTACGCCCATGACGAGCCCATTTTGGCGGGCGACAAGGTCGAGCACATCGGACAGGTTGTGGCCCTGGTGGTGGCCGACAGCGTCATGGCAGCGCGCAAGGCTGCGCGCCGCGTGCAGCTCGACATCGAGCCGCTGCCGGCCATCTTGACGGTGCGTCAGGCGCTGGCCGAGCGCAGCCAGGTGCTGCCGCCGGTCACGGTGCGGCGCGGCGAGCCCGAGGCTGGCATTGCGCATGCTGCGCACCGGCTCAGCGGCTGCCTTGAGGTCGGCGGACAGGAGCACTTTTATCTGGAGGGCCAGATCGCCTATGCCCTGCCGCAGGAGCAGGGCCAGTACCTGGTGCATTCGAGCACCCAGCACCCGGGCGAGGTGCAGCACTGGATCGCCCATGCCCTGGGCATCGACAGCCACCGCGTGACGGTGCAGTGCCGCCGCATGGGCGGCGGTTTTGGTGGCAAGGAAACGCAGGCCGGCCACATGGCGGTCTGGGCCTGCCTGGCCGCGCAAAAGTTTCAGCGACCGGTCAAGCTGCGGCTCGATCGCGACGATGACTTTCTCATCACCGGCAAGCGCCACCCTTTCGAATACGACTACGAGGTGGGCTTTGATGACAGCGGCCTGATTCTGGGCCTCAAGCTCATGATGGCGGCCAATTGCGGCTTCTCGGCCGACCTCAGCGGGCCGGTGGCCGATCGCGCCGTCTTTCATGCCGACAACGCCTACTTTTTGTCCGACGTGGAGATCGTCTCGCACCGCTGCAAGACCCATCTGCAGAGCCAGACCGCCTTTCGCGGCTTTGGCGGGCCACAGGGCATGATCGTGATCGAGGCCATCATGGGTGACATCGCCCGCCGCCTCGGACTCGATCCGCTGGACGTGCGCAGGCGCAACTTCTACGGCATTGGCAGCCGCGATGTCACCCACTACCAGATGAAGGTGGAGGACAACATCCTCGAGCCCTTGGTCGACACGCTGGCGCGCAGCAGCCGATACGCGCAGCGCCGCCAGGAGCTGGCCCGCTTCAATGCCGCAAGCGCGGTGATCAAGCGCGGCATCGCGATCACGCCGGTCAAATTTGGCATCTCCTTTACCGCCACCTTGTTCAACCAGGCCGGCGCCCTGGTGCATGTCTACACCGACGGCAGCGTGCAGGTCAATCACGGCGGCACGGAGATGGGCCAGGGCCTGCACACCAAGGTGGCCCAGGTGGTGGCCGACGAGTTGGGCGTGCCGCTTGGCCAGGTGCTGGTGACCGCCAGCGACACCAGCAAGGTGCCCAATGCCTCGGCCACTGCGGCCTCGGCTGGCACCGACCTCAATGCGCGGGCGGCGCAGTACGCGGCCGCGCAGGTGCGCTCCAGCCTGGCGCAGTTTGTCGCCGGGCTCGACGGCTGCGGCGCCGGCGCCATCACGTTTTCTGGCGGGCAGATCCACAGCCCCAAGCAAGCGCGTCACTTCACCGAGGTGGTGCGCCAGGCCTATGCCAACCGCATCCAGCTCTGGAGCGACGGCTTTTACCGCACGCCCAAGATTCACTACGACAAGACCACGCTGACCGGCCGGCCGTTTTACTACTTTGCTTATGGCGCCGCCTGCACCGAGGTGGCGATCGACACGCTGACCGGCGAGAGCCGGGTGCTCAAGGTCGACATCCTGCACGATGTGGGCAACAGCATCAACCCGGCCATTGATCGCGGTCAGGTTGAGGGCGGCTTCGTTCAGGGCATGGGCTGGCTGACCACTGAGCAGCTGGTCTGGAATGCCCAGGGCAAGCTCACCACGCACGCCCCGAGCACCTACAAGATCCCAGCCACTGGCGATGTGCCCGAGCACCTGGTGGTCGACTTCTGGCCCGAGCCCAACCGTGAAGACAATGTGCACGGCTCCAAGGCGGTGGGTGAGCCGCCCTTCATGCTGGCCATCAGCGTGTTCGAGGCCTTGCGCGACGCCGTGGCCGCCACCCGGCCGGCCGGGCAGCCGGTGCATCTGGTGGCCCCGGCCACGCCAGAGAACGTCTTGCGCGCCTTGTCGTAGGAGCGCCGCCTCGGCGCGATGCAGTTGCCAGTCAAGGGCTGAATCGCCGCGAGGGCGCGGCTCCCACAGGGCAACAGGTTAGCCGCCGCTGCATGTCCCCCTGTAGGAGTGCCGCCTCGGCGCGATGCGGCTGCTCAGTTGAGCTTGGCGCCGGCCATGAACCAGCGGCCAATCAGGGATCTTTCTTCCTCTGTGATGCCGGTGGCGTTGTTCATCGGCATGAGCTTGCTCACCACCACCTGCTGGTAGATGGCTTGGGCATGGCGCTGCACCTGCTCGGGGCTGTCGACGCGCACGTTCTTCATCTGAACCTGCTCGCCGTGGCACTGCACGCAGCGCTGGCTGAGCACCGGCTCGATCTGGGCATAGGCCACCGGCGTGGCTGGTGCGGCGCTTGCTGCCGCGGCGCCGGCTTGCGGCGCCGGCTTGAGCCAGGCGATCACGCCCACGAGAACGGCCACACCCACCACAGCGTAGGGCAGGGGATGCTTGTTGCGCCCGAGCTTGTAGCCGTGGCGCAGCACAAAGAACTGCCGAATCGCCGCACCGGCGAACATCATCAAAATCAGCACCAGCCAGTTTTGCGGGTGGCTCCAGGTGAAGCTGTAATGGTTGCTCAGCATGGCAAAGATGACCGGCAGCGTGAAATAGGTGTTGTGCACGCTGCGCTGCTTGCCGCGCACGCCGTGGATCGGGTCGACCGGATCGCCCGCGGCAATGGCCGCCACCACCTTGCGCTGGCCGGGGATGATCCAGAAGAACACATTGGCGCTCATGGCCGTGGCGATCATGCCGCCGATGAGCAGGAAGGCGGCGCGCCCGGCAAACCACTGGCAGGCCAGCCAGGAGGCCAGGCACACCAGGGCCAGCACCCCCACCCCGATCCAGGCCTCGCCATTGCGCCGGCCGGTGAACACGCGGCACAGCAGGTCGTAGAGCAACCAGAACGCCACCAAAAAGGCCAGGGCCAGGGCCACGGCCGCCGCCGGGGTCCAGTCCATCTTGGACTTGTCGATCAGGTAGGTGCCGGCCTGCCAGAGGTAGGACACCGAAAAAAGCGCAATGCCCGACAGCCAGGTGCTGTAGCTCTCCCAGTAAAACCAGTGCAGGTGGCCCGGCAGCTTGGGCGGGCGCACCGCGTACTTGACGGGGTGGTAGAAGCCGCCGCCGTGGACCGCCCACAGCTCGCCCGTCGCACCTTCTTTGCGCAGCTGCGCGTCTTCAGGCTCGGTCAGCGACGAGTCCAGAAAAACAAAATAGAAGGAGGAGCCGACCCAGGCGATGGCGGTGATGACGTGCAGCCAGCGCAGCAGCAGATTGGCCCAGTCCAGAACGTAGCTTTCCATGCGGATTCCTTGGCAAGGCGGACGCGCCGCTGCCGATCACCCCTCACCACTGCGGGCGCTGTGAGGGGCCAGGGACCGCGACACCGGCGACTGCACCCTGGTGGGTGAGGCGGGCTCCGCTGCGGCCAGCGCGCAGTGTATACAAGTCACTGGCGAGGGTCCAGGCTGAACCGGTCGGCGCCGGGCTGCCTTGACCTGGCCTGACCTGGCCGGGGTTCAGCCTTGCATCAACAACTGCGCGGCCACCGCCACGGCGATCACCTCGGGCTGCTTGCCTTTGATGCCGGGCAGCCCGATCGGGCAGGTCACCTGCGCCAGTTGGGCGGGCGTGAAGCCGCGTGCCTGCAGCCGTTTGCCAAACACCGCCCACTTGGTCTGGCTGCCGATCAGGCCGATGAAGGGCAGGTCGCCGCGCTCGGCCTGACGCCGCAGGCATTGGGCAACGATGTCCAGGTCTTCGGCGTGGCTGAAACTCATGATCAGCACCTGAGAGCCCGCTGGCAGGTCGTCGACCGCGCGGTGCACCGGCTCCGAATGCTCGCAGTGCACGCGCTCGGGCAGCCCAGATGCAAACACGCCATCGCGGCTGTCGATCCAGGTGATGCGGTAGGGCAGGGTGAGCATCACCCGCACGATGGCGTGGCCCACGTGGCCACCGCCAAACAGGGCCAGCGGCCGCAGGGCTGGGCTCAAGCGCTGGCGCAGCGCGGCTGCATCGCGGGCCTCGATGCGCTCAAACTGCAGATGCACCACCCCGCCGCAGCATTGGCCCAGCGAGGGTCCGAGCGCATGGCGCTCCTGGGGCGCTGGCAAGGCCACATCGGCCAGCAACTGCCGGCCCCGTGCAATGGCCTGCCATTCCAGCTGTCCGCCGCCGATGCTGCCCATCACCTCGTCGCTCCAGACCGTCAGCCAACTGCCCGCTTCGCGCGGCGCCGAACCTTCTGTGCGGGCCACCGTCACCAGCACCGCTGGCCCCTGCTCGAGGCGATCGAGCATGTGATTGAGTATGGGGTCGAGCATGGGGTCGAGCATGGGGTCAAGCAGGTCGGGCATGCCGTGCGGGTGTGTTGGGGCAGACCCTGGGTGTGTGTTCATCGAAAGGCGAGACAATAGAGATCCAGCATAGCCCAGAGCAGAAAGGCCCTATGACTTGGACTCCTGTCACACCTGTTGCGCCGAGCCGCTTGCCGCGCCTTTGGGTTCACGCGGTAACCGGGCTGCTGCTCGCGGCCTTGGCTGCATGCACCACCGTGCCGCGGCAGATTCCGGTGCCTGCGACCGGCCCTGTCAGCGTTGGGCCCGCAGCCCCGGCTGCAGCCCCGACCGTGCCCTCGACCGCCGCTGCGACCGTCGCTCCGACCGTCGCTGCGACACCCGCTGCGACACCTGCTTCGACCTTGGGCGCTGCTGCGCCCGCAACCGTTGCAGCGCCGGCCGGTGGCGGCGCGCAGGCGCCGATGCCAGCCGCCGCGCCGGCTGTGGCTCCTGCGGCGCCGGCTCCTGTATCGCCTGTATCGCCTGTATCGCCTGTAGCGCCTCTAGCGCAGCCCTTGGCGCCTGCCCCAGCCTCTCCTGCCCTGGTCACTGCGCCTACTTTGCCCGCCGCGCCCGCCGCGCCCCTGGCTGCTGTGGCGCCACCGGCTCCATCCATCATTTCTACCCCCCCTGTCATACAAGCCCCGCTGCCAGCGCCGATCGCGCAGGCAGCAGTTCGGGATTCAAGCCAGGCCGCGGTCGAGCCGCCGTGGCGTGTGGCCAGTGCCACCACGCCTGAGGCGTACCGCCAAGACGGCGCGCTGCATTTGTACGACGCCTACCGCGACCGGATTTTCAAGGGCAAGATGCCGCCTTTGCTGTATGCGATCGGGGTGCTCAACGTGGCCATCGATGGCCGGGGAGCGGTGCGGCGGCTTGACTGGATGCGCGCGCCGCAGCATGCGCCGCAGGTGGTCGCCGAGATCGAGCGCATGGTGCGTGCCGCAGCGCCGTTTCCGGTGCCGGTGCACATGGGCGGTGTGATCTACACCGACATCTGGCTTTGGGACAAAAGCGGCCGCTTTCAGCTCGACACCCTGACCGAGGGCCAGCTGTCGGTGCTGCCTGCATCGACCCCTGCTCCGGCCAGCAGCACGCCAGCCAATCGCTCGCCGGTCAAGCCGGTGGCCAAGCGCACCGCGCCAGGTCAAGCACGCTGATCAGCGCGCTGACTGCACCCTTAGTCGGTGGCTTTGAACAGCGCGGCGACCTTGCGCTTGGTTTTGATGTTGGCCGACACCCGTGAGGGCACTTTGGCGCTCGACTCCCACGCCGGCTGCTCCGGCGCCTGGGGGCTGGGCTCGTAGGGGCGGTCAAAGAAGGGGTCGACCGGCTTGGGCGCAGGCCTCGGTGTGGGTCTCGATGCAGGTCTCGATGCGGGGGGACGATCGGCTCGCTCGTCTGTCTCGCCTCGCCGGCTGCCCCGCTCCTCGTCGCGGTAGGGCCGAGAACCATCGTTGAGCCGCTCACGCCGCTCGCCGCCGCGGCTGTCTTCGAGCTCGAAGGGCTCAATCTCGATCTTGTTGCGGATGAGCTTTTCGATATCGGCCACCAGCCTGGCATCGCTCGATGCCACGAAGCTCACGGCCAGCCCCGAGGCGCCGGCGCGGCCGGTGCGGCCGATGCGGTGCACATAGTCCTCGGCATTGAAGGGCACATCGAAGTTGAAGACCGCCGGCACATCCTTGATGTCCAGGCCGCGGGCGGCCACGTCGGTGCACACCAGCAGGTCGACTTCGCCTTTCTTGAAGGCATCGAGCGCCTTGAGCCTTTCGTCCTGGCTTTTGTCGCCGTGCAAGGCGGTGGTTTTGAGGCCTTCGCGGTCGAGCGAGCGGGCCAGGCGCGCGCAGCCGAGCTTGCTGTTGACGAAGACGAAGGCCTGGCCGATGCCGCGCTGACGCACGATCTGCTTGAGCGCGGCGCGCTTGTCGTCGGTCTGCACGCTAAAGAAATGCTGCTCAACCGTTGAGGCGGTGGCGTTGGAGCGCGCCACCTCGACCGTCACTGGGTCTTGCAGGTAGCTGGAGGCCAGACGCTTGATTTCGGGCGAGAAGGTGGCCGAAAAAAGCAGGGTCGTGCGTTTTTTGGGCAGGTAGCTCAGAATGCGCTGCAGGTCGGGCAAAAAGCCGATGTCGAGCATGCGGTCGGCCTCATCGAGCACGACGTATTCGACCTGGTTGAGCACGGCCGTCTTGGCTTCGATGTGATCGAGCAGCCGCCCCGGCGTGGCGATCAGCACCTCGACGCCGGCCTTGAGTTCGGCCGTCTGCGGCTTCATGTCCATGCCGCCAAAGACCACGGCGCTGCGCAGCTTGGTGTGCTTGGCATAGAGCTTGACCTGCTGGGCCACTTGGTCGGCCAGCTCGCGCGTGGGCAGCAGCACCAGCGCGCGCACGGGGTGACGCGCGGGCGAGGTCGAGGCGTTTTCGTGGACCATCATGCGCTGCAGCAGCGGCAGTGAAAACGCTGCCGTCTTGCCCGTGCCGGTCTGCGCTGCGCCCATCACGTCGCGCCCTTGCAGCACCACGGGGATGGCCTGGGCCTGGATGGGCGTCATCGACTCGTAGCCCATTTCGGCCACCGCCTGGGCCAGGTGGGGGTGCAGTTGCAACTGGGAGAAAGACTGTGTCATAAGTGGTCTATTGTCTCATCCCGGGCCCTGCGGGCCCCAAGGGGCCTGCCCCGGCACGCTGAGCAGCTCGTACTGGCCGGACTGCGCGCCCAGGCGGGCAGCGCTCAGGCGCCGGCCCCAGAGGCAGCCGGTGTCCAATCCCAGGGTCTCTTGGATCCAGCCTGGCTGCTGGTTCTCCCGCTCGATCGACAGGGTTGACCAGTGACCGAAGGCCACGCTCTGGCCTTGCGTGCGCCGCCCCGGCACTTCAAACCAAGGTCGATAGCCCTCAGGCGCCTGGCTCGGCGGGCCATTGGCCTCAAACTCCATCGCCCCATCGGGCGTGCAAAAACGCAGCCGGGTCAGGCCATTGACGATCACCCGCAGCCGATCCCAGCCTTGCAGCCGGTCATGCCAGCGCTCGGGCTGGTTGCCATACATGTGATGAAAGAAATCGCTCCATTGCGCGCTGCGCAGCACATCGCCCACCTGGCCAGCAAGCGCCAGCGTGGTTGCGCTCGTCCAGTCGGGCAGCACACCGGCGTGGACCATGAGCCAGCCGTGCTCCAGGCGCGCCAGCGGCTGCTGGCGCAGCCAGTCGAGCAGCGCCCCTCGGTCGGGCGCCTGCAAGATGTCCTCAAGCGTGTCGCGCCGGCCGGGCGGCCGCACACCGGCCGCGCAGGCCAGCAAATGCAGGTCGTGGTTGCCCAGCACGGGGCGGGCGTCCAGGGCCATCAGGGTGCGCAGCACGCCCAGCGAGTGCGGGCCGCGGTTGACCAGATCGCCCAGGGGGTAGAGCGTGTCGCGGCTGGGCGAGAAATCGACCTGCCGCAGCAGCGCTTGCAAAGGCTCAAGGCAGCCTTGTAGATCGCCGATCAAGTACAGTGCCATGGTCGCGATTGTCGCCAAAGGCACCATGGACGTTCTGCTGATCGTTTTTCTGACCTTGCTCAACGGCGCTTTCGCCATGTCCGAGATGGCCTTGGCCGCCAGCCGCAAGGTGCGCCTGCTCGCCGATGCCCAGGCCGGTGACAAGGGCTCTGCGGCGGCCCTGGAGCTGATGGATCAGCCCACGCGCTTTCTCTCGTCGGTGCAGGTGGGCATCACCTCGATCGGCATGCTCAACGGCATCGTCGGTGAAGCAGCGTTTGCCGCCGGCCTTGGGATTTGGCTGCAGTCTTGGGGCCTGCCGCCGGGCGCGGCCGGCATCACCGCCACGGCGCTGGTGGTGACCGTGATCACTTTTGTGACGATCGTCTTTGGTGAGCTCGTGCCCAAGCGCATTGGCCAGTTGTATCCGGAGCCGGTGGCCCGACTGACGTCGCGGCCCATGGTGGCGGTCGCTGCACTCGCCGGCCCCTTCGTGCGCTTGCTCTCCTTTAGCACCCAAGTGGTGCTCAAGCTGCTGCGCGTGGATGTCGACGCCAAGCGCTCGGTCACTGAAGAGGAGATCGAGGCCAGTTTGGAGGAGGGCGTCACGGCCGGGGTGATCGAGCAGCAGGAGCACCAGATGGTGCGCAACGTCTTTCACCTCGACGAGCGGCTGCTGACATCCATCATGCGCCCCCGCGCAGAAATCGAGTGGCTCGACGC
>JAIXWZ010000054.1 GCA_027491035.1 Comamonadaceae bacterium | reverse complement strand
CGAAGCAATCCACTGCGGCCTTGGCACAGGCCCATGGATTGCCACGGCGCTGCGCGCCTCGCAATGACGAAATGGGTGGCCACTGCGCCCCCGCCTTGTCATTGCGCCTCCGCCTCGTCATTGCGAGGAACGAAGCAATCCACTGCGGCCTTGGCACAGGCCCATGGATTGCCACGGCGCTGCGCGCCTCGCAATGACGAAATGGGTGGTCACTGCGCCCCCGCCACTTCCCGCCACTTCCCGCCACGTCGCAAGCTCCTCGCGGCTAAAGGCAGCTCCTCGCAATTCAAGGCCGCGCCTGGCGCTGGCCCAGCCAGCCGCAATAACAAAACGGGGTCAGGTATTCGTGGGAATGTAAGCAATTTGTTACGCATGGCAATAAACTGTTGTCATGCGGAGTTTGAAGCAATTCCTTGTCAGCCTCGTCTTGGGCCTGCCCATGTGGGCCGGGGCCCAGTCGGCGTTGCCGGCTTGTCAGGGCTCGCATCTGACGGCGCGGTGGGATGCCTGTATCGGGGCCATCACCCATCCGAATGGCGACAAGCAGGCGGGTGAGTTTCGCAATGGGCGGCTCAACGGCCCGGGCATGGAGGTGCTGGCCAGCGGCTACCAGTACATCGGCCAATACAAGGACGACCTGCCCGATGGCCACGGCACCGAAACCTTTCCCGAGGGCCATCGCTACATCGGTCAGTTCAAGGACGGCAAGTACCACGGCCAGGGCGATTTTGCGTTTTCCAACCGCAACCGCTATGCCGGCGATTTTCGCGATGGCAAGCCCAACGGCCGGGGCCGCTACAGCTTTGCCAACGGCGACGTCTACGAAGGCGAGTTTCGCAACGGCTTGCGCAGCGGCCGGGGCAGTTTCACCTATGCCGACGGCGAGAAATACGTGGGCGAGTTTCAGGACGGTGACTTCAACGGCCTGGGCATCGAGTACCGCGCCAACGGCAGCGTGGCGCGCTCGGGTCGCTGGCGCAGCGGCGACTTGGCCGAGGCCTTCGCGATCGATCCCAAGCGCTTTGAGTTTGCGGCGCAAAGCGCCACGTCGCTGAGCGCCAGTCGCCCGGCCGCAAGCAGCGCCCCCGAGCGCCCCCCAGCGCCGGTTGCCCAGGTTCCACAGATTGCGCAGGTCCCTCAGGTTGCACAGGTCGAACCCGCCAAGCCAGCCCAGCCAGCAGCCCGGCCCGCTGCTGCACAAGCAGGCCTTCAGAGCCCGCCGGAGCAGAGCCCACAGGCGCAGGCCCGTGAGCCGGCCCCGGCGCTGCAAGCGAGCAGCCAACGTCCGGCCGCCAGCACTGCCGGCATACGCCGCCTGGCGCTGGTGATAGGCAATGACAGCTATCGCAGCGTCTCGACCCTGGACAATGCCCGCTCCGATGCGCGCTCAATGGCCAAGGCGCTTGAAGCCACGGGCTTTAAGGTCTCGCTGCAGCTGGACTTGACCGAGCGCGGCATGAAGGAGGCGCTGCGCAACTTCCGAGCGGAAATTCAAGGCGGCGACGAGGTGGTGCTGTTTTTTGCCGGACATGGGGTCCAGATCGGTGCGGCCAACTACCTTTTACCGGTTGATATTCGAGGCCAATCCGAAGAGCAGGTCAAAGATGAAGCGATTGCGCTGCAGCGCGTGCTCGATGACCTGAGCGAGCGCCGGCCGCGCTTTAGCCTGGCGGTGATCGACGCGTGCCGCAACAACCCGCTCAAATCGAACGGCCGAGCCCTTGGCGGGCGCGGGCTTGCGGCACCTCAAGCGGCCAGCGGTCAGATGGTGATTTTTTCGGCAGGCTCGGGCCAGGAGGCGCTCGACCGGCTAGGCGACAAGGACAAAAACCCCAACGGGCTGTTCACCCGCATCTTCCTGCGCGAGATGCTCAAGCCCGGTGTACCGCTCGATCGGGTGGTGCGCAGCGTGCGCACCCAGGTGGTCGAGCTGGCCAAATCGATTGGCCACGAGCAGGTGCCGGCCACCTACGACCAGACCCTGGGTGACTTCTTCTTTGTGCGCTGAGTCGGCGCTGCCCAGTGCAAGCCTCGCGCTGGCCCCTTGAAGCTGACTGCTCCTAAAAGGCGACCTGGTAGGCGGCCAGGGCTTGCAGGTCAGGCTCGACGCCCAGACCAGGCGCCTCGGACAGGCTGACCCAGCCGTCGACCACGGGCGGCGCAAACACCTGTTCGCGCAGCGGGTTGGGGTTGGCATCGACCTCGGCCCAACCGCCCTCCCCCGACGCCGCCAGGGCGTGCATGCTCGCCGCCAGGCCGACACCACCGGCAAGCCAGTGCGGGCAGTAGGCCATGCCCCGCGCATGCGCCAGGCGCGCCACAGCCAGGCCGCCGCCGATGCCCCCCCACTTGCCCACATCGGGCTGAACAAAGCGCAGGTAACCCGCCTCGATGGCTTGCGCAAAAGCGCCCTGCCCGCGCAAGTTCTCCCCGGCGGCCAGCGGTATGGCGCTGCTGCGGGCCAGCTCGCTCCAGGCCTCGTGGGGCTGGTCGGCGCCGATCGGCTCTTCGATCCAATAAGGCTGGTAAGGCGCCAACTGTGCAATGCGCTCGGCGGCCTGCTCGGGCGACCAGGCCTGGTTGGCATCGCACATGATCACCGCCTCCTCACCCAAGGCCTGGCGCATCGCTGCCAGATTGGCGCGATCGCGATCGGCATCAAACCCCACTTTGAGCTTGAAGGCGCGGTAGCCTTCTTGCTGCTTGGCCAGCGCCACCTCAACGACCTTGTCGGGACCGATGCCGCTGGCATAGACCCGCACCCGGCCGCTGCGCCCGCCGAGCAAACGCCACAGCGGCACACCCGCGCGGCGCGCTGCCATGTCCCACAGGGCCTGGTCGACGGCACCAATGATCTGCGCAAACGGCCCAGGCTCGCCGCACTGGATCGCCATCTGCCGCGTGCGCCGATCGAGCAGCTCGCGCACCGCCTGCGGGTCTTCGGCGGTAACGCCCTTGAGCATGGGCACAAACAGGCTGCGCACCAGGCGCGCGCGGTGCTCGGCACCGACTTGCGGAAAATTGCTGAACACCTCGCCCCAGCCGCAGATGCCGCGGCTGTCGCACAGGCGCAAAAAAACGGCGGGTCGGTTGCTCATGGCGCCAAAGGCATTGGCCACGGGCTCGGCGATCGGCGCGCGCAGCACCCAGCAATCGATTCCTTCTAGGCTTGCAGCCATCAGGGCACCTTTAAATACGCAAATTTGCAGTCTACACTGGGCTCAAAGGAGAAAAACACCATGCATATTCGTTCGATGGCCAAGCATTTGCTGGTCTTTTTGGCTGCCGCTTTCATGGGCTTTTCGGCGTGGGCGCAGGCCTACCCCAACAAACCGATCCGGCTGGTGGTGCCCTTTCCGCCCGGCGGAGCGGTCGACTTTTTTGCGCGGGCGGTACAGCCGGCGCTGGCCGATGTGCTGGGCCAACCCGTGCTGATTGAAAACAGAGCCGGCGCCAGCGGCATGGTCGGTGCCAGCCTGGTGGCGCAGTCTGCGCCCGACGGTCACACCCTGCTGCTGGGCAATATCGCCTCGCTGGCCATCAATGTGGGCATCTACGACAAGATGCCCTACGACCCGCGCAAGGACTTCACGCACATCGTGCGAACGGTCGATGTCAACTATGTGCTGGTGGTCCATCCCAGCTTGCCGGTCAAGAACGTCGCCGAGCTGGTGCAGTACGCCAAGGCCAATCCGGGCAAGCTGTCTTATGGCTCGGCGGGCAGCGGCAGCTTGCCGCACCTGGGCACCGAGCTGCTCAAGGCCCAAGCCGGTATCGACATGATCCATGTGCCCTACAAGGGCGGCGGGCCAATGGTCACCGACGCCCTGGGCGGGCAGATTCAGGTGGTGCTGGGCGACCAGGCCAATCTGATGCCGCATGTGCAAACCGGGCGGCTGCGCGCCCTGGCCGTGGCCACGGCCAAGCGTTCGCCCAACGCGCCGAGTCTGCCCACCATCGCCGAAAGCGGCCTGCCTGGGTTCGAGGCCACCGCCTGGCAAGGGCTGACCGGACCGGCCGGCATGAACCCGGAGGTGGTGCGCCGCATCAACGAGGCTTTCAACAAGGTGATGGCCATGCCGGCCATCAGCAGCAAGCTGGCGGGCGGCGGGCTCGAGCCGATCGGCGGCACACCCGCACAGTTTGGCCGCTTCATCGACACCGAGATCAGCAAGTGGACCAAGATCGCACGGGACGTCGGGGCCAAGGCCGACTGATGCGCTGAGGGCGCGCTTTGCGCCGCCCGGCCTAAAGTCGCCGCGCAAAGCGCACCACGGTCACGCCGGCACGGGCCTGACGCACCGAGGGCATGACCAGCATGCATTGATCGTGCGGTGTGCGAACCGGTTCGCCGTCGTTGTCTGCAATCACGGTGCCGGCCGATTCGATGCAGCTCAAGGCCTGCCAGGGCTGGCTGAATCGGAAGCGCTCGCTACGCGCCACGACTGCGCCGGTGACCTCGAGCACCCAGGGCTTAAATGGCACATGCCGCTGCGTGGCCTGCGACGCCGCCGGCTCGACCACGCCCGCGGCCTGCAAGAAGCGAGCGCACAGGTCGCGCGCCACCACCACACTGTCCGGGTCGCCATGAAAGCCGCATTCGATCAGCAGCGACCGCGTGTCGCCGCCCGGCGCTTCAGGCTCGGCGAAGCGGCCAAAATCACGCATGCGCACGCCATCGCTGTGACCCGCATCGCGCACGATGTGAGCCGGTGCATCGAGCGCGCGTGCCAGTTCCAGATGTCGGGTCTGCAAGCCGGTGAGCAACAGTGGCGGGCCGGGCTCATGCATCGAGTGCAGGTCGAGCAGCCAATCGGCCTGCGCCACCCAGGGGACCAACTGCGCCACCCGGCGCCGCTCTGCTGAAGTGGTTTGCGCGATGCGTTCGGGCGACCACTGCCGGTTCATGTCCTCGTCCACAAATCGCGCCCGATCCGGCTGCTGCGGGTCAAAGCGGTCAAAGGCGGCTAAATTGGCCAGCATGAGGGTCAGTTGACCGACCTGTGGCCGAAGACCAGATTCGAGCAGTTCCTTTATCGCCCAGGCGCCACACCATTCATTGCCGTGCACCAGCGCGCTGATGAGCACGCGCCGTCCCGGCTGGCCCGAGTCAAAATGCCAAAGGCCCTCAACCCCCGTGTTGCCGATGCGCCAGGCACTCAAGTCGGGTGCGGTCAGCTCAAAACGCACGGGCTTCATTCGCGGATCTTGGCAAAGTCAACAATGCGTTGGTACTTGGCAGTTTCATCGCGTAAAAACTTGATCATGTCGGGCTGAGACGACACGACCGTCGAGCCCGAGGCCTCGAGCTTGCTGCGCAGCTCGGGGTTCTGCAGGGCCTCGACCAAGGCCTTGCTGAGCCGGCTTTGCACGGCCGGCGGCAGTTTGCCCGGCGCCATCAAAACAAACCACGTGCTGATGTCGATGTCCTTGAGGCTCGGATGCTCGGCTAGCGCCGCAATGTCGGGGGTGACCTTGGAGCGCACCTTTTCGGTGGTACCCAGGGCCAACACCTTGCCGCTGCGGATATGCGGCAATCCGCTGGAGAGCACGAACACACCGAACTCCAGGTTGTTGCCCAACAGGTCGCTGGTCAGGGGCGCCACACCGCGGTAGGGAATGTGGGTCATGAAGAGGCCCGCCTGCTCCTTGACCATCTCACCGGCCAGATGCAAGGCCGTGCCCACGCCAGAGCTGCCGTAGCTGAACTGACCCGGCCGGGTTTTGACCAGCCGAATGAATTCGTCGGCGCTCTTAACACCCATCCGAGTCGAGGCCACCAGCACCATGGGCTGAGATGCGATCAGGCCAATCGGCGTGAAATCCTGCCATTGGTACTTGACGTTCGACGACACCAGACGGTTGATCGCCACCTCGTTGTTGGCCCCCACCAAAAGCGTGTAGCCATCGGGCGCAGCAGCCAGCACCTTTTGCGCGCCGATCGCACCACCAGCGCCGCCCACGTTGTCCACCACCACCGTGGCATTGAGGCTCTTGGCCAGCGCGGCGGCCACCACCCGACCGGTGAGGTCGGTGCTTCCGCCGGGCGGGTAACCCACCACGATGGTGATGGGGCGGGATGGATACGGCTCAGCCTGTGCCCGCACGGGCAGGGGCCCAGTCAGGATCGACAGCCCTAAAAGGGCCATAAGAGCGCATGTCACCTTGGTCATGGCAGGTCCTCGTCTGATGAAGATGGGCCATTGTCAGGAACAAGCGCCGGCACATCTTGCACGATAGGCCAGATAAATTGCTGACTTAGCATCATCTATCGGCCGTGGCCAGCCAAATCCTTTCGGCCACATCGGACAAACGGTTGCGCCGACGCACCAGGCGAACCTCGAACGCAATGACCATGCTTGAGTCCCAGCACACTTCGAGCAGACCCTGCCGGCATGCACCGGCGGCCAGGGACCAGGGCAGCCAACACATGCCCAAGCCCTTGATCGCGTACTCAAGCAGCGCGTCGGCCGAGTCGCACTCAAGCACCCGCTTGAGCGGTGCCGGACTCGGGCAGCGTTTGAGATGGTCTTCAACCAAACCGGCCAAAGCCAGCGACGGCGCGTAAGCCAGCCAGGGCATGGGGCGGTCCGGGGTCGCGCGCTGAGACTTGCGCGTATCGAGTCGGCGACGGGTGACCGGCACCAGTTGGTCCTGGGCCAGCACCTTCTGCAACAAGCCCCTGCCCTGCGGTCGCAAGGCCATGGCAGGATGGTGGTAGGCCACCAGCAGGTCGGCTTGCTCGCTTTCCAGCCAGGCCAGGGTTTCGGCCAGGCTGCCCGTGCGGATTTGCATCCACTCCGGCTGCACCTGCGCGCTGATGCGCACCAACCAATCGGCCACCCAGGTGCGCGCCAGCGTTCGCCCCGTAGCCAGGCGCAACCCCTGCTGGGACTGACCCAGACTGTGCATTTCGTGGCGAGCATCCTGCAAATTGCGCAAAATGCCTTCGGCCTGCTCCATCAGCCGCAGCCCTGCCGGCGTGAGCGCCACTGGCTTGCGGCGGCGGTCCACCAAAGCCTGACCCGCCCAAGCCTCCAGGGCCTGTATCCGACGACCAAAGGCCGGCTCGGTCACGTGGCGCTGGCGCGCGGCAAGAGTAAGGCTGCCGGCGCGTCCCAACGCCACGAGGTCTTCAAGCCATTTGATGTCCATGCAAGCAGGCCGGAAGGGCTAAGGCAGGCGTCACCACGGGCCGCGCCGCTCAGATGCGCCCGAAGTATTCGCGCCGCGAAAACTCGAGCTTGTCACTGGCCGCATCGAAGCGGTCCTGCTCGAGTTGCTTGATGACCCGGTAGTGCTCGACAAACTGAGCACCCAGGCCCGCGCAAAGCACCGGGTCTTGAGCAAGGGCGGCAAGCGCCTGGCCGAGCTGCCCCGGGATGCGCTGCACGCGCTCGGCGGCCTGCGCGTAGGGCGACTCGGTGGCCGGTGCGGGCAGCGCGCCTCGGGCGATGCCATCGAGGCCGGCGTAGATTTGCGCCGCCAGGTACAGGTAGGGGTTGGCCGCTGGCTCGCCCAGCCGGTTTTCGATGCGGGTGGCGCTCTCGCCCGGCCCACCGATGACCCTGAGCATGGCGCCGCGGTTGTCACGCCCCCAGACAACCGACTGCGGCGCCATGGCATGGGCACTGAAGCGGCCAAAGCCATTGACCGTCGAGGTGCACAGCGCCGTCATGCCCGGGGCATGCTCGAGCAGACCGGCCAGGTAGTGCGCCCCCAGATCGGACAGCAGCTGGCGTGCATCGCCCTGCCCCGCTGCTGCGGCCAGCGACGGCGCGGGCACGAAGGCGTTGCGCCCCGTGGACAGATCAAGCAGCGACTGGTGCAGGTGCCAGCCGCTGGACATGATGCTGGGAAAAGGCGGGCGGCACATGAAGGTGGCGTGATAGCCGGCGCGCCGCAGGGCCTGCCGCACCGCGCTTCTGAACAGCACCATGTGATCGGCAGCGGTGAGCGCATCGCTGACATCGAACACCGCCTCAAACTGGCTGGGCCCAATCTCAATTTCCAGGGAACTCAGGGGCAAATCCAGCGCCTGCGCGGTGCGCCGCACGATGGCCAGCATGGCATCGCACTGATCGAGGCTGGCCTCTGAGAGCAGGTGGTAGCCGGCGTGGAGCATGTGCACCGCCGGCGCCGGCCCAGGCCATTGGGCAGCGTGCGGGTCGAGTGCATCTTGCGCATCGGGATGGGCCAGGCGGTACACATGAAATTCGACTTCCAGACCGCAGGCCATGCCCAAGCGCTGCGCGGCCAGCGTTTGCAGCGCCCGCCGTAGCTGGCGCCGGGTGTCGAGCTCGAGGGGTGTGCCGTCACTCAGGCTCGCTTCACACTGTATCCAGCCGGTGCGCGGGGCCCAGGGCAAGACCTTGAAGGTGCTCTCGATCGGCTTGAGCAGCAGATTGGCCGCTCCCGCAAGCCCCGGCTGGCGGGCGGCAAACTCCGGATCAAACACCGCAAAGGCGGTGCGATCAGAGCTGTCCTTGAGGGCGAGTGTGCCGACCATGCCCACGCCCTTGCGCAGCGCCTGCACCGCCGCGCCAACACTGAGCGCCTTGGCCCGGGTTTGCCCGTGCAGATCGCACCAGGCAAAGCGCACCTGATCGAGGCCCAGGCGCTGGATCTGGCGGACAAGGGCGCTCATGCCAGGGCGCTCATGCCGGTGCGAGCGCGGCCACCCAGGGCGCGCCGTCGCGGCGCTCGCGCACGCGCGACTGCCACCAGTTTTGCCAGTCGTTCGCCGGAGCAATGCCGTCGACCGTGTCCGGACCCATGCGCTGGCCAGCCAGCTGGGCCTGCGCCATGCCCGGCGGCATCTGGCCGGCCTGCACTGCATCAATGGCCTCGACGAGCTGGCGGCGATAGGTGGCAATGGCCACGTCGGTGCTGCCCAGGTGCTCGCGCGTGCGGTCCTGAATCGGGCCCATGCTTTCGCAAGCCCATTGGTCGTGCACATTGATGTCGTCCTCGCCCATGCCCAAAAAGGTGCGGGTGCGTTGCTCCTGCGCATCAAAGCCCCACTGGTTGTGGCGGCCTGCGTGCGGCACATAGTCGGGCAGGCTCACCGAGCGCAGCCGCTGCTCGCGCATGGTGGGCTTGTCCACTGGCTCGCCAAAGCTGGTGAAGATGGCGTACCAGTAGGTGTGGGTGTCATCGATCGGCACATGCATCTGCGTGATGGTCATGCTCTCAGACAACGGAATAACAAAGGTGTGCGGAAAGATCGAATGCGTCACCCGCACATGGGTCAGCGCCTGGCTCATGGGCCGCAGCGTGGTCAACTGCAGGCCGTAGGGCATGGCCTGCACGCTGATCTGCGGCCGGTCAAACTCGCGCATGATGCGCGTCATGGGCCAACGCTCGCCCTCGACCTCGCCGGCGCTCGCCCCTCGAAACTGGCGCCCGTAACTCGCCTCGATCGACTCGTCGGCAAAAAAGCGGTGCAAAAACGAGGTGTGGGCCGGATCGATGCCCACCTCGAACGCTTGGAGCCAGTTGCAGCTCCAAAGGCCCTTGAAGGCAAAGGTGTGGCTGTCCGGGGCGGCAAAACAATCCATGGCTGGCAGGGGCGGCGGCTCGACGCCCTCGGGCCCCAGCCAGGCCATGAGCACGCCGCTGCGCTCGATCACCGGATAGCTGCGCTGCCGGATGCGGCTGCACAAGCGGCTGCCGATCGGCTCGGCGGGGGTGTCGACGCACTGGCCGCTGACATCGAATTTCCAGCCATGAAAAGGGCAGCGCAGCCCGTCGCCCTCGTGGCGGGCAAAGGCCAGATCGGCGCCGCGGTGGGGACATGGCCGATCGATCAGACCAAACTGGCCCTGGGTGTTTCTAAAGAGCACCAGGTCTTGGCCCAGCAGCCGAACCGCCTTGAGTGGCCGCTCAGCCATGGCCGGCGCCAGAACCGGGTCGAACTCGTCGAGCAGCGCCACCGGCTGCCAATAGTGACGCATCAGCTGGCCGCAGGGCGTGTTCGCTGAAATGCGGGTGATGCGCTCGTTCAGGTCTGCCTTCAT
>JAIXWZ010000015.1 GCA_027491035.1 Comamonadaceae bacterium | reverse complement strand
GAGCTCGCCAAGGTGGGTGTCCTTGCCGTGGTAGGCGGCGATCACATGGCCTGGCCCCAGCGGACTGCCGCCCACATAGGTGCGGCCCACCAGCACCCGCTCGCGGCCCACATGGCGGGCCAGGATGTCCTCATGGCCCAGGCCGTTTTGCAGCGAGAGCACATCGGTCTGCCGGCCGATCAGCGCCAGCGCGCCTGCCATGGCCTCGTCGGTGTGGAAGGACTTGACCAGCACGATCACCAGGTCCACCGGACCCACCTCTTGGGCCCTTAGCGCTGCACGCACTGCCACGCGGCGGTCCACGCCGTCGACCCGCATCACCAAACCGTGGCGACGCAGATGCTCAACCCGATCGGCATGCCGATTGATCAGCCAGACCTCATGGCCAGCCTCGGTCAGCACACCGCCCATGGCACAGCCCAGGGAGCCGGCGCCCAGTACCGCAATCTTCATGAACACATTCCAAGTGGGGAAAGAAGGTATTTTGCGTGACGGGTTCCCGCGAAGCAGGCCTCAGCCCTTCAATACCTTTGAATCAGGCCAGGTCAAGTGCAGGCCCTGGGCCAAGGTCAAGCGCCATCGCGCCTACCCAGATTGCTTGACCACCAAGCCTTTGGCCCTGAGCAGGACGGCGATTTTTTCGCCATGGTCACCCTGCACCTCTATAGAGCCGTCCTTGACGGTGCCGCCTGACCCACAGGCCGCCTTGAGTTGCTTGGCCAAAGATTCCAAAGCAGCGGCATCCATCGCCAAGCCTCGCACCACCGTCACCGCCTTGCCGCCACGGCCCTTGGTTTCGCGGGCGATACGCACAGGGCCGTGGGTCGGCGCGGCAGGCGCAGACTTGGCGCACACGCATTGCGCCATGGCCTGACGGCACAAAGGACACATGCGGCCAGAATCGGTCGAATAGACAAGGCCGCCGCTTGGGGATCGGAACTTCATGGCTTCAACCGAGAAACGGCTTTGACCGCTTGTGATTGACGGCAAGCCTTTGCTTCAAATGTCTGTCTGGCATGTTCTAAGTCTCATCCATCTAGCAAGAATGCTACGCACCCGATTGCACGCCTGCGCAATGCTAGCTAAGTTACTCGTCGGTGCAGGGGAGCAAGCTGCGGCCTCCCCGCCCCTGGCCAGCGCAGCCCAAGGCCTGTTGAGCAGCGCAGGCAGGGGCACGGCCCCGTCACCAGGCAGCCAGCACTACCGCGAGCACACATCCACCTGCCCGCAGGACTGCGCCGCGGAAAAGCAACCGGTGCGAAAGTCGCCACCGCCAGCTTCGGTGGCGTTACAGACATCGGTGCAAGTTCCGTTGGCGGGCTTGAGCACATCCGGTCCGCACAAACGGGCTGCGTTGGCGCACGCGCTGACGCAAGAGGTGGGCGCAAAGCTTTGCGGTTCAAAGGGTGGCTCTGGCGGCACGCTGGCGCAGGAGGCCACAGCAAAAACCAGGGGCAACATCAACAGGTGCAAGCGCCTCATAGGATCACCTCTGGAATCCATTGCACCGCGTACAGATCTTGGATGGCCATGGTGGCGAAAAAGTTGCGGTCGAAGTTGCCGTAGCCCTGATCGCCCCAACCCGTGCCCCAGCTGTTGAGCACGCGCACCACTGGCCCACGCACGGCCGTGATGACCTGCATATGCCCGCCCACCGAGCTGCCCATCGCGCCCAGCACCGAACCGGTGTAGGCGCTGTAGGCCGCATCGACGCCCATGCCAAAAAGCAGTCCATAGCCGCGAACCAGGGCATCTTCGATGGCGCTCAGGCGTGTCGGCCCCACCTCATCAATTCGGTAATAGCGCAGACCCACGGCGTTGTAGGCCCCCACTGCCGCCACTGGCGACGGTCGCCGAACGACGGTGGCTGCTGAAAACGGCCAAGCCGCCTCGCTCAGCAGGCCGCGCTTTTGCACCGCATTCATCACCAGCCGAGGGAAGCTGCCCTTGTCTTGGAGGGGGCCCTTGTAGCCAGGCTGCTCGGCCTCCAGCCCCACAACATAGGGCCAACTGACCGACAGATCCATCGGGCGACCCGTGATGCCGGCGCAGATTTCCGCCGCAGCGGCCAGGGCCTGCCCGACGCAGGAGTTGGTGGTGAGCTGGTGGCGCACCCGCCTGACGTAGAGCTCCTGATCCGGGGTCGGCAAGACCACGGCCGAGAACGCCACGCGGGCTGAACTGAAACGCAAGTCGCGCGCGTCTTGAGCGTCGACTCTATAGCCAAGTCCGGGGGTGCTCATAACCATGCCCGCTGGCTTGCGGAATGTACCGGCTCAAGGAGGTAGGTCTTCATATTGGCAGAACCCATAAAACTCACATTGATTAATTCTGTAATCTTATTTATTCTTGTTCAGTTGTTTGTAAAGAATTCTGATGGAGGCTCTGCCATGGCCACCCCAAGGGCCATTACCCGCATTTTTGTCACGGATCTCTACCTTTTGTCGGCATGAATGCTCTTCCAGAGATCAAATACAGTTCATGTTGAAGATCCGGCCTCATTGCGCTCGCCATAAGGCCAGCGCCATTGCGGGCCTCGAGCGCTGGTCCGTCGCCCGTGACTTGCTTTCGCTGTTTTCATCCTTACGCCATCCACGCCATGACCCAACGCACCACCGCCCACCGCCTGCAAGTTGCTACCGAGCTGCACCGTTTCATTGAAGACCGGGTGCTGCCCGGCACCGGCATTGCGCCCGCGCAGTTCTGGCAAGGCTTTGATGCCATCGTGGCCGACCTGGCGCCCAAGAACCGGGCCCTGCTGGCCGAGCGCGACCGTCTGCAGGCCGAGCTCGATGGTTGGCACCAGGCCCACCCTGGACCGATTGCCGACATGGCGGCCTATCGCCAATTTCTCGAGAAGATCGGTTACCTCGTGGCACAGCCCAAAAAGGTCAAGATCACCACCCGTCGGGTTGACGAAGAGCTGGCCGTGCAGGCAGGCCCGCAGCTGGTGGTGCCGGTGCTCAATGCCCGCTATGCGCTCAATGCAGCCAACGCACGCTGGGGTTCGCTCTACGACGCGCTCTATGGCACGGACGCCATCTCCGAGGCAGACGGCTGCGAGAAAGGCAGCAGCTACAACCCCAAGCGTGGCGCCAAGGTGATCGAGTACGCCCGTTACGTCCTCGACCGCACGGCACCGCTGCGCAAAGGATCGCACATCGACGCGGTGGGCTACCGCATCAAGGACGGCCGGCTGCAGGTCAAGCTCAAGGACGGCAGCAAGAGCAGCCTGGAGCATGCCAAGCAGCTGGTCGGCTATCAGGGCGATGCCGCCGCGCCGAGCTCGGTGCTGCTGGTGCACAACGGACTGCATCTGGACATCCGCATCGACCGCAACACGCCCATTGGCGCCAGGGACGCGGCGGGCGTGTGCGACTTGGTGGTGGAAGCAGCCCTGTCGACCATTTTGGACCTCGAAGACTCGGTGGCCGTGGTCGATGCGCAGGACAAGGTGCTGGCCTACCGCAACTGGCTGGGCATCTTGCAGGGCACGCTGACCGAAGAGGTCAGCAAGGGCGGCAAGACCTTTACGCGCGGCCTCAATGGCGATCGTCTCTACAGCGCGCCATCGGGCAAGGGTCAGGTCAAGCTGCATGGGCGCTCGCTCATGTTTGTGCGCAACGTCGGCCACCTGATGACCAACCCCGCCATCGTCTACACCGATGGTCAGGGCCAGTTGCACGAAATCCCCGAAGGCATCATGGATGCGGTGATCACCACCACCATCGCGCTGCATGACCTCAAGCGCAGCAAGAAAGACGCGATTCGCAATTCACGCAAGGGTTCGGTCTACATCGTCAAGCCCAAGATGCATGGCCCCGCCGAGGTGGCTTTTGCCGACGAGCTCTTTGGCCGGGTCGAGCAGATGCTGGGCCTGCCGCAGAGCACCGTCAAGCTGGGCATCATGGACGAGGAGCGCCGCACCAGCATCAACCTCAAGGCCTGCATTGCAGCCGCCAAGAGCCGGGTGGCCTTCATCAACACCGGCTTCCTGGACCGCACCGGCGATGAGATGCATACCGCCATGCAAGCCGGCCCGATGCTGCGCAAGGGGGACATGAAGGCCAGCGCCTGGATCCAGGCCTACGAGCGCAACAACGTGCTGGTGGGCCTGTCGTGCGGGCTGCGTGGCAAGGCGCAGATCGGTAAAGGCATGTGGGCCATGCCCGACCTGATGAAGGCCATGCTCGAGCAAAAGATCGGCCACCCCAAGGCCGGTGCCAACACCGCCTGGGTGCCCAGCCCCACCGGGGCCACGCTGCACGCGATGCACTACCACCAGGTGTTGGTCAGCGATGTGCAAAAAGAGCTCGAGAAAATCGATGCCGACGCCCAGCGCGAGGAACTGCTCAACGGTCTGCTGACCATTCCGGTGACGGCCACGCCCAACTGGAGCGCGGCTGACAAGCAGCAGGAGCTCGACAACAACGCGCAGGGTATTTTGGGCTATGTGGTGCGCTGGATCGACCAGGGCGTGGGCTGCTCCAAGGTGCCCGACATCCACAACGTGGGCCTGATGGAAGACCGCGCCACACTGCGCATCTCGAGCCAGCACATGGCCAACTGGCTGCACCACGGTGTGGTGAGCCAAAAGCAGGTGCGCGACACATTCGAGCGCATGGCCGCCGTGGTCGATCAGCAAAATGCAGGCGATCCGCTTTACCAAAAAATGGCCGGCCGCTTTAACAAGAGCGCAGCCTACAAGGCCGCCTGCGACCTGGTGCTCAAGGGCAAGGAGCAGCCCAGCGGCTACACCGAGCCGCTGCTGCACGCCTGGCGCCTGAAGGTCAAGGCCGCTAGCGCCTGAGGCTGGCTGCTCGGTAGAGGCGGGCTCGGCGCGAAACGGCCCGCGCCGACACGGGTTCGCCCGCGCGTCCGACGGCCGGCAAGACATGTGGCGGCCAGCATAGGGTGAGGTCTTTGAAGGCCTCGCCCTCTTGGTCGGCTCGCGCCCTGGGGGCTTTGCCCCCAGGAGCGTCATGCCATGCCCCGTCGCCTGCCCAGCCACCCCATGCCCCTGCCAGGTGCACCCCCGCCTGACAAGCCCGACGAGACCACGCACCAACCGGTGGAGCCGGACGATGGGCAGAGCACGTCGCCGATTGCCCAGGACCAAGAGGATGCCGATTGGCAGCCCCCGCCCTGACCCACCCAGACCCCGCACGGTGGCAGCCCTCGCGCGTGCGCCGGGGCTTGAGCCTGCTTGAGCTGCTGGTGGTGCTGTGCGTGCTGGCCCTGGCCTCTGGCGGCGTGGTCTGGCGCTTGCACGACCCGGCAGCGCGGCAGCTGCAACAAGAGGCCAGTCGGCTGGCGGCTGTGCTGGAAGCTGCCCGCAGCCAGTCACGCGCCCGCGGGCAGGCGCTGCGCTGGCGCACCACGCCTGAGGGCTACACATTTGACGGCGCGGCCGGCCCGCCCGGGCCCGCGCCTTGGCTGTTCGAGGACACGCGGGCGCAGGTGTGGGGCGCCCAGGCGCTGCTGCTTGGACCTGAGCCCGTGATCGGCAGCCAGGCGGTGGCGGTCATCCATGGGCCCACCGGCCGCAGCGTCTGGGTGCTCACCGACGGGGTGCGACCATTCAAAGTGCAGTGGCCAGCGCCGACAGCGCAAGCGGGCCGGAGTTGACGGCAGTGCGCGGCCTGACGCTGATCGAGGCCCTGCTGGCGCTGGCAGCCATGACCCTGATGGCGATGATCAGCTCCCGCGCCATCGACGGCATGCTGCGCAGCCAGCGGCAGTCGCAGCAAGCCGGGGCGGAGCATGCGAGTTTGCAGATCGCTCTGGCGCAGTGGACGCGCGACCTCGACCATTTGAGCCGCACCCCCTACCTCAGCGCGGTGCACTGGAACGGCCGGGTCTTGCGCCTGGTGCGCCGCTCGGCCAGCGAGAACGCGTTGCAGGTGGTGGCCTGGAGCGCCGAGGGTGGTGTGTGGCAGCGCTGGCAATCGGCCCCGCTCAGTGAGCGCTCGGCTCTCATGCAAGCCTGGCAGGACGGCGGCGCAGCGCCCACGCCCCCAGCGCGAGCGGCTGCTGTGATGCCAGGTGCCGCTGCCGATCCCGGGTCAAGTGCGGTGCTGCTCGAGGCGGCGCAATGGAGTCTCCAGTACTGGCAGTCGGGGACATGGATTGCCGCGCCGGTGCTGCCCGATGAAGGCGCCGACTCGGCGGCCGGGCGTCTCGTCGAGACGCCCAGGGCCATCCGGTTGCAGCTGCGCTGGGCGCAGGGTCCACCGCAGGCCCTCGTGCTCGACTGGCTCGAGCGCAGCCGGCCATGAGCGCAAGGCCAGCTGGCGCGGCCCTGCTGTCGGCGCTGCTGACCGCTGCATTGGTGGCCGGCCTGGCCACGGCTGCCCTGTGGCAAAGCTGGCAAGGGGTGCAACGCGAATCGGCCCTGCGCCAGCAATGGCAGACGCGCTGGCTGATGCGCGCCGCGCTTGACTGGACACTGGCTGTGCTGGCCGGCGACGGCCTGCGGGCGGCGCCGGTGGACCATCTGGGCGAGGACTGGTCCAAGGGCCTCGATCGCACCCCACTGGAGGCGCTGCTGCTCACGCCTGAGGGCGCAGCGCAAGCCGCAGGTGCTGCGCCAGCCGCGCGCTCGCCAGGCCCCTGGCTGAGCGTGCACATCAGCGACGCGCAGGCGCGGCTCAATTTGCTCAACTTGCTCGAAGGGACCTCCCTGTCAGCCCAGTGGCTGCAAGTCTTCGCCCGGCTGTTCGATCAGTTGGGCTTGCCAGCACAGGAGCTTGAAGTCTTGGGCCGTGAACTGCTGCGGGCAAGCGCGGGCACTGCGGACGACCGGTCAAGCGGCGCTGCGCTCATGCCCGAACGGGCGGGCGACCTGCTCTGGCTGGGCCTGAGCCCGACGTCGGTACAGGCCCTTGGGCCCCACGTGAGCGTGCTGCCCGGCCGCCTGCCCGTCAACCTCAACACCGCCGATGCCCTGGTGCTGCAGGCGGTGCTTGGCGTGCCGCCCGCGCAGGTGCAGCAGCTGCTCGAGCGCCGCCGCTCCCGGCCCTTCCTGAGCGTCGACGAAGCCATTGCTGGCGGGCAGGTCACGCGCGATCTGCTGTCGGTGCAGACGCTGTTTTTTGCGGTGGAGATCGTGATCGAGCTTGGAGCCGACTGGCAACAGCGCGAAACGGCCCTGATCCAGCGCCAGGGCGCGACCCTGCGGATACTGTGGCGTTATGGATGATGGCTCGGGGCACAAACCGAGGGCCATCCACAACTTGACGATTCAGTTCAGACATTAATAATTGAGGCAGAAAGCAGCTCGCCACTGCCTGCTTCGCGCAGCCAGTGGTCCGTCTCACCCGCCAGGAGTCCTGCACCATGTCCACCCCCTTTGAGCCGCGCGATCGCTTTGTGGACGAGCGCCTGCCACCGCCTGATCTGCGGCCGCTGATGCGCTACGACCTGGCGGACCTGCACATCGCCGAGCGCAGCAACCTGGTCGATACCCTGATGGAGCGGGCCGCTAGCAAGGGCTGGCTCGACCGCCCCTTTCTGCGCTCGCAGCGCATGACGCTGACCTATCGCGAGGCCGACGAGCGGGTTCGGCGCATCGCACAGGTGCTGGTTGAAGACTTCGCACTGGTGCCGGGCAACCGGGTGCTGCTGCGCGGCGGCAACTCGATTGGCATGGCACTGGCCTGGCTGGGCGTGGTCAAGGCCGGGCTGGTGGCCGTGGCGAGCATGCCGCTGCTGCGCGCCAAGGAATTGCGCGAGATCATTCAAAAGTGCCAACCCTCACTGGCGCTGTGCGACGGCGCCTTGCTCGATGAGCTCCAAGCGGCGCAAGAGGCCAGCGAACCGGCAAAGGCATTGAAGGCCATCGTGCCGTTTAACCTGATGGACGAGCCCGGCTCGCTGGCCGTGCGGGCCAGCGCCAAGAACGGAGAGTTTGCCCGCTGCAACAGCCACGCCGACGATATCGCCATGATGGCTTTCACCTCCGGCACCACGGGCAGCCCAAAGGCGGCGCTGCACTCGCACCGGGACATCCTGGCCGCCTGCGCCGCCTGGCCGGCCCAGGTGCTCAAGGCCACGCCCGACGACATCGTGATCGGCTCACCGCCGCTGGCTTTTACCTTTGGCTTGGGCGGGTTGCTGATTTTTCCGATGTGGGCCGGCGCGAGCGTCTACTACCCCAGCAAGCCTTACACGCCTCAGTCGATGCTCGAGACGATGCATGAGGTGGGCGCCACCATCAGCTACACCGCGCCCACGTTTTACCGCCAGATGGCGCCGCTGGCGCGGGCGCAGCGGCCCACGAGCCTGCGCATCAGCGTCAGCGCCGGCGAGGCGCTGCCGCAAACCACGCGCCAGCTGTGGTTGGATGCAACAGGCATCGACATGATGGACGGCATCGGCGCGACCGAGATGTTCCACATCTTCATCTCTAGCGTACCCGGTCAGACCCGGCTCGGCGCGATCGGCCAAGTGGTGCCGGGCTACACCGCCAAGGTGGTCGATGAGCAAGGCCAGGAGGTGCCGCGCGGCACAGTGGGCAAGCTGGCCGTGATCGGGCCGACGGGCTGCCGCTATCTGGACGACGAGCGCCAGCGCAACTACGTCAAGGCCGGCTGGAACCATCCCGGCGACGCGTTCACGCAAGATGCCGACGGCTACTTCTTCTACCAGGCGCGCGCCGATGACATGATCATCTCGGCCGGCTACAACATCGGCGGGCCAGAGGTCGAAGATGCCCTGCTGACCCATCCGGCAGTGGCCGAATGCGGGGTCATCGGCGTGGCCGACGAGGAGCGCGGCATGGTGGTCAAGGCCTTTGTGGTGCTCAAGAGCGGGCACCTCACTGACGAGGCCATGGTCAAAGCACTGCAGGAGCACGTCAAGGCCACGATTGCGCCCTACAAGTACCCTAGGCAAGTGCAGTTCATGACGAGTCTGCCACGCACGGAAACGGGCAAGCTGCAGCGCTTCAAGCTCCGGCAGGGCTTGGCCTGAGGGCGAGCGCGAGAGGCCAGAAACGACAACGCCAACCGCAAGGTTGGCGTTGTTTTGATTGGTTGCGCGGGCAAGATTTGAACTTACGACCTTTGGGTTATGAGCCCAACGAGCTACCAGGCTGCTCCACCGCGCGTCTGAGTTTTCATTGTAATCGCATTCAGGTGCTTGTGGTCGCTATTGCGTGCCCCAAAACGATTTGTTGCAAAAATTTTTCCAATCAACCGCTGTGCTTACTCGGCCTTGTTCTCAGCGGGGCTCGCATCTGAGGTCACCTCAGGGCGATCGACCAGCTCGACCAGAGCCATCGGTGCATTGTCACCCACGCGAAAGCCCATCTTGAGGATGCGGGTGTAACCGCCTGGCCGCGACTTGTAGCGCGGCCCGAGTTCGGCAAAGAGCTTGACCACCATGTCGCGGTCGCGCAGACGGTCGAAAGCCAGGCGCTTGTTGGCCAGCGTGGGCTCTTTGGCCAGCGTGATCATGGGCTCAACCACGCGGCGCAATTCCTTGGCCTTGGGCACCGTGGTCTTGATGGCCTCGTGCTCGATGAGCGAGTTCATCATGTTGCGCAGCATGGCCAGCCTGTGGCTGGTGGTGCGGTTGAGTTTGCGAAGTCCGTGTCCGTGACGCATGTGCTTGTCCTTTCCGTTTTGTAATGCGGGCAGCCGTATCAGGTACTGCCCGTGCACGGCCTGCTTAGGCAGGCTGCTGCTTTCAGCGCTTGTCGAGCCCGGCCGGCGGCCAGGCTTCCAGGCGCATGCCCAGGGTGAGGCCGCGCGAGGCCAACACTTCCTTGATTTCGTTGAGCGACTTGCGACCCAGGTTGGGGGTCTTGAGCAGCTCGTTTTCGGTGCGCTGGATCAGGTCACCGATGTAGTAAATGTTCTCGGCCTTCAGGCAGTTGGCCGAGCGCACGGTCAGCTCGAGCTCATCGACCGGACGCAGCAAGATCGGATCGAACTGCTGCGAGCTGCGCTGCACCGGCGCGTCGAAGGCGGCCAGTTCGCTGCCCTCGAGTTGCGCGAAGACAGCCAATTGCTCGACCAGGATCTTGGCTGAGGCACGCACCGCGTCTTCGGCCGTCACCGCACCATTGGTCTCGATCTCGAGCACCAGCTTGTCCAGATCGGTGCGCTGCTCCACACGGGCGCTCTCGACGGTGTAGCTGACACGGCGAACCGGCGAGAAGGAGGCATCCAGGACGATACGGCCGATCGACTTGGTCGAATCGTCGCCGTAACGGCGCACGGTACCGGGCACATAGCCACGGCCGCTCTCGACCTTGATCTGCATGTCAATCTTGCCGCCGTGGGCCAGGTTGAGAATCAAATGCTCGGGATTGATGATCTCCACGTCGTGGGGCGTCTGGATGTCACCGGCCGTGACCGGGCCATCGCCATCTTTGCGCAGGCTCAGCGTGACCTCGTCGCGGTTGTGCAACTTGAACACCACACCTTTGAGGTTGAGCAAGATGTTGACCACATCTTCTTGCACACCGTCAATCGACGAGTACTCGTGCAACACGCCGGCAATGGTCACCTCGGTGGCGGCATGGCCGACCATGGACGACAGGAGAACGCGGCGCAGAGCATTGCCCAGCGTGTGTCCGTAGCCCCGCTCGAACGGCTCGAGCGTGACTTTCGCGCGGTTGGTGCCCAACTGCTCGACGTTGATGGTTTTGGGTTTCAACAGATTGGCTTGCATGCAGTCTTCCTCTCAATGCCCTCGGCTCGTTACACCGATAAGGCCGGGTGAAGAACCCGGGATGCGACAGGGCACAACCCGGGAATGAAAATTTTCAGCGCGAGTACAACTCAACGATCAACGATTCGTTGACGTCAGCAGCGAACTCGTCGCGGTCAGGCACCTTCTTGAAGGTGCCTTCAGCCTTGTCGATGCTGACATCGACCCAAGCGGGCATGCCCACCTGCTGGGCCAGCTGAAGCGCCTCGACCACGCGGTTTTGCTTCTTGGACTTGTCGCGCACCGCAATCACATCGCCGACCTTGACCTTGTAGGATGGAATGTTGACTGCCTGGCCGTTGACCGTGATGGCCTTGTGCGACACCAACTGGCGCGCTTCGGCGCGGGTCGAGCCAAAGCCCATGCGATAGACCACGTTGTCCAGCCGGCTCTCAAGCAGCGAAAGCAGATTGGCGCCGGTGTTGCCCTTGCGGCGATCGGCCTCTTCAAAGTAGCGGCGGAACTGGCGCTCGAGCACGCCATACATGCGCTTGACCTTCTGCTTTTCACGAAGCTGCAGACCAAAGTCTGAGGTGCGGGCGCCGGACGTGCGTCCGTGCTGGCCAGGCTTGGAGTCAAACTTGGCCTTGTCCCCAATGGCGCGGCGTGCGCTCTTGAGGAACAGATCGGTGCCTTCACGGCGGGAGAGTTTGGCCTTGGGGCCGAGATTGCGTGCCACTTGATACTTCCTTCAATCATCTGCTGCATCGCGGGGATGCAGGAGCCGTCTGGCTGGCAGCCGGTCGGCGGTGGGCTTGGTTTGAAACCGGACGGCGGACAGCGCTTGCGCGACTGCCCGGACCTGACCGGGGACTGCGCTCAGATGCGGCGGCGCTTTTGAGGGCGGCAACCGTTGTGCGGCACCGGGGTCACATCGGAAATCGAGTTGATCCGGATACCGAGTGCGCCGAGCGCGCGCACGGACGATTCGCGACCGGGGCCAGGGCCCTTGATCTCGACATCGACGTTCTTGATGCCCTGCTCGATCGCTGCGCGACCGGCGACTTCCGAAGCCACCTGAGCGGCAAACGGCGTCGACTTGCGAGAGCCCTTGAAACCTTGACCACCCGACGAAGCCCAGGACAGGGCATTGCCCTGCCGGTCGGTGATGGTGATGATGGTGTTGTTGAAGGAGGCATGGATGTGGGCGATGCCATCGGCCACATTCTTGCGAACCTTTTTGCGCACACGCTGGGCGGCGTTGGAGGTGGGTGCTTTTGCCATGTCTTACTTTCGATTATTTCTTCAGAGCCGCAGCGCCTTTGCGCGGACCTTTGCGGGTGCGGGCATTGGTGCGGGTGCGCTGACCGCGCATCGGCAAGCCACGGCGATGACGAAAACCGCGGTAGCAACCGATGTCCATCAGGCGCTTGATGTTCATCGTGGTCTCGCGGCGCAGGTCACCCTCAATGGTGTACAGGCCGATCTGATCGCGAATCTTTTCAAGATCGCCGTCAGTCAGATCCTTGACTTTCTTGCTGTAAGCAATGCCGCAAGCCTCGCAAATTTTGCGAGCGCGAGTGCGACCGATGCCAAAGATGGCCGTCAGGCCGATTTCGGCATGCTGATGCGGCGGAATGTTGATACCAGCGATACGAGCCATAGCGTCCTCTACTTACTCTTTAAATCAACCCTGGCGCTGCTTGTGGCGCGGATCGGTGCAAATCACACGCACCACACCCTTGCGGCGGATGATCTTGCAGTTGCGGCAAATTTTCTTGACCGAAGCTGAAACTCTCATTTTCTTCTCCTAAACACCGGCTGCGCCTCGCGCCTGAGCCTGTTGTTGCTGAGCGCACCTGGGTATGACTCAGGTGCCGCCCTTGAAATTGGCCTTCTTGAGCAGCGACTCATACTGCTGCGACATCAGGTAGTTCTGCACCTGCGCCATGAAATCCATGGTCACAACCACGATGATCAACAGGGACGTTCCACCGAAATAAAACGGCACGTTGTACTTGAGGATCAAGAACTCGGGCAGCAAGCAGACGAAAGTGATGTAGATCGCGCCGGCCAAAGTCAGTCGCACCAAAATCTTGTCGATGTAACGCGCGGTCTGGTCACCCGGCCGGATGCCGGGCACGAAAGCGCCGCTTTTCTTCAAGTTGTCTGCCGTCTCACGGCTGTTGAAGACCAGGGCCGTATAGAAGAAGCAGAAAAAGATGATGGCCGCAGCGTACAGCATCACATAGATCGGCTGTCCGGGTGCCAGCGTCGAGGCCAGGTCCTTGAGCCAACGCATGCTCTCACCTGTCGAGAACCAGCCGACCACCGTGGCGGGCAGCAAGATGATGGACGAGGCGAAGATGGGCGGAATGACACCGGCCATGTTGAGCTTGAGCGGCAGGTGGGAGGACTGGCCACCATAGACCTTGTTGCCCACCTGGCGGCGGGCGTAATTGACCAGTATCTTGCGCTGTCCGCGCTCGACAAAGACCACAAAGTAGGTGACAGCTGCCACCAACACGACGATCACCAGGGCAATAAAGATGCTCATGGCGCCTGTGCGCACCAGCTCAAGCAAGCCACCCATCGCGCTGGGAAGGCCCGCGGCAATACCCGCAAAAATAAGGATCGAAATGCCGTTGCCCAAGCCGCGCTCAGTGATCTGCTCACCGAGCCACATCAGGAACATGGTGC
Source organism: Comamonadaceae bacterium (assembly GCA_027491035.1). Taxonomy (GTDB): domain Bacteria; phylum Pseudomonadota; class Gammaproteobacteria; order Burkholderiales; family Burkholderiaceae_C; genus Polaromonas. The sequence goes on along the minus strand of JAIXWZ010000015.1, from coordinate 11,664 downwards.
CAGCCGTCAGGCTGACCACCGCCGTCATGCGAAAGCCAAAGCCCGGGGCAAGCACCAGACCCGGCGAGCTCTCCAGCGCCACTGCAATGCCCATAGACTGGAAAATGGCCAGACCCAGCGTGCCATAGCGGGTGTACTGCGTGATCTTGCGCCGCCCCGCCTCGCCCTCTTTCTTAAGCTGCTCAAACGTCGGCACGACGTAGGTCAGCAGCTGCATGATGATGGACGCAGAGATGTAGGGCATGATGCCCAAGGCAAACACTGTGAACCGCTCGAGGGCGCCACCGGAGAACATATTGAACAAGTTCAAGATGCCGCCTTGCTGGCCGAACAGCTGCTGCAGCTGATTGGAGTCGATGCCGGGGACCGGGATGTGCGCCCCGATGCGGTAAACGACCAAAGCCAGCAGCAGGAAGATCAAGCGCGAGCGCAGATCACCGTACTTGCCGGTTTTTGCCAAGGATGCGGAACGGGTGACCACGCTGCGTAACGATTTAGAAAGGTGCTACCTGATTCAGGCCAAAGAGCCGCCAGCAGCCTCAATGGCCGCCTTGGCGCCGGCAGTGGCGCCGATGCCATTGAGCTTGACCGCCTTGCTCAGGCTGCCGGACTTGATGACCTTGACAGTCTTGGCCAGCTGAGCAACCAGGCCGGCGCTCTTGAGCGCCGAGACATCGACCTCGGCCAAACCGAGCTTGTCGAGCGCCGTCAGGGTCACCTCGGCATTAAAGCGCAAGGACTGGGACTTAAAACCGCGCTTGGGAAGCCGGCGCTGCAGGGGCATCTGACCGCCCTCGAAGCCGACCTTGTGATAGCCGCCGGCGCGCGACTTCTGGCCTTTGTGACCCCGACCGGCTGTTTTGCCCAAGCCCGAGCCGATGCCGCGACCGACACGGCGCTTGGCATGCTTGGCGCCCGCACCGGGCTGAATGGTATTGAGTTGCATGGTGACTCGCCTATTAGAGGATCTTGACCAGGTAAGCGATCTTGTTGATCATGCCGCGCACAGCGGGAGTGTCCTCGAGCTCGCTGACGCTGTTGACACGGCGCAGACCCAGGCCGCGCACGGTGTCACGGTGAGACTGCTTGGTGCCGATCGGGCTGCGTACGAGCTGGACCTTGAGCTTGGTGGTGGTGGTCATGGTGTAACCCTTCAGCCGAAGATTTCTTCGACGGACTTGCCGCGCTTGGCCGCAATCTCGGCCGGCGTGGTCGACTTGTTCAAGGCGTCCATGGTGGCGCGCACCATGTTGTAGGGGTTGCTCGAACCGTGGCTCTTGGCCACGATGTCGGTGATGCCCATGACCTCAAAGATGGCGCGCATCGGACCGCCGGCGATGATGCCGGTGCCCTTGGGCGCGGGGGTCATCATCACCACGGCGGCACCATGATGGCCCTGGACGGTGTGATGGATGGTGCCGCTCTTGAGCGAGACCTTGACCATATTGCGACGCGCCTCTTCCATCGCCTTTTGCACCGCTGCAGGCACTTCCTTGGACTTGCCCTTGCCCATGCCGACACGGCCGTCGCCATCGCCGACCACAGTCAGCGCAGCAAAACCGAGGATACGTCCCCCTTTAACGACCTTGGTGACGCGGTTGACCGCGATCATCTTCTCCTTCATGCCATCATCAGGAGCGTCGTTTTGCGATTTAGCTTGAAACTTAGCCATTTTTCGTATCCTGCTTAGAACTGCAAGCCCGCTTCACGGGCGGCCTCGGCCAGCGCCTTGACGCGGCCGTGGTAGGCGAAACCGGAACGGTCAAAGGCAACCTTTTCGACACCAGCAGCCTTGGCCTTTTCAGCGATACGCCGACCGATGGTCTGCGCTGCTGCCACATTGCCACCCTTGCCGGAGCCACCCAGGCTCTGGCGCACTTCGGCCTCGGCGGTGGAGGCAGCCGCAAGCACCTGACCCCCATCGCCGGAGATCACGCTGGCGTAGATGTGCAGGTTGGTGCGATTGACGGTCAGCCGGGCCACACCTTGCTGCGCGATGCGCACGCGGGTCTGACGGGAACGACGCAGGCGCTGCTCTTTCTTGGTCAACATGGTGCAGCTCCTTACTTCTTCTTGGTTTCTTTGATCGTGACCGTCTCGTCCGCGTAGCGGATGCCTTTGCCCTTGTAGGGCTCAGGCGGGCGAACGGCGCGAACTTCAGCGGCGATCTGGCCGACGCGCTGACGGTCAAAACCCTTGATCAACACCTCGGTGGGGGTGGGCGTCTCAACCTTGATACCAGCGGGCATCTCCATCACCACCGGGTGGGAATAGCCAACCGTCAGATTGAGTTTGGTACCCTGAGCCTGGGCCTTGTAGCCCACGCCAATGAGGTTGAGCTTTTTCTCAAAGCCCTTGGCCACACCCGTGACCATGTTGTTGACCAGCTGGCGCATGGTGCCACTCATGGCGTCGGCTTCACGCGAGTCGTTGGCAGGGGCGAAAGTGAGCTTGCCGCCCTCGCTCTTGACCGTCACCAGCGCGCTTTGAGCCAGCGAGAGCGCACCGAGCGCGCCCTTGACATTGATTTGATCTTCCTTGATGGCCACGTCCACGCCTTGCGGCACGACGACGGGGCTCTTGCCTACTCGAGACATCTTGATATTCCTTTCTGTCCCGGCTTCAAGCCACGTAGCACAAGACTTCGCCGCCCACGCCAGTGGCGCGCGCCTTGCGATCGGTCATCACGCCCTGGGGGGTGGTGACGATAGCCACGCCCAGCCCATTCATGACTTGAGGAATGGCATTGCTGCCCTTGTACACACGCAGCCCCGGACGGCTGACGCGCTCGATACGCTCGATCACCGGGCGGCCGGCGTAATACTTCAAGGCGATTTCCAACTGCGGGCGGCCGTCGTCGCTCTTGATCTGGAAGCCGTCAATATAGCCCTCGTCCTTGAGGACCTGGGCTATGGCCACCTTGACCTTGGAAGAGGGCACCTGCACCGACGTCTTCTCGACCATCTGTGCATTGCGGATACGCGTCAGCATATCGGCGATGGGATCACTCATGCTCATGTAAGTTTCTCCTGGTGCTTACCAGCTGGCCTTGGTGATACCGGGGATATCACCAGCGAAGGCCATCTCGCGGATCTTGCCGCGGGCCAGACCGAATTGACGGAAGGTGCCACGCGGGCGACCCGTGATGGCGCAGCGGTTGCGCTGGCGCGTCGGGTTGGCGTTGCGGGGCAGCTTTTGCAAGTCCAGGCGAGCGACCGCGCGCTCGTCGTCGGTGCGCTTGGCGTCACCGGCGATGGCCTTGAGTTCAGCATGTTTCTTGGCGAACTTGGCGACGAGCTTGTCGCGCTTGAGTTCACGTTGCAGCAGAGCTTGTTTTGCCATGGTGCGCGCCTTCAGTTCTTGAACGGGAAACGGAAGGCGCCGAGCAGTGCTTTGCACTCCTCATCGGTCTTGGCCGTCGTGGTGATGCTGATATTGAGGCCGCGCAGGGCGTCGACCTTGTCGTATTCGATCTCGGGGAAGATGATCTGTTCTTTGACGCCGATGTTGTAGTTGCCCCGGCCGTCAAAAGCGCGGCCCGAGATACCCCGGAAATCGCGCACCCGCGGCAGCGCCACGGTGACAAAGCGGTCGAGAAACTCGTACATGCGAACGCCGCGCAAAGTGACCATGCAGCCAATCGGAAGACCCTCGCGGATCTTGAAGCCAGCAATGGCTTTCTTGGCCTTGGTCACCACAGGCTTTTGGCCCGCGATCTTGGTCAGGTCGCCCACGGCGTTGTCCATGACCTTCTTATCGGCCACGGCTTCGCTCACGCCCATGTTGAGGGTGATCTTGGTGATGCGCGGCACCTGCATGGGCGAGGTGTAGCCGAACTTCTCGACCAAGGACGGCGCGATTTTTTCGCGATAGAGAGCTTGCAAGCGAGCCATGTTCATGCAGCCTTAATTTCTTCGCCGCTGGACTTGAAGACACGCACCTTCTTGCCGTCAGCGAGCAGCTTGATACCAACGCGGTCGGCCTTGCCGGTGGCGGCGTTGTAGATGGCCACGTTGGACTGGTGAATGGGCATGCTTTTCTCAACGATGCCGCCGGTGGTGCCCTTCATGGGATTGGGCTTGGTGTGTTTTTTCACCAGGTTGATGCCCTCAACCAGGACATGGTCCTCGCCAGAGCGCAGCGCGACCTTGCCGCGCTTGCCCTTGTCGCGGCCAGCAATGACGATGATTTCGTCGCCTTTGAGTATCTTGTTCATGGCAGTCTGTCCTTACAGAACTTCAGGCGCCAAAGACACGATCTTCATGAAGCGCTCGGTGCGCAGTTCGCGCGTGACCGGGCCGAAGATGCGGGTGCCGATAGGCTCCAGCTTGGCGTTGAGCAACACCGCTGCATTGCCGTCAAATTTGACGAGCGAGCCGTCGCCGCGGCGAATGCCCTTGGCCGTGCGCACGACCACAGCACTGTAGATCTCGCCTTTTTTGACGCGGCCGCGCGGTGCAGCCTCCTTGATGCTGACCTTGATGACATCGCCCACACTGGCATAGCGACGCTTGGAGCCTCCAAGCACCTTGATGCACATGACGGACTTGGCACCCGTGTTGTCAGCAACATCGAGTTTCGATTGCGTTTGAATCATTTGAAAGTTCCCAACTTGTCCTGGTTGGGCAAAGCTCTGTGCAAATGTCTTGCGCAAAACCCGCTTTGTAACCAGTCAGTCTTGGGCCCGTCGTTGCCCGTGCAAACCACTCGCACGGCTTCCCGATTGGGCTTAAATTTCTATCGCTTTAAATTAAGCGAAGCCGACAACTATAACTGATTTTTTCGGCCCGTGCAAGTGGCCTTACATACATGCCAGTGTGTGGGGGCCAGACCCCATCGCGCCCAGGGCGGTGCCCCCCGCAAAGTGCCGCAGACCGCTTCTGAAAATCGGGGGCCGCACACCAAAACAGTGCGACGGCAAGACGTGGGTCTGGCTCTGCTACGCTTGGCCCTTACAACAGCCGGAGCCCGCCATGACCCCGAATCCGCCGATCACCGAACAAGTCGTGGCTTTCATTGGCGGGGGCAATATGGCCGGTGCCATAGTCGGGGGCCTGCGTCGGCAGGGCATGCCTGGGCACTTGATTGAGGTGGTCGAACCTTCGGCTCAGTCGCGCGAGCAGCTGCGGGCGCAGTTTGATGTACGCGTGATGGCTCAGGCCGATGCCAGTCTGGCGCGCGCCTCGTTGGTGGTGTGGGCCGTCAAGCCCCAGGTCTTTGCGCAAGCTGCGCAGCAGGCCGGCGTGCACACCCGAGGCGCGCTGCACCTGAGCGTGGCCGCCGGCATCCGCACCGACAGCATGGCCCGCTGGCTCGGCAGCGAGCGCCTCGTGCGGGCCATGCCCAACACGCCAGCACTGATCGGGCGCGGCATCACCGGCCTGTTTGCATTGGCCGGGGTGCAGGCGGGAGACAAACAAGCCATCGAAGCCATCGTGGCCACCACCGGGCAGTGGGTCTGGCTCGAGCAGGAGGGCCTGCTCGATGCGGTGACGGCGCTGTCGGGCTCGGGGCCGGCCTACGTGTTTTATTTTCTGGAGGCGATGGTCGAGGCGGGCACGCGCATGGGGCTGAGCCCCGAGCAGGCTCGGCAACTGGCCCTGGCCACCTTCACCGGGGCCTCGGCCCTGGCCGCCGACTCGCCCGAGCCCCTGGCGCTGCTGCGCGAGCGGGTGACGTCCAAGGGCGGCACCACGCACGCTGCGCTGACCGCGCTGCAAGCGGCTGACGTCAAAGCGCATTTCATGGCTGCCATGGAGGCGGCCCGCCAACGGGCGCAGGAACTGGGCCAGGAGTTTGGGCTACAGTGAGGGGGCCTCGAGGGCGGCCAGCAGGTCCGGCGCAGGGTCAAGACTCTCAGACCGACAGCGCCACGCCTGCAAAAACCGTCAAACCCAGCCAGTGGTTCATGCGAAAGGCCAGAAAGCAGGCCATGCGCTCACGCCGCCGGATCAGCCACAGATGCCACAGGGCCTGCGCAGCAGCGGCGGCCAGAGCCAGCCAGAGCCAGATCGAGCGCGTCGGCGCCTCGAGCACCCAGGCCCAGAGCAACAGGTAGGCAGCGTAAAACATGGCAATGGCCGGCACATCCAAGCGCCCTAGCGTGATGGCCGAGGTCTTCATGCCAATGCGCAAGTCGTCGTCGCGATCGACCATGGCGTACTCGGTGTCATAGGCCAGCACCCAAAACAAGTTGCCCAGCAGCAGCAGCCAGGCCTGCAGCGGCACATGACCCTGGACTGCTGCGTACGCCATGGGGATGCCAAAGCTAAACGCCACCCCAAGCACCGCCTGAGGCATCGACACATGGCGCTTGGCGTAAGGGTAGGCCAGCGCAACGGCCAAGGCAGCAAAAGACCACATGACTGCAGCGGCGCGCGTGGTCAACACCAGCGCGAAGGCGGCCAGGGCCAGCACAGCGCCCAAGCTCAAGGCCTGCTTGACCGAGAGCGCCCCCCGAGTAACCGGCCGCTCGGCCGTGCGCTTGACGTGGCGGTCGAACTCACGGTCGGCCACATCGTTGATGCAGCATCCCGCACTGCGCATGAGCACCGTGCCCAGCACAAACACCAGCAGCAGGTGCCAACCCGGAAAGCCGCCAGCGGCCAGCCACAGCGCCGACAAGGTGGGCCACAGCAGCAAGAGCCAGCCGGCCGGCCGGTCCCAGCGGATGAGCTGCAGGTACAGCTGCAACTGAGCCGTCGCTGGCCGCTCGGTCGGCTCCACAGGGTCAGACATGCCGGTCACCGCGCCACGCCTCAGGACAGGCGGGTTGCGCCCGGCAGCTCACAGGCGTAAATGCAGTTGCGCAGGGCCGCGATCGCCTCGTAGCGGGTGAAGCTGCGCCGCCAAGCCAGCACCACGCGCCGGCTCGGCACATGGCCCTCAAAAGGCAAGTATTTGATGAAGGTCGGCTCTCGCGCGCCGGCCGCCTTGCGACGCCCGGCCGGCGCATCGTGCAGTGCCCCGTGCGGCACGCTCAAGCGCGGCAGCAAGGTGATGCCCATGCCGGCGGCCACCATGTGTTTGATGGTCTCAAGTGAAGAGCCCTCGAAACTCTTTCGTATGCCTTCGGCCGTGCTGGAAAACCGCGCGAACTCGGGGCAAACCTCCAGCACATGGTCGCGAAAGCAGTGGCCATTGCCCAGCAGCAGCATGGTCTCGTGCTTGAGCTCCTCGGCGCGCAAGCTGCTGCGCTGGGCCCAGGGATGGGTGCTCGGCACGGCGGCCACGAAGGGCTCGTCATACAGGGGCGCAATGGCCAGGCTGGTGTCGGGAATCGGCTCGGCCAGCACCGCGCAGTCAATCTCACCGGTGCGCAATTGCTCGAGCAGCTTGACGGTGAAGTTCTCCTGCAAGATCAGGGGCATTTGGCGGTGGCGTGAAATCGCCTGTCGCACCAGATCGGGCAACAGATAAGGACCGATGGTGTAGATCACGCCCAAGGTCAGCGGGCCGGCCAGGGGATCCTTGCCCCGCTTGGCGATCTCGCGGATGCCGTCGGCCTGCTCGAGCACCCCCTGGGCCTGGCGCACGATCTCCTCGCCCAGGGGCGTGACGGCCACCTCGCTGGCGTTGCGCTCAAAAAGCTTGACGTCGAGCTCCTCCTCGAGCTTCTTGATGGCCACGCTCAAGGTCGGCTGCGACACATGGCAGGCATCGGCAGCCCTGCCGAAATGCTTTTCCCGCGCGACAGCAACGATGTATTTGAGTTCGGTCAGCGTCATGGCGGCATTGTCGGTCAAGAGCACGGGGCCGCCCGCGCGGCTCAGGCCTTGACAAAGTCCGACTTGCCCCCGAGCCAGCGCTGCACATGGCGAACGGCCAACTGCGGATGGCGCGCGAGCATCTTGGGCGCCCAGGTGCGGGCCCACTCAAGCCAGTGCCCGTCGGTGGCCAAGTCGGCAAATCGCAGCAAGGGCGCGCCCGACTGGCGCGCACCCAGGAATTCGCCGGGCCCTCGGATTTCAAGATCGCGCCGAGCGATCTCGAAACCGTCCTGGGTCTGCGCCATGGCCTGCAGCCTGGCGCGCGCCGCCGCACTGAGCCTGGGCGCATCACCGGTGCTGTACATCAGCACACAGGCCGAGGCCGCCGCGCCGCGCCCGACCCGACCGCGCAACTGGTGCAGCTGCGACAGGCCAAAGCGCTCGGCATGCTCGATGACCATCAAAGAGGCATTGGGCACGTCCACGCCCACCTCGATCACCGTGGTGCTCACAAGAACAGCCATCTGCGCGCCAGCAAATTCGGCCATCACCGCTTTCTTTTCAGCGGCGGACAAGCGCGAATGCAGCAGGCCCACCTTGTGGCCGGGCAGCGCCTGCGCCAACTGAGCGTGTGTCTCGGTGGCGTTGCGAAGATCGACGGCCTCGCTTTCTTCGATCAAGGGGCAGACCCAGTACACCTGCCGGCCCAGGCCAACCTGCTGGGCAATGCGCTCAACGATCTGCTCGCGCCTGGCCTCATCAACCACCTTGGTCACGATGGGGCTGCGCCCCGGCGGCAACTCGTCGATGGTCGACACGTCGAGGTCGGCGTAATAGCTCATGGCCAGCGTGCGCGGAATCGGCGTGGCCGACATCATCAACAGATGCGGCTCGAGATCACGCCCGTTTTCATCGCGCGTCGTTTTGCGGCGCAAGGTCAGGCGCTGGGCCACGCCAAACCGGTGCTGCTCGTCGATGACGACCAGGCCCAGCTTGCTGAACTGCACCTTGTCCTCGATGACCGCATGGGTGCCCACCACCAGATGGGCCTGCCCCGACTCGGCCGCAGCCAGAGCTGCCCGCCGCTCGCTTGCCCGCTGGCTGCCAGTCAGCCAGGCCGTGTGCAACCCCAGCGGCTCCAGCCAGCCGACCAGCTTGCGAAAGTGCTGCTCGGCCAGAATCTCGGTGGGGGCCATCAAGGCGCACTGCCAACCCGCCTCGATGCAGCGCAGCGCCGCCAGCGCAGCGACCACTGTCTTGCCCGAACCGACGTCGCCTTGCAGCAAACGATGCATGGGTTGCTCGCGCTGCAAGTCTGCGGCGATCTGCGCCTGTACACGCTGCTGCGCCCGGGTCAAGGCAAACGGCAGCAGCTCGAGCAAGCGCTCGTGCAAACCAGTCACAGGCCCCTGACCCAACGGCGCCAGCACCGGCGCGCGCATCGCGTCGCGGGCCTGGCGGGCCTGCAACTGCGACAGCTGCTGAGCCAGCAGCTCCTCAGCCTTCAGGCGCTGCCAGGCCGGATGGCTGCGATCTTCCAGCGCCGCCATGTCAACGTCGGGCCTGGGCTGGTGCAGATACTCGAGCGTCTGGCGCAGCGACCCGTGCTGAAGCGGCCCTTCGGGCCAAGCCTGCGGCGGCACCGTCTCCGACAGATCGGCCCGGCTCAGCGCTCCAAGCACGGCTTTGCGCAAATACGCCTGCGGCAGCTGAGCCACAGTCGGATAGACCGGCGTCAGAGCCTGTGGCAGCGGCCCGCCGGCCGGCTGAAAGCTCGGATGGACCATCTCGCGCCCGAGCAAGCCGCCTCGCACTTCTCCGCGCACGCGCACCCAAGCGCCTTCGCTGAAGGCTTTTTGATGGCTGGGATAAAAATTGAGAAAGCGCAGCACGCAGCTGTCGCTGCCATCATCAACCTGCACCTTGAGCTGTCGCCTCGGGCGTAAACTGACTTCGCTGCGAACCACGCGGGCCTCAATCTGGATGCAATCGCCCTCACGCGCCTGCGCCAAAGAGGTCAGACGGGTTTCATCCTCGTAGCGCAGAGGCAAATGCAAGGCCAGATCGATGTCGCGCAGCAGGCCGAGCTTGTGCAAGGCTTTTTGGGCCGGCGACAGCGGCGAGCGCGCCGGCGCCACGGGAACGGGGGTCGACATGTGGCGAGATTGTGCCTCGCCTGCGCTTCTCGCCTGTGCCGGCGGGAAGCGCAGGGCAGCCGCAATCTGTTGCTTTAAAAATTAAAGGCGTATTAGTTTACAAAAATTAAAAATTAAAGCGTTACTTCTTTTTACATACTAACTATGATGCAGATCGTATCAATCTACTAGTCGATCATGCACGCCAAGCCCCTGCTCTCGCTCCTAGGCCTTGCCGCCGCCCTGGCATCGTGCGGCGGTGGCGGTGGCGGCGGCTCGGGCTACACCATCACCGGCGTGGCCGCATCAGGCGCAGCCATCGTGCGCGGGACAGTGCAGGCCCAGTGCCGCGTGGGCAGCGGCTCGACCGTGACAGAAACCGACGGCAGCTTTCGTCTGAGCCTACCCGGCGCACAAGGCCCCTGCCTGCTGCGCACCATCGACCCGGTCACCGGCCTCGAAATGCATTCGGCACTGGAAGAAGGCGCGGCGCAAGCGATCGCGCACATCACGCCACTGACCGACCTGGTGGTGGCACGGGCGATCGAAACTGCGCCGGCCATCGCCTTCGCTGATGCAAACCAGTATTGGCAGCGGCTCAACCCGGCCAGCCTGTCTACCGGCGTGCAGGCGGCCCGGGAGGCGGCAGCGGCCGTGGGCACGCCGCTGCCCGAGGGGCTCGATCTGCTCAAAGGCCCATTGCAAACAGCCACCGCAGAGGCTCAAGGCTCCGTCATGGACCGCGCCTTCGACGCGCTCATGGCCACGCTCGCGGCGGCCGACCAGGCGCTGTCCGAGCTGGCCCGCAGGCTCGCCGCCATCGCCGACTCCGACGAGGGCGCGGGTCAGGTGCGCGGCGTGATCGATGGCCTGGTGACCTCTTCGGCGCAAGCACTGCCCGGCTGCCCAGCGTCGCGCGGTGGCCTGGTCTGGCTGATCGACGTGCTGTCGGGCCAGTCGCCGCAGGCCCACGAGATCGTCCTGGGGGCCGGTCCCAAGTTGATCCGGCTGAGCGACTCCAGCTCCGTGAACATCACCGTCGATGCCACGCAGTCCTGCGTGTTCAGCGCGGGCGACAAGACGTTTCGCATCTCAGACAATGGCATGGGAATCTGGACAAACCCTGCAGCCTGGGGCGTGATTGTGCCGATGCAGCCCAGCGTGCGCCTGACCGCGCCGAGCTTTAGCGGGCAGTACGGCGCGCTGGCGCTGATGCAGGCAAACTACCAGGGCACCGATTTCACCCCGGCGGCGGCCTTTAACTTCAGGATCAATGCCCCGGGCCGGCCCCTGATTGAGGGAAAGCAATGCCAAATTGGAACGGGCGGGGGCAACCAAATGCCCAGCTGCAGCAGCCCGGACGATACTTTGGCCTTGGGCTTTGCCGAAACCAATTGCCAAAAGATCGTGGTGCCCTACGGCGGTCGCACCATCGACTCGGGTGCCTTGCAGTGCAGCAGCGGCAGCGTTCAAGCGCATGTGGTGGGCTACAAGGCTGGCGGCGGCAGCTCGCTGCTGATCACGCTGAACAACTTCCCGGTAACCGTGGGTAGCAGCTCGCTGCCCGGGCGCGGCCTGGTGGTGCTCAACAAGGTCACCGGTGCCATGGCCCTGCCCCAGGTCAGCAGCATCGCCGCCGGCGCGTTCTGGGAAGGCGGCTACGACCCGACGCTGGCATCTCGGTTTTACAGCGCCCCTGTAGCCCAAAGCAGCCTGTCGGGGGCCAGCGGCACCTCGTATCAGCAGACTCGCGGCGCGGTGACCTACACCCACCACCTTGACACGCCGACGGCAGGCCTGGTGTGGTCGCGCAGCGGCAG
>JAIXWZ010000053.1 GCA_027491035.1 Comamonadaceae bacterium | reverse complement strand
TCTCCTGAAGGGGCGCTTTAGCCCATGGCCTGGCGCATCAGCCAGGATTTGATCAAAGGGGTGCCACCGACGGCGTTCATGCCCCAGTTGCGCAGCGCCTGCCAGCGCGCATCGGTGTGCGAAAAAAGGCCTTGCAGGCCATCGGTGAGCAAGCCCATGGCCAGCACGTCGGCCTTGCGCTGGCGTTCGTAGCGCCGCAGCAGCCGCAGATCGCCCGGATCGCGCCAGTAGGCCCGCTCGGTCAGCACCTGCGCCAGCGTCTGCGCGTCGGCCAGGCCCAGGTTCAGCCCCTGTCCGGCCAGCGGGTGGACCGTGTGCGCAGCGTCGCCCGCCAGCGCCCAGCCCGGGCCGACCCAGCGATCGGCCTGCGCCCACTGCAAAGGCCAGGCCATGACCTGGCTTTGCAGGCTCAGCGGCGCCAGGTCGGCGGGCAGTGCAACGTGCAGGCCGCGCGCGAAATCGGCGGGGCCAAGTGCCAAGAGCTCTTGGGCGCGCGGCGTCGGCACCGACCACACCAAGGCCAGCTCGCGCCCCTGCGCGCCGCCTGTGGGCAGCAAGGCCACAATGTCCGGGCCGCAAAACCACTGGCGCGCCACGCCGCCGTGGGGCTCCTGGCTGAGCAAGCGCGCAGCCAATGCGGTTTGCGCGTAGGGCCTGGCCTGCCAGTTCACGCCGAGCAGCTTGCGGCTGCTGCTGGCGCGGCCTTCGCAAAGGACGGTCAGCTTGGCCGGCACATCGTCCGCGCGATCGAGGCGGTGCACCTCGGGCGCAAAGCGCAGGGCCTGCGCCAGGGTCTCTTGCAGCGCCTCGGCCTCGACCAGCCAGGCGAGCTCTTGTTGGCCCGGCGGCGGCCTGAAGTCGATGCGGCCACCCTCATCGCCCCAGACCTGCATGGCGCCCACCGGCGTGGCCTCGCCGGGCCAGACGCGCAGGCTCTCGAGCAGCGTGCGCGAGGCCTGGTTGAGGGCGTAGGCCCGCACATCGATCGTCTTGGGAGCTTGGGGCCCTGGCGCGCACAGCGCCACGCGCAGCCGCTGGCGCGCCAACAGCAGCGCCAGGCTGCGGCCGACCACGCCGTCGCCGCGGATGCACACATCGAATTCTTGGCTCATGGCCCATTGTAGAAACACGGTCAAAATAGTGCCCTTAGGCCTTACAAAAAGAAACGGATAGACGCCATGACCTCAACCGCCTTGCCCCTGCAAGCCGTCATCTCGCAACTGATCGTCTACCCGGTCAAGTCCTGCGCGCCGGTGCTGCTCAAGCGCGCCTTGCTGACCGATCAGGGGCTCGACCTCGACCGCGCCTGGATGGTGGTTGATGAGCGCGGGCAGTTCTTGTCGCAGCGTCAATACCCGCGGCTGGCGCTGGTGCAGCCGCAACTGCGCCTGTCGGACCTGGTGCTGCGCGCGCCGGGCATGCTGGCCCTGCACCTGAGCCTCGACGGGGTCGAGCAGGCCGCGAAGGTTACGCTTTGGGACGAGGCGATCGACGCCTGGGACATGGGCGATCTGGCGGCGCAGTGGTTCAGCGATTTCCTGGGCTGCCCCGCTCGTCTGGTGCGTTTTGATCCGCAGTTCGAGCGGCCCTCAGAGCGGCGCTGGACCGGCGGGCAGACCGTGCTCAACCCGTTTACCGACGGCTTTCCGCTGATGCTGCTCGGCCAGCCATCGGTCGATGGCCTGAACGCGCGCCTGCAAGCGGCGGGCCATGATCCGGTGGAACTGCTGCGCTTTCGGCCCAATATCGTGCTGTCGGCTGCCGGCGAGTCGGGCTGGGCCGCGCATGACGAAGACCGGGTCGAGGTGCTGCAGATCGAGACCGACCAAGGCTCGATCCGGCTCAAGGCGGCCAAGCCTTGCACCCGCTGCAAGATGGTCGAGGTCGATCCGCAAACGGCGCAGACCGGCTCGACGGTACTGCCGGCGCTGCGCACCTACCGCCGCGATGCGCGGGTCAATGGCGCCATCACCTTTGGCGTTCACCTCATGGTGCTCGAGGGCTTCGATCGGGAGCTGGCCGTCGGTCAAACGGTGCGCGCGAGCCTGCGCAGCGACTGAGGTCAGGCCTTGGTGCCCAGCCGGTGGCGCCTGCGCAGCAGCGCATGGAGCGTCAGTCCCACGCCGGCCATCACCAGGGCGCCGCCGCTGATCACCAGGCTCGAGCCCAGCGGCGCGATCAGCAAGCTGGCCAGCAGCACGCCCAGCGCCTGGCCCATGAACAAGGCGGTGGCAAACAGCGACACCGCCATGCCGCGGTTCTGCGGGGCCATCTGGGTGGCCAGGGTTTGCAGGGTGTTGTGCAGCATGAAAAACGCAAAGCCGCCCAGCAGCATGGACAAGGCAATGGCCACCCACGATGGGCTCCAGGCCACCGCCAGCAAGGCCAGGGCCACGCCCAGTCCGCCCACGAGAACCATGCCGCGCTCGCCCAGCAGGCCGATCACGCGGCGGGCCAGGGCCATGTAGAGCACGCCGCCGAGCCCCATCAGGGACACCACCGAGCCGGCGCCAGACAGCGACAGCCCGTGCTGCAGGTGCAGGTGCGAGGCCACGATGGCCAGCATGCCAAAGCCGCCAGCGCCTTGCAGCACGGCCAGGGCGATCATTTTGCGCACCCAGCTGCTGCGCATCAGGGCCAGGGTTTGGTCGACTATGCCGGGGGCGTTCGCGTCGGCCACTGCCGTCGGCGCGCCCGATCGCTGCTGCGCTTGCCAGTTGCGCTGCAGCAGCCAGCCGACGGTCAGAAACAGCACCGTCATGAGCACGAAGGCCCAGCGCCAGCCCACCGTGTCGCTGATCAGCCCGCCCAGCAGTTGCCCGGTGAAGATGCCGCTGGTCGTGCCCAGGCCCACCCGGGCCAGGGTTTCCTGGCGCCGCTGGTAGGGCACCGCATCGCCGGTCCAGGCCAGCGACATGGGAATGATGGCCGCGGCAAAGGCCGCTGCCAGCACGCGGGCCAGGACCAGGGCCTCCAGGCTGCCGGCCAGCACCGCCACCGCGTTGCCCAGGCCGCAGGCCAGCGTGGTGTAGGTCACGACGCGCCACTTGCCGTGGCGGTCTCCGAGCGCGCCATAGAAAAACTGAGCCAGGCCGTAGGTCACCGCGAACAGCGACACCACCTGGGCGGCGGCCGCCAGGCTGGCATCGAACTGGCGCGACAGCTCGGGCAGCATGGCATCGCAGATGCGCTGGCTCATCATGCTGACGCAGCAGGCCAGCGACAGCAGCAGCACCGAGCGGTCGATCTCGGCGCCCGTGGTTGGGCCGCCAGGGCGCACGGGCGCCGCCTCAGTCAACCTTGGCGCCCGAGTAGCGAATCGGGCCGGCGCGGGTGCCCAGCTCCTGGCGGATGTGGCGAGCCATCTCGCGCCCGTCGCCGGCGACCAGGTCGTAGCCCTTGCCGTCGACCTCGCGCTCCTTGAAGGCCGGCTCGCGCAGGATGCTCGCCACGTCGCGGCCGATGCGCTCGACCGTGGCCGCAGGCATGGCAATCGGTGCGAGCAGGCCGACCCACACATTGGCATCGATCTCCGGATAGCCCATCTCGGTGGCGGTGGGCACATCGGGGAAGGCGGGGTGGCGGGTCTTGCCGCCGTAGGCCAGGGCCTTCATGCGTTTGCTTTGCAGATGCGGCCGCGCCGACGGGATGCCGGCCCAGGTCAGCGGGATCTCGCCGCTGACCACGGCGCTCACAGCCTGCGGAATGCCGCGGTAGGGGATGTGCACGATGAAGATGCCGGCCTTTTGCTTGAGCATCTCGGTGGCCAGCTGCGGCTGGCTGCCGGCCCCGTAGGAGGCGTAGGAGAGCGAGCCGGGCTGCTTGCGCGCCAGCGCCACCAGCTCGGGCAGGGTGTTGGCGGGCAGCGAGGTCGATGCCACCAGCAACTGGCTAAAGGACACCATGCGCGAGATGGGCGCGAAATCGCGCTCAAAGTCGTAGGGCAGCTTGTTGTACAGGTGCGGGTTGATGGTGAAGGTCGCATCGGTGGTCAGCAGCAGGGTGTGGCCGTCGTTGGAGCGCGCCACCATCTCGGTGCCAATCAAGGTGTTGGCTCCAGGCCGGTTGTCCACCGTCACTGGCTGCTGCCAGCGCTCTTGCAGTTTTTGCGCCATCGCCCTGGCCAGCACATCGACGCCGCCGCCTGCCGGGTAGGGCACGATCACCCGAACCGCTCGGTTGGGCCATTCTGAGGCTGGCTGAGCATGCCCCAGAGCAGCCCACAAGCTCAAGGCCAGGCCCACGATCGCTGAGCGAGAGGTCATCAAAATTTCCTTTTGGATCGGCTGAAAATTGAGCAAGGGCACGAGTCTAGCGGGCCCGCCGCGGCGCAGGCTCGGCGGGTTGAGGCTGGGTCAGCCGGTCTCGGTGACCCGGCTTCAGTGACCCAGGGTCAGTTGGCCGGTATCAGCCGGCCCGCATGAGTCGGCCAGCATGAGTTGGCCAGTGTCAGTCTGCCTTGATGTTGCGCGACTCGATCAGCCGCTTCCAGCGTGCAAACTCGGCCGCCTGGTAAGCGGTGAACTGCTCGGGCGTGCTGGCCACGATCTCAAAGCCCAACTCGAGCAGCCTGGGCCGCACCTGCGGGTCATTGAGGCTCGATGCAATGGCTGCATGCAGCCGGTTCTTGATGTCGGCCGGCAAGCCCCGGGGGCCGGCAATGGCCTGCCAGGAGTAGACATTGGCCTCCTTGACGCCCGACTCTTCAAGCGTGGGCACATTGGGCAGCAGCCCCGAGCGGCGGGCGCTGGTGATGGCCAGCGGACGCAGCTTGCCGGCCAGAATCTGCGGCATGGCGGTGTTGATGTTCATGAAGGACGAGTCGACCTGGTTGCCCAGCAGGTCGTTCATGACCGGCCCGCCGCCCTTGTAGGGCACATGGATGCCGGTGGTGCCGGTTTGCTGCCAAAACAGCTCGGCCGTGAGGTGGTCGCTGCTGCCGTTGCCCGAGGAGGCAAAGGTCATCTTATTGGGCTGGGCGCGGGTGAAGGCGATCACGTCGGCCAGCGACTTGTGTGGCGAGGCCGCCGGCACCACCAGCACATTGGGCGCTTGCACCGCCACCGAGATGTAGTCGAGTTCCTTGAGCGCGTCGTAGGGCGCCCTGATCAGGTGCGGCGCGATCACGAAGGGGCCCAGCGAGGACACGAGCAGGGTTTGCCCATCGGCGGCCGAGCGAACCACCTGACCGGTGCCGATGGTGCCGGTGGCCCCGGCCTTGTTGTCCACCACAAAACGCCCGCCCAGCTTTTCCTGCAGCTTGGGCGCCAGCGTGCGCGCGATCAGGTCGGTCGAGCCGCCGGGCGGGAAGGGCACGACCAGCGTCACGGCGCGGCTGGCGTCGGGCCAGGCCTGGGCCGAGCCCAGGGTCAGGGCAGTGGCCAGCATACCAAGCCAGTGTTTGATCTTCATGGTGTCATCCTCTCGATGTGGTGTGTGGAGGCGGCTCGGTCGGCCCCCAAAGCTGCTCCGGCCAGGCCGCGCAAAGACGCTGATCGTAATGCGACTGCTCGGCTTTGCCCCTACTGGTTGACACCAATGCCAGGCCCGCAAGGCCGCCGAGCCACCTG
>JAIXWZ010000005.1 GCA_027491035.1 Comamonadaceae bacterium | reverse complement strand
CCAGTGCAGCCGAGGTGCTGCGCGCCTGTTCGGCCAATGTGGAAGACCTGCGCAAGTCGCTGTCGAACTTCATCAAGGACAACACGCCGCAGGTGGCTGGCACGGACGATGGGGACACCCAGCCCACGCTGGGCTTTCAGCGCGTGATTCAGCGCGCCATCATGCATGTGCAGTCCACCGGCAACGGCAAAAAGGAAGTCACCGGCGCCAACGTGCTGGTGGCCATCTTTGGTGAAAAGGATTCGCACGCGGTGTACTACCTGCACCAGCAGGGCGTGACCCGGCTGGATGTCGTCAACTTCATCGCCCACGGCATCAAGAAGAGCGATCCGCCCGAGCCGCAGAAGTCGGGCGAGAGCGCTGCCGAAAACGAAGAGACGGCCGAGAAGAGCGAGAAGGCTTCGCCGCTGGAGCAGTACACCCAGAACCTCAACGCGCAGGCCCTGGCTGGCAAGATCGATCCGCTGATCGGGCGCGAGTACGAGGTCGAGCGGGTGATTCAGATCCTGTGCCGCCGGCGCAAGAACAACCCCTTGCTCGTCGGCGAGGCCGGCGTGGGCAAGACGGCCATTGCCGAGGGCCTGGCCTGGCGGATCACGCAAAAGGATGTGCCCGAGATCCTGGCCGAGTCCCAGGTCTATTCGCTCGACATGGGCGCTTTGCTCGCCGGCACCAAGTACCGGGGCGATTTCGAGCAGCGGCTCAAGGGCGTGCTCAAGGCGCTCAAGGACAAACCCCACGCCGTCTTGTTCATCGACGAAATCCACACCCTCATTGGCGCGGGCGCGGCATCGGGCGGCACGCTCGACGCGTCCAACCTGCTCAAGCCGGCGCTCAGCTCGGGCCAGCTCAAGTGCATCGGCGCGACCACCTTCACCGAGTACCGCGGCATCTTCGAAAAAGACGCGGCGCTGTCGCGGCGCTTTCAGAAGGTCGATGTGGTCGAGCCCAGCGTGGCCGAGACGGTTGAAATCCTCAAGGGCCTGAAGTCGCGCTTTGAGGAGCACCACAGCGTCAAGTACGCGGTGGCGGCCTTGCAGGCAGCCGCCGAGCTCAGTGCCAAGTACATCAACGACCGGCACCTGCCCGACAAGGCGATCGACGTGATCGACGAAGCCGGCGCGGCCCAGCGCATCTTGCCGCCGTCCAAGCGCAAGAAGACCATCACCAAGGCCGAGGTCGAAGACATCGTGGCCAAGATCGCCCGCATTCCGCCGGCCAATGTGTCCAACGACGACCGCAGCAAGCTCAAGACGCTCGAGCGCGACCTCAAGAGCGTGGTGTTTGGCCAGGACAAAGCGCTCGACGTGTTGGCTTCGGCGGTCAAGATGGCCCGCTCCGGTCTGGGCAAGGTCGACAAGCCGATCGGCGCCTTCTTGTTCTCAGGCCCCACGGGCGTGGGCAAGACCGAGGCCGCGCGCCAACTCGCCTACATTCTGGGCATCGAGCTGATCCGCTTCGACATGTCCGAGTACATGGAGCGCCACGCGGTCAGCCGCCTGATCGGCGCGCCCCCCGGCTATGTCGGTTTCGACCAGGGCGGCTTGCTGACCGAGGCGGTGACCAAGAAGCCTCACGCGGTGCTGCTGCTCGACGAGATCGAAAAGGCCCACCCCGATATCTTCAACGTGCTGCTGCAGGTGATGGACCACGGCACGCTGACCGACAACAACGGGCGCAAGGCCGATTTCCGCAACGTCATCATCGTCATGACGACCAATGCGGGCGCCGAGACCATGAACAAGGCGACGATCGGCTTTACCAACCCCCGCGAGGCGGGCGACGAGATGGTCGACATCAAGCGCCTGTTCACGCCGGAGTTTCGCAACCGGCTCGATGCCATCGTCGGCTTCAAGGCGCTCGACGAGGTGGTCATCTTGCGCGTGGTCGACAAGTTCTTGCTGCAACTGGAGACGCAGCTGGCCGAAAAGAAGGTCGAGGTCACTTTCACGGACGCGTTGCGCAAGCACCTGGCCAAGAAAGGCTTCGATCCGCTCATGGGCGCGCGCCCGATGCAGCGCCTCATTCAGGACACCATTCGCCGGGCGCTCGCCGACGAGCTCTTGTTCGGGCGCCTGGTTGATGGTGGCCGTCTGACGGTGGACATCAAACTCTCGATCGACGACAAGGGCGTGGAAAGCGGTGAGGTCACGCTCGACATCACGCCGCTGCCCAAAAAGGAAGGCAAGGCCAAGCCCGAATCGGAAGAGGCCACGGCCGGTTAAGCTGGCCTCCCGTTCGATCCGCCCGCCTGCCAGGTTCGCCTGGCAGGCTTTTTTGTCAGCTGGCCGTGATGCCCGCCTCTTTGATGAGCTTGCTGTAACGCGCCAGCTGCGCGCGCAGCATGACCGCCAGCTCGGCCGGGCTGCTGCCCAGCGGCGACAGGCCTTGGGCGGCAAACTGCTCGCGCACGCCGGGATCGGCCAGCGCTCGGGTGATTTCAGACTGGAACTTGTCGATGGCGGCTTTGGGTGTGCCCGCCGGTGCCATGACGGCAAACCAGGAGTTCATCTCGTAGCCGGGCAGGCCCGACTCGGAGACGGTGGGCAGGTCGGGGAACTGCGCCAGCCGCTTGGGCGCGGGAATGCCCAGAATGCGCAGCTTGCCGGCCTTGACCAGCGAGCTGACCGTGGCGATGCCCTGCAAGCAGGTCTGCACCTCGCCTGCGGCCGTGCCCACTGCAGCTTGCGTGGCGCCTTTGTAGGGCACGTGCGTCATCTGCACGCCCGCCTGCATGGCAAACAGCGCCATGGCGATGTGCTGCGGGCTGCCGTTACCGCCCGAGCCGTAATTGATTTTGCCCGGTGCCTTGCGCGCCGCCTCGATCAACTCGGCCGCCGTCTTGATGGGCGAGTCGCCCGAGACCACCAGCGCCCATTCAATGGTGGCCACCAGCGAGACCGGCTCGAAGTCCTTGAGGATGTCCCAGGGCATCTTGCTGTGAAAGCTCGGCAGCATGGTCATGATGCTGTCGTTGAAGCCGCCCAGGGTGTAGCCGTCGGCCGGCGACTTGGCCACCCGCTCGGCACCGATCAGGCCGGCCGCGCCGGTCTGGTTTTCGATGGCGATGCCCACGCCCAGGTTGGCGGCCATCTTTTGCGAGACGATGCGCGCTGCGTTGTCGACCGCGCTGCCGGCAGCCAGCGGGATGATCATCTTGATCGGCTTGTTGGGGTAGGCCGCTTGGGCCCAGCTTGGGCCCATCAGCGCTGCGCTGGCCGCAGCCAGGCCCGATTGCATCAAATGGCGTCTTTGCACGAGGGTCTCCTTGGGTCAGGGGGTGGGGGTGTCGGCCAGGGTGGGCACGCCGAGCTGGCGGGCCACCGCATCGAGCTCGCGCACCAGCGAGGCGGGCACGTCGATGCCCTGGGTCAGGTGGCGCTCGCGTTTGAGATGGCTTTGCTCGCCCGGCACCCAGATGCGGTCAAAGCCGGGCATGCGCTCGCTGGCATGGATTTCACGCACCAGCTTGTCCACGCGCTGCTTGAAAGCCAGCGGGTCGCCAAAGGCGGCTGGATCGATCACGCAGATGGCCTGACCGGTGTTGGTCACGCTGGTGTCGTCGTTGTTGAAGTCGACCACCTCGGTGCCCATGGCCGCGCCATTGAGCGTGCCAGCCAGCAGGCCAACGATCATGGACAGGCCATAGCCCTTGTAGCCGCCGATGGGCAGCAAAAAGCCCTCTTCGCGCCGGTGCGGATCGAGCAGGGGGCGGCCCTGACGGTCGATCATCCAGCCCTCGGGCATCATTTCGCCCAGCATGGCCTTGGCCTTGACCTTGCCGTAGGCCGCCACAGTGGTGGCCATGTCGAGCACCACCGGCGCCTCTTCGTGCGCCGGCATCGCCACCGCGATCGGGTTGGTCGACAGCAGCATGTCCAGTCCGCCCCAGGGCGGCAGGTGGTTGGCGTTGCCCACCGCAAAGTAGAGGCTGACCATGTCATGGGCCAGTGGCATGCGCGCGTACAGCGAGGCGGGGCCGGCATGGTTGCTGAACCGGCTGCCCACCCAGGCCACGCCGCAGTGGCGCGCTTTTTCAATCGCCAGCTCGGCCGCCCGCTTCATCACCAGGTGGCCCATGCCGTTGTCACCGTCAATCAGCGCCGTGGCCGCTCTTTCTTCCACCACCTTGATCTGCGGCCGCACGTTGACCGCGCCGCCAAGAATGCGCCGGATGTAGACCGGCACCCGGATCACGCCGTGCCCGTCGGAGCCTTGCAGGTCGGCCTCGGCCATGAGTTCGCCGATGGTGCGGGCGTCATCGGCGGGCAAACCGACCGCTTGCATGGTGGCGGTGATGAAGGCGGCAAGCCGGGTGTGCGAGACGTTGAGGTCAGACATGCGTGATCTTTCGGCGCAGCTCGGTGACTGCGCAATCGGGGCTTGAAAGGACAGGCACTGCGCTGCCGCGCTGGGCCAGGGGCTGGGCGGCGGCCATCGAAAACTGCGCCAGCATGACCACGTCGCAGGCTGGCAAAGCGGCCGCGGCGTGGGCGATCTTTTGGTGGTGCAACTGGGCCTGGCCGCGCTGCAGATCGTCCATGGCCTCGGGCACATGCGCCGCCTCGATGGCAATGCGCAAGCCGCGCTGGCTGGCGCAGGCTTGCAGTTCCTGGGCCATGGATTCGATGGAGGGCTCGAAGGTGGCCAGCAGGCCGATGCGCAGCACCGCGTCGGGCGATGCCAGCGCCAGAGCCGCGTCGAACATGGCCTCATTGGGTTTGAAGGTGGGCACGCCGCTGCGCGCTGCGGCCGCCTCAATCGCCGGCCCGAAGGCCGAACAGGTGAACAAGAGGGCCTCGCAGCCGCAACCGACGGCGTAGGCCGACAGGTCGATGAAGCGCTGCGTCATGGCCTCGGTCAGCCGGCCGTCACGCGCGCGATCGACCGACAGGCTGTCGTCAAGGATGTTGTGCAGACGCGCTTGCGGCCAAAGCGCGGCAAATGACGCGGCGATGGGTTGCACTGCCAAGGGCGTGGCGTGAATCAGGCCGATGCGGTTCAAGGAAAGCTCTCGTCGTTTTGGAAGGAAGTGGCTTGCAATGCAATGGGCCTTTGATGCAGTGGGCTTGGGTCGGGCCAACAGGTGCCACCGACCCGCGCAAGATCGGCGATGATCGCGCATCGTCTACCCGTTTGAGGAGTGTACTTATGAACTCAATGTTTCGCCTCGCCGTGGCCGCCCTGGGTTTTGTCACGGTGGCAGCCAGTGCCCAGTCCGATTGGCCCAATCGCCCTGTGCGCTGGGTGGTGCCGTTTGCCCCCGGCGGCCCGACCGATGCGATTTCGCGCGTGCTCTCGGGCCGGCTCGCCGAATCTTTGGGTCAGAGTGTGGTCATCGAAAACCGCAGCGGTGCATCGGGTGCCATCGGTTCGGAGGCCGTGGCCCGCGCCGCGCCCGACGGCTACACCGTGGTTTTTGGCACGCAAAGCACGCACGCTTCGAATCTGGTGTTTTTCCCAAACATGGCGTTCGACCCGATCCGTGATTTCCAGCCCTTGACCTTGGTCGGCACGTCCTGCCTGGCCCTGATCGTGCCGCCCAGCGTGCCGGTGTCCAACGCCCGGGAGTTGATCGATTGGATCGCCCGCCAGGCCGGTGCAGCCAGCTATGGCACGGCAGCGGCTGGCAGCTCCCAGCATGTGGCCGCCGAGTTGATGCTGCGCAGCAGCGGCGTCAAGGCCACTCACGTGCCTTACCGCGGCAGCGGCGCGGCCATGCCCGACTTGCTCTCGGGCCGTTTGAGCTTCATGTTTGATAACCTGCCGTCGTCGCTGCCGCTGTCGCGCTCGGGCAAGGTCAAGGCTCTGGCGCAGACCTGCGCCAAGCGCTCGCCATCGGCGCCCGACCTGCCCACCATGGTCGAGGCGGGCTTCAAGGATTTCGTCATTGAGGGTTGGTACGGTGTGTTCGCGCCGGCCCGCACCCCGCGGGCCATCGCCGAGCGGCTGTCGGCCGAGATCAACAAGGCGCTGCGTCATCCCGACTCCATGGAGCGCTGGAAAACGCTGGGCTTTGACCCCATCGGCTCAACTCCCGACGCCCTGGCCGAGCGCCAGAGAGGTGACCTTGATTACTGGCGCCGCATGATCGAGTTCACCGGCGTCAAGGTGGAGTGAGGCGATGGCCCAATACGACTGGAAGATCACGGGCGGCCTGTTGGTTGACGGCACTGGCGCAGCAGGCCGCCAGGCCGACATCGGGATCAAGGACGGACGCGTGGTGGCCATTGGCGAGCTCAACGATCAGGCGGCGCAAACGCTCGATGCCTCGGGCCAGGTGGTCGCACCGGGCTTCGTCGACATCCACACCCACTATGACGCGCAGGTGATGTGGGACCCCTTGCTCACCATCTCGCCCTGGCACGGCGTCACGACGGCCGTGCTGGGCAACTGCGGCTTTGGGGTGGCGCCAACCCGGCCGCGCGATCGCGGCCTCATCATGCGCACGCTCGAGCGCGTCGAGGGCATGAGCCTGGCGGCGCTGGAGGCAGGGCTGGGTGTCCAATGGCCGTTTGAGACCTTTGATCAGTACATGGACGTGCTCGAGCGCCAGCCGCTGGGCATCAACGTCGCGGTCATGGTCGGTCACACGCCGGTGCGCTTGTGGGTGATGGGCGACGAGGCCACACAGCGCCAGGCCAGCGCCGAAGAAGTGGCGCAGATGCGCGAGCTGGTGCGCCAGGCCATGGACGCGGGCGCGGTCGGCTTTGCCACATCGGTCTCCAAGGTTCATATCGGTTACGAAGGCCGCCCGGTCCCCAGCCGCCTGGCCAGCTTTGACGAGATGCTCGAATTGGCCCGCGCCGTCGGCGATGCCGGCCATGGTTTGATTCACTACAACGTCGGACGCGATCCGCATTGGGACGCCTATGAAGCGCTGCACGCCGCTTCGGCACGACCCGTGGTCTGGACCTCGCTGCTGGCTGGCTCCTTGGGCCCCGACTCGCATCGCGCCCACCTGGAGCGCGCCCGGGCGCAGCAGGCGCAAGGCTTGCCGATTCACGGCCAGGGTGCGTGCCGGCCGATCCAGTTTGAATTTGACTTTCGCTCGCCGGTGGTTTTTGACACCTGGGCCTCGTTTGAGCCCGTGCGTTTGGCCGCCGATGAGGCGCAGCGCCGGGCCGTCTATCTGGACCCCAGCTTTCGCGCAAGGGTCAAGCGCCAGGTCGCAGGCCCTGGGCCCGATGACGCCTGGTTTGCCGGCAAGCAGGCCGAGGGCGACACGCGGCGAGCGGCATTTGCGCAGCTGGCCATCAGTTGGTCACCCGATCCGGTGCTCAATGAGCGCCGTCTGGGCGATCTGGCCCGCGAGCGCGGCGTCGATCCGGTGGATCTTATGCTCGATCTGGCGGTTGAAAGCGGCTTGCGCATGCGCTTTCGCATGGCGCTGCTCAACTTTGACGAGGCCGCGGTTGGTGAGATCTTGGCTGACCCGCAAGTGGTGCTCGGCCTGGGCGATGGCGGCGCGCACATGAGTCAGCTCTGCGATGCCTGCCACCCCACCTACCTGCTAGGGCACTGGGTGCGCGGCCGCGGCGTACTCAGTCTGGAAGAAGCCGTGCGGCGGCTGACCTCGCACCCGGCCGATGTCTTTGGTCTGCACGACAGGGGACGCGTGGCCGTGGGATTGCCCGCAGACCTCGTGGTGTTTGACCCGTCGACCGTGGACGCGGGCCCCCTGGAGCGCATCCACGATCTGCCGGCTGGCGAAGATCGCTTGGTCAGCTATGCCACCGGGATCGAAGCGGTTTTCGTCAACGGCCAAAGGCTCGCACCACCGGGCTCGCCCGAACAAGTCACCGCCGGCCGTCTGCTGCGCCAAACCCGCTGAGGGCAGTCCTTGCTTCAAGGCCAAGCGAGTAGCCTCTTGCGCCATTGCGAGGCGGGCAATTCCCTCGCGTCATTGCGAGTCGCGCCTTCCGATTCCGTCATTGCGAGGCGCGCAGCGCCGTGGCAATCCATGTCTTCGTGCGACGGCCACTGGATTGCTTCGTTCCTCGCAATGACAGGGCGGGGCGCATCGACAGGGCGGGGCGCATCGACAAGACGGGGCGCAATGACGAGACCCTGCGTCATTGCGAAGCGCGCGCCCCTTCCGTCATTGCGAGGCGCGCAGCGCCGTGGCAATCCATGCCCTCGATCAACCGCCGCTGCATCGCTTCCTTATTCGCGGTGACGATCTTGCGCGCGATCGCCTGATGCCGCCTCGTCTGTCGCCGCCCGTCCGCGCGGCACGCCGATGTGGCGCTGCCCCCGGGCGCGAGCCAGGCTCATCTGCCGTTGGCGTTCTGCAAAGCTGCGGCGCTGCTCGGGTGTGAGGCTGTCGTGGCAGCGCGGGCAGCTCACGCCATCTTCATACAGCGGCGACTGCTTGTCGGTGGCACTCAAGGGGTGGCGGCAGGAGCGGCACAGTTCAAAGTGGCCGGGCGCGAGCCCGTGGCCCACCGAGACGCGTTCGTCAAAGACGAAGCATTCGCCCTGCCAGCTGCTTTGCGCCGCTGGCACGGTCTCCAGGTACTTGAGGATGCCCCCTTGGAGGTGGTAGACCTCCTCAAAGCCTTGGGTGCGCATGAAGGCGGTGGATTTTTCGCAGCGGATGCCGCCTGTGCAGAACATGGCCACGCGCGGCTTTTTGCCGTCTTTCTCTGCCAGCACACCGCCGGGCTGCATTTGCTGCTCGACCCATTGCGGCAGTTGCGAGAAGCTGCGGGTCTGCGGGTTGATGGCACCTTCGAAGGTGCCCACGCCGCACTCGTAGTCGTTGCGGGTGTCGATCAGCACCACATCGTCTTGAGCGATGAGCGCGTTCCAGTCCTCGGGCTTGACGTAGCGGCCGGCCATGCGGTTGGGGTCGATGCCATCGACTCCGAGGGTGACGATCTCTTTTTTCAGCTTGACCTTGAGCCGGTAAAAAGGCTCACGCTCACTCCAGGACTCCTTGTGCTCGAGCCCGGCCAGCCGCGGGTCTTCGCGCAAGTGGGACAGCAATTGGCGCACGCCCGCTTCGGCTCCGGCCAGTGTGCCGTTGATGCCCTCATCGGCCAGCAGCAGCGTGCCTTTGATCTCACGGGCCTGGCAGTAGGCCTCGAGCCGCTCGCGCATCAGGACGCGGTCGGGCAGGTGGACAAAGTGGTAGAGGGCGACTGTCAGGAATCGGGGCATGATCTTAGCGCCGCCGCCCGCCCAGCATGCCGCCGAGCACGCCGCGCACGATCTCGCGGCCCACCGAGCTGCCGATGGTGCGCACCACCGACTTGACCAGCGTCTGCGCCAGACCGTCGCGCTGGCCGCCGCGGGGGCCAGCCGACCCCACCAGCAGCTCGCTCAGGCCGCCCATCAAGCCGCCTGAGCCGGCCCCAGCGGCAGCTGGCGCCGCAGCGCCGCCGCTTTGGCTGGCGCCGCCCTTGGGCGCACTGGCGGTGAGCTTTTCGTAGGCCGATTCGCGGTCCAGCGTTTTTTCGTAGACGCCGGCCACCAGGGACTCCTGCAACAGGCTTTGGCGCTGGGCGGCGCTGATGGGCCCGAGTTGGCTCGCCGGCGGCATGATGAAGGCGCGCTCGGTGGGCGTGGGCCGACCCTTGGCATCGAGCAGGCTGACCAGGGCTTCGCCCACCCCGAGCTCGGTGATGGCCTGCTCAATGTCCAGACCGGCCTGCGCCCGCATGGTCTGGGCCGTGGCCTTGACGGCCTTCTGGTCGCGTGGCGTATAGGCTCGCAAGGCGTGCTGGATGCGGTTGCCCAATTGGGCCAGCACCGTATCGGGAATGTCGAGCGGGTTTTGGGTGACGAAGTACACGCCCACGCCCTTGGAGCGCACCAGCCTGACCACCAATTCGATGCGCTCGACCAGCACCTTGGGCGCTTCGTTGAACAGCAGGTGGGCCTCGTCAAAAAAGAACACCAGCTTGGGTTTGTCGAGATCGCCCACCTCGGGCAAGCGCTCGAAGACTTCCGACAGCAGCCACAGCAAGAAGGTGGCGTAGAGCCGGGGCGAGTTGAGCAGCTGATCGGCGGCCAGCACGTTGACCATGCCGTGGCCGCGGCTGTCGGTTTGCAGAAAGTCGTCGATGTTGAGCATGGGCTCGCCAAAGAATTCGGTGCCGCCCTGGCTGTCGAGCTGCAGCAAGCTGCGCTGGATTGCGCCGACGCTGGCGGCGCTCACGTTGCCGTATTCGGTGGTGAATTGGCGGGCGTTTTCGCCCACGTGCTGCAGCATGGCCCGCAGGTCCTTGAGGTCCAGAAGCAGCAGGCCCTGGTCGTCGGCGATCTTGAACACCAGGTTGAGCACGCCGGTTTGGGTTTCGTTGAGCCCGAGCATGCGTGCCAGCAGCAGCGGTCCCATGTCGGAGATGGTCGCGCGAACCGGGTGGCCTTGCCGGCCAAACACGTCCCACAGCTGGGTCGGGCAGGCCTGCGGCTCGGGCAGCGGCAGCTTGCGCTCGGCCAGCACGGCTTTGAGCTTGTCGGAGGGCTGGCCGGGCTGGCTCACGCCAGTCAGGTCGCCTTTGACGTCGGCCATGAAGACGGCCACGCCGCGCTGGGAGAACTGCTCGGCCAGTGTCTGCAGCGTCACGGTTTTGCCGGTGCCGGTGGCGCCGGTGATCAGACCGTGCCGGTTGGCCAGTTCAGGCAGCAGTTGGCAGTCGGTGCGGGGGTTGCGGGCAATCAGCAGGGGCTCGGCCATGGCGGCACTCCGTTGGGGGTCGTTCGGGGCGAAACGTAAAATGCGTCTCGTAGATTAATCCAAAACCTAGAGGATACGCCGTGGCCGGACACAGCAAATGGGCAAATATCCAGCATCGCAAGGGCCGCCAGGACGAAAAGCGCGGCAAGATCTGGACCCGCATCACCCGTGAAATCATCGTGGCCGCGCGGTCGGGCGGCGGTGATATCAACATGAACCCGCGGCTGCGCTTGGCGATCGAAAAGGCCAAGGCGGCCAACATGCCGGCCGACAACATCAAGCGCAACGTCGACAAGGCCACCGGCAACCTCGAGGGGGTGAGCTACGAGGAGATCCGCTACGAGGGCTATGGCATTGGCGGGGCGGCCATCATGGTCGACTGCATGACCGACAACCGGGTGCGCACCGTGGCCGAGGTGCGCCATGCGTTTTCAAAGTACGGCGGCAACATGGGCACGGAAGGCTCGGTGGCCTTTCAGTTCAAGCATTGCGGGCAGTTCGTGTTTGCCCCCGGGGCCAGCGAGGAGCGCATCATGGAAGTGGCGCTCGAGGCCGGTGCCGAGGATGTGATCACCGATGACGAGGGCACCATCGAGGTGTTGTGCCCCGCGCCTGAATTCGAGGCGGTCAAGAAGGCCCTGGAGGCGGCCGGTTTGCACAGCGAGCTGGCCGAGGTCACCATGCGGGCGGACAGCGCCATTGAGCTTGCGGGCGAGAGCGCCCAGAAAATGCAGAAGCTGCTCGATGTGCTGGAGGACCTGGACGACACGCAGGCCGTCTATCACAATGCAGACCTCTCGCTTTGAGGCGAGGGTCGGTCGCCGACCGAACAAGAAAGAGTGAGCATGAAAGTTTTGGTTGTGGGGGGAGGCGGGCGCGAGCATGCGCTGGCCTGGAAGTTGGCGCAGTCGCCCAAAGTGCAAACCGTGTTTGTCGCCCCTGGCAATGGGGGCACGGCGCTCGATGGACGGCTGCACAACCTGCCCATCACCGACGTGCAAGCCTTGCGGGCTTGGGCGCAGACGCAGCAAATCGCCTTGACGGTGGTGGGCCCCGAGCAGCCGCTGGCCGCGGGCATCGTAGATGAATTTCGCGCCCACGGCCTGCGCGTTTTTGGGCCCACCCAGGCCGCCGCCCAGCTCGAGAGCTCCAAGGCGTTTTCCAAGGCCTTCATGAAGCGCCATGGCATCCCGACGGCCGATTACGAAACCTTCTGCGACCCGGTGGCGGCTCACGCCTACATCGATCGCATGGGCGCGCCCATTGTGGTCAAGGCCGACGGCCTGGCCGCGGGCAAGGGCGTGGTGGTGGCCATGAGCCTTCAGGAGGCGCACCAGGCGGTGGACTTCATGCTGCTGGACGACACGCTGGGCGTGACGCACAACGCGGGCGGCGCGCGGGTGGTGATCGAGCAGTTTTTGCAGGGCGAGGAGGCCAGCTTCATCGTCATGTGCGACGGCACCCACGTGCTGCCCCTGGCCACCAGCCAGGACCACAAGCGCCTGCTCGATGGCGACCAGGGTCCCAACACCGGCGGCATGGGCGCGTATTCGCCCGCGCCCGTGGTCACGCCGCAGGTGCACGCGCGGGCCATGCGCGAGATCATCTTGCCGACCGTGCGGGGCATGGAAAAAGACGGCATCGTCTTTACCGGCTTTCTTTACGCCGGCCTGATGATCGATGCCCAGGGGCAACCGCGCACGCTTGAATTTAACTGCCGCATGGGCGACCCGGAGACGCAGCCCATCATGATGCGGCTGAAGTCCGATCTGGTCGATGTGATGATGGCGGCCACGGGCGGCACGCTCGATCAGGTCGAACTCGAATGGGACCGCCGGCCCGCGCTCGGGGTGGTGATGGCCGCGCCGGGCTATCCGATGCAGCCGCGCAAGGGCGATGTCATCACCGGCTTGCCCCGGCCGCAGGACGAAGGCGACTGCGTCGTGTTTCATGCCGGCACCCAGGCGCAGGACGGACAGACGGTGACCTCGGGGGGGCGTGTGCTGTGCGTCACCGCTTTGGGCGACACCTTGCGACTGGCGCAGCAGCGCGCCTATGCGCAGCTCGAGGGCATTGCGTTTGATGGCGCGCAGTGGCGCCGCGACATCGGCCACCGGGCCTTAAAGGCCTGAGCAGCGCTGCATGGCCGAGTCAACCGATTTCCCGGTTCAGTTCCAGGGCAGCGCCCTGGCCCGCCGCATTCTCGGCCTGCTGGGCTGGCAGGTGCACTTTCGGGGCTTGCCCGCCGTGCATGGGGTGATTGTGGTCTACCCCCACACCTCGAATTGGGACTTTCCGCTGGGCTTGCTGGCCAAGTGGGCCATGGGGCTGGAGGCCAAATTCCTGGGCAAGCACACCTTGTTTCGTATTCCGCTGTTCGGGGCCTGGTTGCGCTGGCTCGGCGGTGTGCCGGTCGACCGCCGCGCCGCGGGCGGCGTGGTCGAGCAAATGGTCGAGATGTTTGCACGCAAGAAGAGCGCGGGCGAGTATTTTTGGCTGGCCCTGACCCCCGAGGGCACGCGCAGTTGGCGCCCGGCTTGGCGCAGCGGTTTTTACCGCGTGACGCTCAGTGCCCAGGTGCCCTTGGTGCTGGCAGTGCTGGACTACGGGCGCAAAGAGGTGCGCGTGGTCGACGCCATGACGCTGTCGGGCCAGGTCGATGAGGACATGCGGCGCATCGCCCAAGCGTTTGAGGGCTGCAGGGGGCTGCGTCAGGAGTTGGCGGCGCCGATTTGTTTGGAAGCGGGCAAGGAGAGGCAATGAGCACATTGGATGTGGCCACGGGACGGGCCTTTTTCATGGGGCTGCAGCAGCGCATCATGGCCGAGGTGGTTCGGCTCGATGGCGCGCAGCCCATCAGCGATGCCTGGCACAAAGCGCCAGGCGAGATGCTGCAAGGCGATGGACTGACCATGATCGTCGAGGACGGTGTGGTGTTTGAGCGCGCCGGCTGCGGGTTTTCTCATGTGCAGGGCCCCAAACTGCCGCCGTCGGCCACGCAGCACCGGCCGGAGCTGGCCGGCGCGCCCTTTGAGGCCATGGGCGTGTCCCTGGTCTTTCATCCGCGCAACCCCTATGTGCCCACGGTGCACATGAACGTGCGCATGATCATGGCCAAGCCGGCCGCAGGCGAGCCGGTGGCCTGGTTTGGCGGCGGCATGGACCTCACGCCCTACTACGCCTTCGAGGAGGACGCGGTCCATTTCCACAGCCAGTGCAAGCAGGCACTGCAGCCCTTCGGTGACGACAAGTACCCGCGTTTCAAGAAATGGTGCGACGAGTACTTTTTCTTAAAGCACCGGGGCGAACCGCGTGGCATCGGCGGGGTGTTTTTTGACGACTTCAACGAGCTGGGCATGCAGCGCAGTTTCGAGATGCTGCAGTCGGTGGCCGGACACTTTGTGCCCGCCTATGTGCCGATTGCCGAGCGCCGCCTGAGCACGCCCTGGGGCGAGCGAGAGCGCGCGTTTCAGCTCTACCGGCGCGGCCGCTACGTCGAGTTCAACCTGGTGTGGGACCGCGGCACGCATTTTGGCCTGCAGTCCGGCGGCCGGACCGAGTCCATCTTGCTGTCCATGCCGCTGAACTGCAGCTGGTCCTACCGGCGCGAGGACCCACCCGATAGCCCCGAAGGCCGGCTGCTGCGCGACTTTTTGGTGGGCAGGGACTGGGTTTGAGCCAGGCGCGGCGCATCGGGCTGTTTGGCGGGGCGTTCGACCCACCGCACCAGGCGCACGTGGCGCTGGCCCGAGCGGGCCTGGCGCAGCTCCAACTTGACGAGCTGCGCATCATCCCGACCGGGCAAGCCTGGCACAAGAGCCGCTCACTGAGCCCAGCGGCCGATCGGCTGGCCATGGTCAAGCTGGCCTTTGCCGATCTGGCCGGTGTGCTCATCGACGAGCGCGAGCTCAACCGCCGCGGCGACAGTTACACCATCGACACCGTGCTGGCCTTGCGCGCCGAGCAGGCGCAAGCCGAATTTTTTCTGCTCATGGGGGCCGACCAATGGGCTGCGTTCACCGGCTGGCACCGCTGGCAGGAACTGGCAGCGCTGGTGCACCTGTGCGTGGCGCGCCGGCCCGATCTGGCCGACGCACCAGAGGCCGGCACGCTTGAAGTGACGTGGCTCGATTTGCCGCCCATGCCGGTCAGCGCCACTGGCATCCGCGGGCAAGTGGCTGCTGCGCCGGCCGGCGGCTCCTGGGCCGATCTCGTGCCCCCGGCCGTGGCGCGTTATATTTCCGACCATCGCCTTTATGCCCAGCCCTAAAGGCCCCATCCACTTTTGCCGGCGCAGAGCCGGTCTATCTGCATGACCGAATCCACCGCCGCCCTCGCCGTCAAACGCAACGTCAACGCGTTGCAAAAAGCCATCGTCACCGGTCTCGAAAACGTCAAAGCCCAGGACATCCAGGTCTTTGACACCGAGCACATCACCTCTTTGTTCGAGCGTGTGATCGTGGCCTCTGGTACGTCCAACCGCCAGACCAAGGCGCTGGCCGCCAGCGTGCGCGATGCGGTGCGCCAAGCCGGCTTTGACAAGCCGCGCACTGAAGGTGAGGACAACGGCGAATGGATCATCGTCGACTGTGGCGCTGCGGTCGCCCACATCATGCAGCCGTTGATCCGCCAGTACTACCACCTCGAAGAGCTCTGGGGCGAAAAGCCGGTGCGCCTCAAGCCGGCCACCGCGCCCAAGGCCCGTGCTGGAGCGACCAAGCCACAGGAGGCAGCTGCAACTCCTGCCCGCAAGGCTGCGCCGCGCAAGGCGACCGCAAAAACATCGGAAAAAACAGCTGAGAAGACAGCTGAAAAGACGGCGATCAAGCCATCGGCAAAATCTTCGACCCAGCCTTCCAAAAAAACCGTGCTTGCCGCCCCTTCTGCGGCCGTCAAGACGCCAGCCAAGCGCCCTTCCAAGGCCGCACCCGCCGCTGCCAAGAAGGCGGGAGGGAAGGCGCCGGTGAAGGCAGTAGGGAAGGCAGCAGTTAAGGTGGCCGGCAAGGCGGCAGCCCCAGCCGCGCCGGCCAAGAAGTCTGCCGCCCGCAAGGCGCCGTCCAAGTCCTCGCGCAGCGCATGAAGCTGCAGATCGTGGCAGTGGGCGTCAAGCTGCCCGACTGGGCCCAAAGCGCCTGCGACGACTACATCAAACGGTTTCCGCCCGAGCTCAAGCCCGAGCTCAAAACGGTCAAGACCGAGCCGCGTGGCTCGCGCACCGTGCCCACGCTGCTGGCGGCCGAGCGCGAGCGCATCGAGGCGGCCATGATCAAGGGCAGTCGGGTCATTGCACTGGACGAGCGCGGCGCGGACATCGGCACGGCGGCCTTGGCCGACAAGCTGCAGGCTTGGCAGCGCGAGGGCTGTGATGTGGCCCTGCTCATTGGCGGGCCCGATGGGCTCGACCCTGGCCTGAAGCAGTCGGCCCATGAGCGGCTGCGCCTGTCGAGCCTGACGCTGCCCCACGCCATGGTGCGGGTGCTGCTGCTCGAGCAGCTCTACCGCGCCTGGAGCATCACGGCCAACCACCCTTACCACCGGCAGTAAAGCCATGGACCTGATCTATCTGGCCTCGCAGAGCCCGCGCCGGGCTCAACTGCTCGAGCAGTTGGGCGTGCGCTTCGAAAAACTTTTGCCCGATCCCGACGAAGACGCCGAAGCGCTGGAGGCCGTCCACGGTCTGGAGCCACCGGCGCGCTATGTGCAGCGCGTCACTGGCCTCAAACTCGATGCGGCGCTCGAGCGACTGTACCGTCTGGGCTTGCCGCCGGCGCCTGTGCTGTGCGCCGACACCACGGTGGCCTTGGGCCGGCAGATGCTGGGCAAGCCCGCCGACGTGAAAGATGCCCGGCGCATGCTGCGCGCGCTGTCGGGTCGCACCCACCGCGTATTGACCGCTGTGGCCGTGCAGCACGGCTGCAGGCGCTTGCAGGCCCTGAGTGTGTCGAATGTGACCTTTGCCCACTTGAGCGCCGCGCAAATCGGCGCTTATGTGGCCACGGGCGAGCCCATGGGCAAGGCCGGCGCCTATGCGGTGCAGGGCAGGGCCGCGGTGCACATCGAGCGCATTGCGGGCAGTTACTCGGGCATCATGGGTTTGCCGCTGCGCCAGACCGCCTTGCTGCTGCGCAGCCTGGGCTGGGACCTATGATGCGTGCGATGCTCGGTAAATCCTGCCTGCCACGCGACCGAAAGAGCCTTAGGCCATGCCACAAGACATCTTGATCAATTGGGCGCCGCAAGAGACACGGGTGGCCGTGATCGAGCAGGGCGCGGTGCAAGAGTTGCATGTCGAACGCGCCCTTGAACGCGGCCTGGTGGGCAACGTCTATTTGGGCAAGGTGGCCCGCGTGCTGCCGGGCATGCAGTCGGCCTTTGTGGACATCGGTCTGGAGCGCGCCGGGTTTTTGCATGTGGGCGATTTGCTCAGCAGCATCGCCAGCCGCCACGGCGAGGCAGAAGCCGGCCGGGCAGACGCGGCGCTGCCCATTGAAAAGCAGGTTTTCGAGGGCCAGAGCATCATGGTGCAGGTGCTCAAGGACCCGATTGGCAGCAAAGGCGCCCGCCTGACGGCGCAGGTGAGCATTGCGGGCCGGCTGCTGGTGTACCTGCCGCAGGACAAGCACATTGGCGTGTCGCAAAAAATCCCTGCGCAGCAGCGCGAACAATTGCGCCAGCGCTTGCTCGCGCTGGCCGGCGAGGCGGGGGGCTTTATTTTGCGCACCAACGCCGAAGATGCGAGCGACGAGGAGTTGGCCGAAGACATCGCTTACCTGTGTAAAACCTGGGCCCACATTCGCGAGCGCGCCGTCCGCTTACCGCCCGCGTCTTTGCTGCACCAGGACCTGAGCCTGGCGCAGCGGGTGCTGCGGGACATGGCCAGCCAGAGCACGCAGTTCATCCGGATCGACTCGCGCGAGCAGCATCAGACGCTGCAGACTTTTGCGGCGCAGTTCATGCCGGCGATGGTCAAGAAAATCGCGCTCTACACCGGCGAGCGGCCGATTTTTGACCTGCACAACATCGACGAAGAAATCGCCCGGGCGCTGGGGCGGCGGGTCGAACTCAAGTCGGGCGCCTACCTGATCATCGACCAGACCGAGGCGCTGACCACGATTGACGTCAACACCGGCGGCTTTGTGGGGGCGCGCAACTTCGAAGAGACGATCTTCAAGACCAATCTGGAGGCCGCGCAGGTCATCGCCCGGCAGCTGCGCCTGCGCAATCTGGGCGGCGTCATGGTGGTCGATTTCATCGACATGGCCCGCGCAGAGCACCGCGAGGCGGTGATTGAGGAGCTGAAAAAACAGCTGGCCCGAGACCGGGTCAAGACCACGGTCAACGGCTTTTCGCAACTCGGACTGCTCGAGATGACGCGCAAGCGCACCCGCGAATCGCTGGCCCACCAGCTGTGCGAGCCCTGCCCGATCTGCCAAGGCAAAGGCATCGTCAAGACCGCGCGCAGCGTCAGCTACGACATCTTGCGCGAAATCCTGCGCGAAGCCCGCCAGTTCAACCCCCGCGAATTTCGCATCGTCGCCGCACCGGCCGTGATCGAGCTCTTCCTCGACGAAGAAAGCCAGCACCTGGCCGGCCTGTCAGACTTCATTGGCAAGCCCATCTCACTGCAGGCCGAAGCGGCGCTGCCGCAGGAGCAGTACGATGTGGTGCTTTTGTGAGGTTGGACAAGTGCGCGACGGCTTTTGGGCCGTCTGAATAACCCAGCGTTGCCAAAGCCATGCGGTTTTTGAGATGTTAATCTGGTGTCAAGTGCTGTAATGAAGTTGTCAGTCAATTTATTTCGGATCGATTTTTGATGAAATGTCGTCTCTGCGGGAAAGCTGCACACAAGATCTTTTCCGGCATCTTGATTTCAAAATATGAAGTTGAATATGCTGAATGTGATCATTGTGGTTTCGTTGGCACGGAAAATCCGTATTGGCTCGATGAGGCCTATTCAAAGCCGATCAATGATCTGGACACCGGAATACTCATTAGGAACACAATCGTAAAGGAAGTGACAACAGCTCTGATTCGAGTTTTCTGTGGCAAAAAAGGCAAGTTTCTCGATTATGGTTCAGGGTATGGGATATTTGTAAGATTAATGAATGATCGAGGATTTGATTTTAGTGGTTACGATCAATATGCAAAGCATTTATTTTCGATCGACAAGCAGGTTGCCGATCTGGGGTTGGGTTATAAATTGATTACCGCCTTCGAGGTTGCAGAGCATTTTGTAGATCCGATTGAAAAATTTCAATCTCTTGCTCAGTCCACCGAAAACATATTTTTCACAACCCAATTGGTCCCATCACCAACGCCAAAACCAGTCGATTGGTGGTACTACGGGTTGGAGCATGGGCAACACATATCATTTTATTCGACGAGGTCCTTGGCGCTCGTGTCGAAGAGACTTGGCATGAATTATGTTTCTGCTCCATCGAATAAGTATAACCTTACTTTTCATTTGTTTTCAAGAAAAAAGGTTAATAAGCTGATGTTTGACCTTGTTTGTAATTATAATTTTACGAGATTTATTAATTTCAGGCGATTTCGTACTTAGGCTGACTGGTTGAGTTTGATGTCAATCACAGGTATTCGGGATTACAGGCTTTATTGCCTCGATAGGAGGGGTGCGTGGCAGGCGTAAAGATCAGGTTATCTGTATCGGACAGGCTTCGACTGTTGCTAATGAAACTTCGGTCGCGTGAAAGGTACAAGGCGGAGAAGAGCCGGCTTCGTCTTAGTCTTTACTCTAGCAAAGCCCGGGCTTTCAACGATAACTTCTCATTCCCGTTTTCCTCTCGGGCAGCGTTGGCTTCATTCAAACATTCTGGGCATACCGGAGATGTGATTTACTCATTGCCTACTGTTTTTGCATTGGCCGAATCAGCGTCGATCTACCTGAATTGCAGTACATCGTCACAATTGCCCCCCAACTTTGACCATCCATACGGGAAGGAGCAGCTTCCAGAGAGGGTTGCCCATATGCTCGCCCCTCTCCTGTTGGCACAAAAGCGTATTCAATCTGTCCAAATTTGGTCTAACGACACCGCAATAGATTTTGATCTCGATCTTTTTAGAGATTCTCCTCAGGACCTTGGTGCTGGTAGTATTTCACATTGGTATTTTCCGATTTTTGGAGTTGCTCCGGATATATCGGTGCCGTGGATAGAATTAGACGATAGTGGGCAATGCTCGGGCTCGGTGGTACTGGCCCGGAGCTCGCGTTATCGTAATGATTCGCTAGACTATGGTTTTCTAAAAAAATATCCAAATCTGAAGTTCGTAGGCCTTGAGTCAGAATTCTTGGATATGCGAAAGACAATTCCGAGTATCGAGTTTATTCCAGTTGCAAATTTTCTGGAGTTGGGCCAGGTTATACGGTCGGCCTCCTTGTTTATCGGGAATCAGTCTTTCCCTTACTCTTTGGCAGAGGCAATGAAAGTTCCTAGGATTCTTGAGCAATGCTTGTACGCTCCCAATGTGATTCCAGTTGGGGGAGTTGCTCACCCTGTGCTTTTTCAGAAGCAATTCGAATACGTCGCAAGCAGATTGATCGCGCCGGCTTTAGGTGATGGACTGCGGTGACTCTGACTGCGGCTAAATCAGCTTTTGAGTGCTTGGCGCCAGCATCAGTTTAACTTTTCGAGCTGCCTTTGATTCTCGATGGATGTTATGTCGATACCGAAGATCAGCGTCTTGGTGCCCACTTACAATTATGGGGTTTTCCTTGCCGAGGCTTTGGAATCCATCCGGATGCAAGATCTTGATGATTTTGAAGTAATTATCAGTGACGATGCTTCTTTAGATAACACAGTCGAGGTGGCTACTCGTTTCGTCCAGCTAGATTCCCGGTTCCATTTCTTTCGGCATGACAAGAATATTGGAATGGTTGAGAACTGGAACTGGTGTCTTGCTCGAGCACGGGGTACCTACGTTCAGTTTTTGTTTGCCGATGATTTCTTTGTGCGCGCTGATGCTTTGAGCAAACTGTCTTCTGCACTCGACAGATGTTCTGGTGTAGGCCTAGCTGTCGCATCAAGATATATTTCCGACACGGATTCTCGCTTGAGTTTACGGATCAATGACCTCGGCCGTTCCGGTATTTATCGAGGTGAATCTGTGGTGAGGCGGTGTTTATTCCGCGGGGCTAATTTGATCGGCGAGCCTTCGGTTGTCATGTTCCGTCGAGCGTTGATGGGCAGGGGATTTGATACGGGATTTCGGCAGGCTGTTGACTTGGAGATGTGGTGTTACTTGTGCTCTAGTTCTGAGATTTTTTTTATTGAAGAGCCGTTGTGTGCATTTCGTCGGCACGAGGCACAGCAGACGGTGATTAACGCAAGAGAAAATGTCGGAGAATTGGAGCTTTACTATATTTTTGAAAGATACAGTTCCTTGTTGGGCGGCAAGTCGCGTTCTATTGGAAGCCTTCTTTATTATTATGCGACTGTCTTTGGCGTAATTAAGAGTATCCGTCGTTCCCGAGTTATATCGAGTCAGGCGAATCTTGTAATGGCGAAGCTTGAGAGTGATATTCCCTGGTGGGCTTGGGTTCCGGCCTATCTTGTTTATCGAATTACCAAACAGACCCATTCTCTGCTGAGGTCGTTCAGGAGGTTCTTGGCAT
Source organism: Comamonadaceae bacterium (assembly GCA_027491035.1). Lineage (GTDB taxonomy): Bacteria > Pseudomonadota > Gammaproteobacteria > Burkholderiales > Burkholderiaceae_C > Polaromonas. Next base: position 6,891 of record JAIXWZ010000005.1, on the reverse strand, counting down.
AGATTACTGCTGAATTTCTGGGTTCAAAGCCACGCCCAAACTTCAGCGCCCTCTTTGTTCAGTGCGTGGACGGTGCGGCCAAAGTTCGTGATTTCATGCGATCTGCTAGTGACCGCCAGCCTGTTCGCCCTGCTTTTCATGAGTTTCCTGCCCCACCACGACTGCCCCATGTACACCTTCATGAGGTTGCGGTCGCCCAGGCTGTCCCTTTCTTGCATCTTGCGCTCGAGCTTGAGCGCCTTTTGCGTGGTCATTCCGTAATGGTGCAGCCATGCATCGGCCACGGTTGCGGTGCGCAGTTTGTTCTCTGAAGCTCTCTGGAAGAAGATGCTGTCTTCGTAGCCGAGCAGCTTGGGGATGGGCAGGAAGTAGCCAATCTCGCTCCAGACGTCTTCCCGGATGGCCATGCAAACAGCGTGCGGCGCACCGTGCCTGCAGTAGCCTCGCATCTTTTCTGATGCCTTCTGTGCCCAGTCCTCAAGGTCGTAGTTCAGTTCACCTTCAACCATCGCCGGGCTGGCGATCTGCAGCTGATGGTCTTCGGCGGCCTGTAAAAGACTGCGGAGCCAGCCTTTGGCGCACACCACGTCGTTGTTCATGACGATGGTCCACTTCGACTGGATGGCCAGCGCGCCTTGATTCCAGGCGACGCCGCAGCCCAGGTTGCGGCTGTTGAGGATGACTTGTCCAAAACCCTGGGTTTGCAGCCACTGCCGAGTGCCGTCCGACGATCCGTTGTCGACGGCGACCACCCTCGAAAAATCGACTTCGTCGCGCCGCAGACTGGCGATGAACTGCTGGGTGTAATCGAGCTGGTTGTAGCAGGCGAAGGTGAGGGTGTAGTCGTGGTGCATGGTTCCCATGGGTGTCGATGACCTGCTCGGCTCCTTTGGGCCTAAAGCAGGCGGCGCGGTGCGATTGGATTGGGGGGCAACTCAAGCCACCAATTTGAAGTGCTTGCGGCTCAGGTCCAGGCCGGTCAGGCGCTCGATGGCCAGCTTGAGCCGCAGTCGCTGGTCGCGCCGCGTGAGCTTGTAGTTGGGGTCGACCATAAAGTCACGCTCCGCCTCTGATGCGATCCAATCTTGCATGATCTGCGGGTGGGAGCCCTCGAAGGCGCTCAGCATGCGTGCATCGACTTGGCTGTAGCGGATTTTGGGCGGTTCGTGAGACCAGTAGCGACTGACTTGATCCATTTTCTTTTGCATCTTGTCCGACTGCCGGATCCAGCCATAGTGGTAGACGTGCGCGTTGGCCAGCGCCGCTCGGGGGTTGCGTCCTCTTTTGTGGTTTTCAGTGACCAGCCAGTATTGACCATCGGGCGCATAGGTTCTGATGGTGTTGCGGATCAGCCGGCATTCGCGGCGGTACCAAGAAGGCCCGGTTGCGATGATTTCGGGCGAGCCAAAGAAGTGGTAGTAGTCAAAGACCAGCGCCTCGACCTGCGGGTTGCCGTGGTGGCACTGCACGCTTTGCGCGATCCGATCGAGCTCGCCTTCGTGCAGGACTTCGTCGCCTTCGAGGTAAAACGCCCAGTCCCCTGTGCAGGCGTACTGAGCGATCATCTTTTGCTGGGCGTAGACAAAGCCACGGTGCGACATGCGCTCGTTCCAGCGTGTTGGGATGACGCGAATCTTGGCATCACCGATGGCGTGCACCCGCTCAAGCGTCTCGTCGGCGCTGACTCCGACGGCGATCACAAACTCGTCGACCAGGGGCAGCAGGGATCGAATCGACTGTTCAAAGGGAAAACCCAGTTCGACTGCGTTTCGCAGGAAGGTAAATCCGCTGATGCTGGGCTTCATGGCCGGTGATCCTCTTGGGTTTGGGCTTGCTCGACGCCGTCTGGCCGTGCCTTGAAGCCAAGTTGGTAGAGGTGGTGGTAATGGCCTTGCTGGGCCAGCAGCTCCTCATGGGTGCCCGTCTCGATGATTTGCCCGCTGCTCAGGACCAAGATCTGATCGGCGTGTCGTATGGTCGACAAGCGGTGCGCGATCACCAGCGAGGTGCGCCCTTTGCGTAAACGCTCGATGGCCTGCTGCACCGCCAATTCGGACTCGTTGTCCAGCGCCGAGGTGGCCTCGTCCAAAACCAGGATAGGCGCATCTTTGTACAGCGCCCGGGCAATCGCCAAACGCTGGCGTTGCCCGCCGGACAACTGCATGGCGTTGTGGCCGATCAGGGCATCGAGGCCCAACTGTTCGGTGAGCTGCTCAAGGTTGGCTGCGATCAGGCAGCGGCGCACGCGCTCACGATCGGGCTCCTGCCCAAGCGCCACATTCACCGCCAGCGTGTCGTTGAGCATGACCACATGCTGGCTGACGAAGGCAAACTGTGACCGCAGGCACGCCAGGTCCCACTGGGCGATGTCGATTCCATCGAGCAGAATCTGGCCTTCGCTGCATTCAATCAGCCGGGGCAGCAAATTGACCAGGGTGGTTTTCCCCGATCCCGAGTTCCCCACCAGTGCGACCGTCTGCCCGGCTTGCACGCGCAGGCTGACCTGCATCAGCGCAGGCGTTTGTGCCGCCCGGTAGCGCACTGTCACGCCGCGAAGTTCAAGGTTGCCCTGCGCCCTCGACTGCCGATAAGACCCGCCTGATTCGTCGGGCACGTCGTCGAGCAGGGACAGGCCGCCTTCGATGGCGGCCACGCCACGGGCCAGCGGGCTGCTGACTTCGGCCAGGCTTTTGAGTGGCGCGATCAAAAGGAGCATGGCGGTAATGAAGGCCACGAATCCGCCAACAGTGGTGCTGCCTTGTGCACTTTGAATCATGGCCACGGTGATGACCGCCGACAGCGCAAGGGCCGACAGCACTTGCGTCAAGGCACTCATGCCCCCTTGGGCGACGACTGACTTGAGAGACAGCTGACGCAGCACGTTGCTCAACTTTGCAAAGCGTCGGTTTTGCAAAGCCTGGGCTTGGTGCAGGCGAATGTCGCGTTGGGCCAGGACGTTTTCTTCGACCACGTAGGCCAGATTGACCGTGGCCGTTTGGGCTTCCTGGGTCAGGCGGTAGAGCCGTCCGGTCAGTCTGCGCACCATCAGGATCAGCGGCGGAAGAATCAGCGCCACCACCAGGGTCAGTCTCCAGTTCAGGTAAACCAGGTAGATCACCAGCGCCAGCAGAGTCAAAAAGTCGCGGACCGCTCTAATTAGTGCGTTGATCAGAAGTGACGATCCGTTTTGAACTTCGTAGACCACGGTGCTGGTCAGGGCACTGGCACTTTTGTCGTCGTACAGGCCCAGATGTGCCCTGAGCATTTTTTCAAACAGGGCATCGCGCAGCTTTTGCAGGCCTTGGTTGATGATGCGCGCCAGTGCGTACTGCGATACAAAGCCTGCACCGGCGCGCACGCCGAACAGCAGCACCAGGAGGGCGGGCACCATCCACAGATCGACTTTGCCCGCACCTTCAAAGCCGCGGTCGAGCAGGGGTTTGAGCAAGGCCGGGATCATGGGTTCGGTTGCCGCAGCGATTACGGTGGCCAATGCTGCGATCAGCCACAGTCCGCGCGAGGCGCCGAAAAACGGCCATAGGCGCTTTAGGCTGGCCCGCGCCTTCTGAAGCGTCGATCCCTGGGTCATTGTGCTTCCAGCCCCGCGCAGGCTGCGTGGCAGCGGTGGGGTTGGCCAGGGCTGGCCTGTTGCCACAGTCTTGATCGCTGGCGTTTCATACGGTCTGTATCCCCACAGGCTGAAAATTGTTTGACGACGGACCGTTGCTGTTTGCTGAACCCAAGCCCTGATTATCCGGCAGGTGCCGCCAGGCCGGATGGGGCTCGTGTCTGAATCGACGCGGCGTCGGCGTTTCAGGGGTAGACCTGACTGGCTCAGCCATACGGCTCTGATATGCTAAGCGGCAGGGATATGAAGGGTCAGTGTGACGGGGCGTTTAGGGGTCGCAAGACTTGCCTCTGGCCACTGCCAACGAAGTGAAGCCATTCAAAACCTTTTTCCAAGCCATGGCTGACAGAGCGCCACTTGGCCGTTGGCGCAGCCAGGCGGGCGTTGCGGTCTTCGCGGCAGCGGCGGTTTTGACGGCGCCTCCCGGCCCTGGGCCGCGTCGATCAGGGGGCCAAGCAGGCCTGATGCTAACGTGAGCAGACTGAGCGTGACCATCATCACCCGCGACGAGAGTCGCAACATTGGCGACTGTCTCGATTCAGTGTCTTTTGCCGACCAGCGGGTGGTCCTCGATTCGGGCAGTACCGACGACACGGTCGAGTTGGCGCGCGCGCATGGCGCCGAAGTCACGGTGGCGGCCGACTGGCCTGGCTTTGGGCCGCAAAAGAACCGCGCGCTTGACCTGGCGCGCAGCCCGTGGGTGCTGTGCCTCGATGCCGACGAGCGGGTCACGCCGCAATTGCGCGCCGAGATTGAAGAGCAGCTCGCGCGCCACGGCGAGCAGGCGGTGGCCTTCGAGATTCCCCGCCTGACGCAGTTTTGTGGCGTCTGGATCCGCCACTGTGGCTGGACCCCCGACTTCGTGCTGCGGCTGTTTCGGCTTGGGCAGGCGCGCTTTAGCGACGATTGGGTGCACGAGTCCCTGCGGCCGAGCCAGCAGGGCGTGCGCATCATTCGCTTGCGTCATCCGCTTTTGCACTACAGCTACCCCACGCCCGATCACTACTGGCGCAAGCTCGAGCGTTACAGCCGCGACTGGGCTCGCCAGCGCCATGCCCGGGGGCAGCGCACCTCCATGGGGCGAGCAGCGTTGTCGGGGCTGGTGGCTTTTGTGCGCAGTTACTTTCTGCGCCTGGGTTTCCTCGATGGCGCAATGGGCTTTGCGGTGTGTACCATGCAGGCCCAGGCCGCCTTCGGAAAGTATTTTGAACTCTATTGTTTGAGCCGACATGGTCGATCGCAACCCTTGCCTTGAACCGTCTGCTGCCGGCCTGCGCCGGCGTTCCTGGCTGGCCCGCGCCGGGCTGCTCGGCGCGTGGGCTGCCTCGCCCGCGCTGGCGCAGCTGCGTATCGAGGTGAGCGATCTGGGCGCCGCCCAGTTGCCCATTGCCTTGCCCACCTTTCGCGGTGAGGGCATTGCGCCGCACCGGATCAGCGAGATCGTGCGCGCCGATCTGGAGCGCAGCGGTTTGTTTCGGGTGGTCAGTGCGGGCCTGACCGAGTCCGATCCGATCGGCACGCGTCCCGATTTCCCGGCTTGGCGCCAGCGGGGCGCTGATTTTTTGCTCAGCGGATCGATCACGCGCCTGGCCAATGGTCGCTTCTTTATTTCCTCGCAGTTGTGGGACACGGTGCGCGGAAACGATCTGGCCAGGTCCAACTACGAGGAAAGACCCGAGGAGATGCGCCTGGCCGCGCACGTGATTGCCGATGCGATTTACGAAAAGCTCATCGGCGAAAAGAGCGTGTTTGCCACCCGCATCGCCTATGTGACCAAGCAGGGCTCTGATTTCAGGCTGCTGGTGGCCGATTCGGACGGCGAAAACGCGCAACTGGCTTTTGAAAGCCGTGAGCCCATCATTTCTCCGGCCTGGTCGCGCAGCGGCGCCCATCTGGCCTATGTGTCCTTTCACGAAGGCCGCCCCGTCATTTACGCGCACGAGGTGGCCCGCGGCGGCAGGCCCAGCGTGGTGGCCGACTTCCGCGGCTCCAACAGTGCGCCGGCTTGGTCGGCCAATGGGCGCCAGATCATCGCCACACTCAGCCGCGATGGCGGCTCGCAGATTTACGCGGTTGACTTTCCCGGCGGGCGCGAGCCCCGGCGGCTGACCCAGTCCAACAGCATCGACACCGAGCCATGCTGCTCCCCCGATGGCCAATGGATCTACTTCGTCAGCGACCGCCGCGGCCGCTCGCCCCAAATCTACCGCATGCCAGCGGGGGGCGGCGTGGTTGAGCTGGTGACCAAGACCGGCAGCTACAACATCTCGCCGACCATCAGCCCTGACAGCAAACTCATGGCCTACATCTCCCTGGTGGCGGGGGGGTACCGTCTGCACCTCATGGATTTAAGCACGGGCCAGTCGACCGCTTTGACCGATACTTCGGCCGACGAAGGTCCGAGCTTTGCCCCCAATGGCCGGCTGATCCTCTATGAAACACGGGTGCAGCGCCGCGAGGTGTTGATGACGACCACGATCGACGGCCGTATCAAAGTGCCCCTGAAGGTGCAGGGCGGCGATATCCGGGAGCCCGATTGGGGGCCGTTTGTACGAGCCTGATCGAAAATTGCATGTTTTGGCGAGATTTTTTTAAAAAGAGGAGAACTCCATGAAACCCAACATTGTTTCTCGCGTGAGCCTTTTGCTGGCTGCCCTGGTGCTCAGCGCCTGTGGTTCGAGCGTGCGCCTGAGCGAGGTGCCCGTGGAAGACCGCTCTGGCGCCACGGCGGGCCGAGCTGCTGGCGGCTCGGCCGGCGCGGGCGCGGGCGTCGCGGGCTCCGCCGCCGCTTCAGGCAGCGGGGCCGGCAGCGCCGCTTCGGCATTGGCGAGTCGGACTGTGGTGCCTGCCGATCCCTCTTCGCGCGCGGGTCAGTCGGGCGCGGCGGGTTCAGGCTTTGGGGCAGCGGGGGCGGCCGGTGCATCCGGCGCAGCGGGGGCATCCGGCGCGCCAGGGGCATCTGGTGCGGCGGGGGCATCCGGTGCGGCCGGTGGTGCGGGTGCGGCAGGCATGGGCGCCGTGCCGGCCAACCTGCAGCGCACTGTGGTGTATTTCGATTTCGACAGTTTTGACCTCAAGCCTGAGGGGCTGGCTATCGTGGATTCCCACGCCCGCTTCCTCAACACGAACAAGGGCCGCGCGCTCGTGGTCGAAGGCCATGCCGACGAGCGCGGCGGGCGTGAGTACAACTTGGCGCTGGGCCAAAAGCGTGCCGAGGCGGTGCGTCGCCGCCTGGCCTTGCAAGGGGTGCCCGATAGCCAGGT
>JAIXWZ010000101.1 GCA_027491035.1 Comamonadaceae bacterium | reverse complement strand
GGGCAGGGGCAGGCCCTGGGGGTGGCGCAATTGCAGGCGCGCGATGCCCTGGGCCGCCGGCTCGGCCACGCTCACGCGCAAGGACTGGGTGTCGGTTGGCATGGTGGGTGAAAACTCGCAGTCTGACTGAGGGTTTAATCGGGCTCGCCCTGGGGGCATTGGGCCGAAGAGGTCTTTGCGATATTATATTAGGCGCCTAAACATTTTGTGCAAGCGTTGCGACCATCAAACCCGGTGGCAGCCGCTGCCCACTTCAAGGAGACCCGTCATGCAACGCAGAACCTGGGCCGCGATGGCCGCCGCCCTGATGCTCACGCCCCTGGCCTGGGGCCAGACCTATCCGAGCAAGCCCATCAAGCTCATCGTGCCCTATGCCGCCGGTGGCCTGCCCGATAGCGTGGCGCGGGTGGTGGCCCAGCGACTGACCGAGCGGCTCGGTCAGTCGGTCGTGGTCGACAACAAGCCCGGCGGCAATGGCGTGGTGGCCTACCAGGCGCTGCTGCAAAGCAGCCCGCAGGACGGACATGCCTTCATCGTCTCCGACGGATCGATGCTCTCGATCACGCCGCTGCTCAACAAGGCGCTGCCCTATAAATATGGCACCGACATCTTGCCGGTCTCGCTGATCGCGCGCTCGCCGCTGTTTGTGGTGGCCCACCCCAAAACCGGGGTGTCGAGCCTGCAGGAGTTTGTGACCCTGGTCAAATCCAAGCCAGGCGACTACACCTACGGCTCCTCGGGCATCGGCAGCACGCACCACCTGACGATGGAGGCGCTCAAGAGCGCGCTCAACCTCGACGTGCGCCATGTGCCTTTCCGCGGTTCGGGCCAGTCGACCCCGGCGCTGGTGGGCGGGCAGGTCGACTTTTCGGTGGCAGCGCTGCCCTCGATGCAAGGTTTTGCCAAGGCCGGCCAAGTGCGTGTGTTGGCCAGCAATGCAGCGAGCCGCTCGCCGCAGGCCCCTGAAATCCCGACCGTCTCCGAGATGGTGCCGGGCTTTGACTTTGCCGTGGTGATCGGCGTGATGGCCGCTGCTGGCACGCCCCAGGCGGCGATCAACCGCATCAGCCAGGAGATTGCCGAGGTGGTCAAGCATCCGGAGGTGGTCAAGAACTTCCAGACCGCTGTCATTGATCCGGTGGGCTCGGGCCCTCAGGCCTATGGCCAGGTGATCGTGCGTGAGAACGAGGCGATGGCGCGCGCGGCCAAGGTGGCCAACCTGAAGGCCGAGTAAGGTCAGGCCCAGGTCAAGCATCGCCGCGAGGGCGCGGCTCCCACAGTTCTTTCGCTTTGGTGGAGTCTGGGATCTGTGGGAGCGCCGCTCTCGGCGCGATGGGGTCTGCTACTGCCCCGACTCCTTGTAATAACCGATCACATCGCCCTGTGTGGTCACGCCCAGGCCATTGAGCAGGCGGTTGGAGTAGTTGAAGTAGGCGCAGACCTGGTTGACCTCCAGAATCTGCCCATCGTCGCAGCCGGCCGCATGCAGCGCGTCGATGTCGGCCTTGACCATGTCGGCCACACCGGTGGTGAGCTTGCCCGCATAGACCAGCAAGGCCAGTTCTTTGCCCTCGAACACCCGCTGCGGCTGCTTTTGTTGCAGCGCGTCCCACACCGCTTGCGCACGGGGTGCATCGGCCATCAGGCGGCGTGCATTGGCGAAGTGGTGGGTCAGGCTGTAATCGCAGCGGTTGAGCATGCTCACGTAGGAGGCCACCACCTCCAAAAACCAAAAGGGCAGGGTGTTGTCGGGGCTGTGCAGCACGCTGCGGTAAAGCGCGACATGGCCTTCCATGGTGTGGGGGCGCAGGCTGTGCGCCTTCATCACGTTGTCGACCGTGCCGTGCGGGGTCTTGACCTTTTCGTAGGCCGCTGCGAGCGGGCCTTGGGCCTGCTCCAGCGGGATCATGTGTATCCAGGCGGACATCGGTGTTCTCCGGTTCGGTTCAATCCAGGGGCAAGATGCGGGGTGTGCGCGCAAACAGGCGCATCACCATGGGTTCAAAGTGCGACAGCGGCGCGCAGTCGTAGTGCGGGTCGATGGCGGCCTGGTCGTAGCGCTCGACGAAGGTCGCCGCCCAGTCAAAATGGGGATGGCCGCGCCAGCGCTCGCACGCCCTGGGGTCGGCCAGCGGATGATGCGGCGAGTGGGCATCTTGGAACAGCGCGTGTCGCCGCAGCATCCAATGGTTGCGCTCGCTGACATAGCTGCTCAGCAGCGCCGCCGCAAATTCGCCGTGGCTGTCGGGGCAGGCGATGAAGCCCACATCGTGCAGCAGGCAGACCACGATGTCTTCCTCATCGAGCCCGTCGCGCAGCGCCATCGTGGCCGATTGCAGGCAATGCCGGTAGTTGTTGACCCGGTAGCCGAACGTGGGGTCGTGCTCGGAGTCGGCGAGCATGCGCAGCACCTGTTTGCCTTGCTGCTCCCGGTAATAGGCTTGGCGCTGGCTCAGCAGCATGTGCCAGTCGCTGCGGCTGAAGTCTTCCAGGCTGTTCTTGTCGATATAGCGCCAGTCGGCGCGCATCAGGGGGCTCAGATCGTCTTTCATGGTCGGATCATCAGGTTAGTTTAGGCCGGCTGCACGCAGCCAGGTGTCGGTGGCGGCGCGCCAGGGGCTCAAGGCTTGCTGCGCCAGGGGGTCGGCAGTCAGGGCGCTTTGCCAGGGTTCAAGCGATGGCGGCCATTGCAGGGGGCTGCCCAAGGCCCCCAACAGGCGCTCGGCCAGGGGCAGGGTAACCGCAAAGCCGCAGTCGGCCAGCGTCGCCCGCGGGCCAGCCAGATAGGGGCCTGGCCGAGCCACTTGCGCCAGGCGGGCCAGCTTGTCGTCGAGCGCGGCTTTGAGCTCGGGCAGTTGACCGCGCTCCTGCGGCTGGCGGATGAGCGCAAACAGCGCGCGCACCTTGGGCTCGACATGTAGATCGTGCAAGCGCGCGAGCATGCGCACCTGCGCGCGCTGCTGCGGGTCTTGCGGCAGCAGGGAGCGCTCGGTATAGCGCTCTTCCAGGTATTCCAGGATGGCTTCAGATTCAGCCAGCACGAAGCCTTGGTCGTCGATGGCTGGAATGGTGCCCATGGGCACGATCTGGCGCCAGGCCTCGGATCTGTAGCCGCCCGGGGGCTCGCGCTCCTCGAAGGCGATGCCGCGCCAGCACAGGGCCAGCCTCACCTTGGCGGTGTAGGTGGAGACCGGCAGTCCGTAGAGAATCATGAGGCAAAAAACTCGGCGATGTCGTCTCGCGCGTCTCGCGCGGCCACCTCGAGCAAGGCCTGACCGTGTTCGGGTCGGGCCAGGGCCGAGTGCGAGCCCACCCGGCCGTCGGGAAACTGCTGGCGGTGCTGGTGTGCGTCAGGATGGTTGTCGCCGGCATGCAGCCGCGCATAGCCATCGGGCAGCGGTTGCGGGGGCTGCTCGATGCGGCTGGCCTCACCGACCGGATAGGCCGAACCGAGCACAGCCATGGCAATCGCCAGCTCGCTCGGGGTGGCATGCATGCCCTCCCAATGGCCGTAGAGCTCGCGCCGCATGTCGTTGGCCAGCGGGTAGTCCCACCACGAGCGCAACCGGCACTGCGGCGCCTGGCCGCTGCGCTGGCCCAGGCTCCACTGGGCGTAAAAGTCCTGGCAGGCCGCCTGCACAGTCGCGATATTGGCGCCGTGGCCGTTGAGGAAGTAAAAGCGCTCGAAGCCTTGGCTGGCCAGGCTGTTCAGCACATCGCCAACCACGGCCATCAGGGTGGAGGCCCGCAGCGAAATGGTGCCTGCAAAGGCCAGATTGAACTGCGCGGGCGCCAGGCTCAGGGTAGGCGCAACCAGCCAGGGGCCGTGGCGCGCGGCTTGCTCGGCGATGGCCTGGGCCACCAGCGCGTCGGTGCCGATCGGGCCGCAGGGCCCGTGCTGTTCGGTCGAGCCGACCGGAATGATGATGCCCTTGCAGCCTTCAAGGTAGCGAGCCACGTGTGGCCAGGTCGTTTCAGCAAGACGCATGGGGTTCAACAATCCTCAATCCTGCGTTGGGCCACCTGCACAGCTTTTTTAACTTGCCTTGTGCACTGCCTGGTGTTGCGGTCTGCACGGCCGCTGCAAGCCTGCTTGGGTGCCTGCGCAGCCGCTGGGCCGCGCCCAACTGTCTGGGCTCAGATCATAATCACCCCTCGTTTTGACCACAGGGGGTGTTTTCCATGAGCGAATCGGCCGCAGGGTCCAGTGCCCTGATCCGCATGCAGGCGGTGGGCAAATCCTTTGGCTCCTTCAAAGCCCTCGATGGCGTCGATCTTTCGGTGGCCAGCGGCGAGAAGATCGTGGTCTGCGGTCCTTCGGGATCGGGCAAGTCCACCTTGATTCGCTGCATCAGCCAGCTTGAAACCCACGACGAGGGACAGATCTGGGTCGATGGCGTCGAACTTCACGACCGCTCGAGCCAGGGTGCCCACGTGCCCGGCGATATCGGCATGGTGTTTCAGCAGTTCAACCTGTTCCCTCACCTCAGCGTGATCGACAACCTGATGCTCGCGCCCATGCGCGTGCGCGGTCTGGGGCGCCAGGAGGCCGAGCAGCTGGCCATGCAGTATCTTGACCGGGTGGGCATCGCCGAGCAGGCCCACAAGTTGCCAGGGCAGCTCTCGGGCGGGCAGCAGCAGCGCGTGGCCATTGCCCGCTCCCTGTGCATGCGCCCGCGCATCATGCTCTTTGACGAGCCCACCTCGGCGCTCGACCCCGAAATGATCCAGGAGGTGCTCTCGGTCATGGAGGGCCTGGCCCGTGACGGCATGACCATGATCTGCGTCACCCACGAGATGGGCTTTGCCCGGCGGGTGGCCGACCGCGTGGTCTTCATGGACCAGGGCCGGGTGGTGGAAGAGGCGCCGCCGGCGGTGTTTTTTAGCGCCCCGCGCAGCGAGCGTTGCCGCAGCTTTCTCGAGCGCATCTTGCATCACTGACCGATGCGGTTTTCGGGCGGGCTTCCTGTAGGAGCCGCGCCCTCGCGGCGATGGGGCGCCTTTTGGCGCCTGCTCACCGGGGCGCTGCCGCCATGCGTCTTTCCAGGCGGCGCACGCCCCAAGAGGTCAGCAAGATGAGCAGCAGGTACTCAAAAACCAGAGCGGTGTAGATCTCCAGCGGCCGGTACTCGGTCACATTGAGCTCGTTGGCGCGCCGGGTGAGCTCCTGCAGCCCGATGACCGAGACCAGGGAGCTCATCTTGAGCACATAGACAAACTGGTTGCCCAGCGCCGGCAAGATGGTGCGGATGGCCTGCGGAAAGACGATGTAGCGGAAGGTGTCTCGGCTCGACAGGCCCAAGGTGTGGGCGGCCTCGCGCTGGCCCTTGGCCACCGACTGGATGCCGGCGCGGAAAATTTCCGATTCGAAGGCCGCATCCGACAGGGCCAGCGAGATCACGCCCGCTGCAAAAGCACCAAACTGCAGCCCGGTGACCATGGGCAGCCCGTAGTAGACCCACAGCAGCAGCACCAGCAGCGGGATCGCACGGAACACCTCAACGTAAGTGCGAGAGACGGCGCGCAAGGGGCTCGACCGCGACAGGCCAGACAGCGCCAGCAGCACACCCAAAATCACCGAGACGACGATGGCGGTGATCGACAAAGCAAGGGTCCAGCCCAGGCCCGCCAGCAGGAACTTGAGGTTGGAGGCGCCCTTGTCAGTCAGCGGGTTGATCACATACCAGCCCCAGCTGTACGTGCTGGTGTCGCCGCCGGCGCTGCAGCCGCCCAGCAGCGGGAGCAGGGACAGGGCCAGCCAGGCGGCCGGTCGCAAGGTCATGACGGGCGGGCCCGGTCTATCCAGTGGGTCAGGCGATCAGCGGCCGAGCCACTTGGCCTCGAGCGCATCGAAGAAGCCTTCGGACTTCTTCAGGGCCACCCAGTTGTTCACGAAGATGGTCCAGACCGGATCGCCTTGCGGCAGCGGGTAGGCAAACGGACGCTTGTTGCGCAACTCGGCCTTGGAGATGGTGGTCAGGTTGGGGTAGGTCTTGACCAGGGTCGCCGCCTCGACATTGCTGGTGATGGTCGCGATCGCACGGCCGGCCAGCACCTCTTGGTAGCCGGTGGCGGGCTTTTCGATGGCGCGCACCGTGGCCTGGGGGAAGTGGGCCTTGGCCTGCTCTTCAAACACGGTGCCCAGCGAGACGGCGATGGTGTTGCCGCTGCGGTTCAGATCGGCCCAGCTGCCCAGGCGTGCCGCATCGGCTTTGCGGATCACTGGAACGGTGCCCGCCTCAATGTAGGGGTCCGAAAAAGCCACAGTCCTGGCCCGGGCCATGCTCAGCGAGGCGCCGGAGAAGATGTCGTAGCGGTTGGCGGTGATGCCGGCCACCAGCGTGGCCCATTCCGCCGGCACCCATTCGACTTTGACGCCCAGATCCCTGGCCAGTTGCTCCATGGCCTCGATGTCGAAACCGCGGTAGCTGTTGGTGGCCGCATCGCGGATTGACATGGGGTTGAAGTCCCCGGTGGTGCCCACGCGCAAGGTGCCGCGTTCCATGATGGTTTGCATGCGGCTCTTGGCCGGTGCGCCTTGTGCAGCGGCCGGGTTGTTCAGGGCGGCAAAGGCCACCATCGCGACAGACAGCAGGGTTTTGAACAGTTTCATCGAGGAACCTCTCGGTGTGAGCATGAAAGGGTGGGGCCTATCGCGATCCCCTGGGCTTGGCCAGCGGGCTCGCTGCGGGTCGAGCGCGGCTGGGCGCAAGCCAGCGCGAGCGTGCGATGGTAGCAGTTTCTCCTGCGCGTCCGCGCGGGGCCGCCGCCATGACCTTGACTGCCCGGACTGGCGCGATCGCCTCGCTTGGGTCAGGCCTGGCGTGGCCGCGCTACAGTGGGGTCTGGGCTGCAAGCGCGTAAGGGCGCGCAGATGCAGCGTCTATTTTCACCGTGCGCTACAACTTTCTACAACTGCTTCGACAAGGTTTTGCCGGCCACCGGGGCTGGCCGCGTGCCTGGCGCCGGGCTGAGCCTGCGGCAAGCTACGACGCGGTGGTCGTCGGTGGCGGCGGTCACGGATTGGCCACGGCCTTGTATTTGGCGCGCGACGAGGGCCTGGCCCGGGTGGCGGTGCTCGAGCGCGGCTG
>JAIXWZ010000242.1 GCA_027491035.1 Comamonadaceae bacterium | reverse complement strand
GATCGGGGTAACCTTGAGCCCAGGCTTGAGCCCCTAGCGTGGTGCCACCGGCGATGGCCAGCCATTGGCGGCGGGAAATGAAGGCGTCTTGCATGGCAGTCTCCTTGGGTAGAGGGTCGAGGAATGGGTAGATCAGGGGGTCATCAGGCTTGCGGCGCGCACATCGGTGATGAAGCTGTGAGCCGGCGCATGTGCAATAAACAAAGGCAGGTGGGCCGATTCTGCGGCGGCCTGGGGCGTGACGCCGCAGGCCCAGAACACTTCGACGAGTTCCTTGGGCTTTTCGGGAACCGGCCCGCCAAAAAGAGGGTGGGCCAGGTCGGCCCCGATCGCACCTGGATCGCCCATATGCAGCGGTGCGCCGTGGTTGTGCACAAATCGGGCGCTGATCTGACTGGCCAGCTCGGCCTGCGCCGGCGTGAGCCAGCGCATCGTGACGATGAGCGGGCCTTGAAACGGCCCCACCGCCACGGTCGGCAACTGGCTGCGGATCACCCACCGGTGTTGGCCCGTTCCAATGCCCGCTTGCTCAAAGGCCTCGTCGAAGGTGATGCCCGAGCCAATCAAAAAGCTGACCAGATCGGCTCGCCAGTGCTCGGTGATGTCATGGCAATCGGGCAGCCGATGCCCGTCGCGCCAGAGCGCGTAGCGGGCGCAGTCGGTGCGCAGGTCGGCGCCGGGAGCCAATCGCCTGGGCTCGGTGTGGCCTGGCGCCGTGACCTCCAGCACCGGGCAGGCCCTGGCGTTGCGCTTGCAGTACTCCAGAAAGTCGCCGGCATGCGATTGCGGCACCATGGCCAGGTTGCACTGCAGGTAACCCAGCGCCAAACCGCGGCTGGTGCCGGTGATGCTGCCCTTGGCGATCAGGCCTCGCAGGCGCCTGGGCTCGTGGGCCTGCGGATCGGGCTCGAGCGCGGGCAGATGGCTCAGGTCCATGGTGCCCACTCAATCAATGCGCACTTCGCACTCATAGAGTTGCGCGTGCCCGCTGCGGTCCGAGGTGAACAGCACCCACTGCCCGTCGGGTGAAAAGCGCGGATGCGGATGGGTGTGCTGCGGCGCGTAGACCTCCACCGGGCCGTTGTTGTAGGGGAAGGGGTGGGCCCAGTGCGCACCGACCGAGCTGGCTTGCGACAGGCACAGCAACCGCGCGGGAGCGCCGCCCTGCCGGGCGCCAAACAGGTGCAGACCCCGATCGGGAAAGGTGGTGTCACACACAAACATCTGGCCGCTGTCGTCGGGATAGGCGTGCCAGGCCGGGAAGTCGGTGATGGAGCGCACGGCACGGGTGCGCACATCGATGGCCTGCATGCCGTGGGGCCAGTCGACAAAGGCGACCTCGAAGGAGCCGGCAATCCAGCTCTCGTGGGTGATCCACTGCAGCTCGTGCGCGCGCTGGTAGAGCCTCTCGTTAAGGCGCCCGTCGACTGAGGCGATCCACAGGCGGTCGGTCATGGGCCCGGCATAAAAAATCAGCTCGGGATCATCGGGGCAAAACTGCGGATGGCCAATGCTCGCATTGTCCAGCGTGATGTGGCTGCGGCCATTTTTCAGGTCGATGAACAGCATGCGCGAGCGAGCCTGCTGGCGCAGGGGTATGGCCCACCAGCGGTCATCGTGCGACACGGTGGTTGTGCCCATCGCCGCACCGACCATGCCGGGCAGCTCATTGGGCTGCTGGTTGGGCTGCTGCTCGAAGGCGTAGAGCAAGTCTTCCTGCAAATTGTCGAGGTGCAGCCGAAAGGCGCCGCGCCGCGTGGTGAACAGCAGGTGTTGGCCATCTCGCGTGGGATGCAAGGACCAGGCGATCAAATCGTCGTGGTCGGTCAGCTGCAGCAACTGGCCACTTTGCCGCAGCTGCGCGTAAATTTGCGGTCGGCCGCTTCGGTGCGAGACGAAGAACAGATAGCGCATGTCCCGGTCATAGGCCGGCACAAAAAAGAAGGGGTGGTGGTGGATGCAGGGGGCAGAGGTCACCTGTCGCAGGCGCGCGCCCGTGACCGGATCAGTCAGCCAGCGCGACTCGTCGGCATGCAACTGCCCCTTGCCCATGGGCTTACTCGGGCTTGAAACCGGCCGCGCGCAGCAGTTCGGCGTTTTGCGCCACGTCGCTGGCAATAAAGCGGGTGAACTGCTCCACGCTCTCGGTGATGCCATCGACGCCCAGTGCAGAAAACGCGTTGCTGCGCACTAACTCATTGACCGCCTCGTTGACGGCCGCATTGAGCAGCTGCACCCGATCGGCCGGGGTGCCCAGCGGTGCCCAGATGCCGTACCAGGTGGTGTAGACCAAGCCGGGGAAGCCGCTTTCCTGCGCGGTGGGCACATCGGGCGCAATGGCGCTGCGCTTGGCCGACGTGGTCACCACCGCCTTGACCTTGCCCGTTTTGGCCATGGGCAGCAAGGCGATGATCGAATCCATGAGGATTTGCGAATGCCCGCCGGCCACATCGACCAGGGCCGGTGCGGTGCCCTTGTAAGGCACCATGGTGAGCTTGAGGTTGGACTTTTGCGCCAGCAGCAAGGTCGCCAGATGGCTGGGGGCGCCCATGGCCGGCAGCGCAGCGGTCCACTTGTTCGGATTGTTGCGTGCAGACTGCACCACCTCAGTCAGCTTTTGCTCGGGCAGGCTCGGCGAGATGACCATCAGCAGCGGCGCTTCGCCCACGCGCGCGACCGGCGCGAAATCGGTGACCGGATCGTAGGGCGGCTTGGCCATCACCTGTTTGGCCAGCACATGGGTGGCGCCCGAAAACAAGAGCGTGTAACCATCGGCCGGCGCCGTCTGCACCGACTTGCCGCCGACCGTGCCGTTGGCGCCCGCGCGGTTTTCCACCACCACCGAGACGCCCAGGCGCGTCTGCATCTGCCGCGCCACCAGACGTGCCGCGGTGTCGACGCCGCCGCCCGGTGCGAAGGGCACGATCATGCGCAGGGGTTGGTCGGGAAAGCGGGCCGCCTGCGCCGTGGCCAGGCCAGGGACAGCCAGCGCCAAGGCAGCGGCCAGATTCAGAAATTGACGGGTGTTCATGACGCGGTCTCCTTCAGGTTGTGTCAAGGGCGATGCGGCAGCTTACAGGTGCTGCTCTTCGATCGATGAAATCGTAGGCTCCAGCGCAGCGAGCATGGCGTCGGCCGCGCGCGCATCGAGCCCATGGCCGCCTTGCGCCAGCGCCTGGAGCAAGCGAAGCACGCCGTTGCCCTGCTGCGCAAAGCCGGCAATGAACTGCTCGGCCGCGGCCTGCCCGGCGTGGCGATCGCCGAGGTAGTCGAGCACCATCGCATCGAGCTCGCCGATCTCGATGGCCGTATCAAAGCCGCACAGGCAACCGGCCATGACCGAAAGGCCACGCCGGCTGATGCGCATCCAGCGCCCGCACATGAGCAAAGCGCGGGCCTGGACTTGGGCTTGGACTTTGGCCTGTACCTGGGCCGGGGTGGGCCGCAGCGAAGCCCGAGCAGCAGGACGGCGGCGCAGTTCTTGAACAGGTGTCATCGTGCAAGCTCGGCTCAAGACCGCTTTTTGGCGGGGCGCGCTTGGCTCTGGCCGTCCAAGGTCAGCCCGTAGTGCTCGCGCGCCGCATCTTCAGAGATGTAGCCCAGCCGCAGGTCACGCAGCACGGCTTGGCGATCTCGCTTGAGGGGCGGACCAAAGCCGCCGCCGCCGCCGGAGTGCAGCACATAGGCTTCGCCCTGCTCGAGCCGAATATTGACCTTGCCGGTCTCGTGCATCACGAGCGTGCCGTCTTTCTTGCGAACACCCACCCGGTTGCCCATCGCAGGCGCGCCGCCGTCCAGACCCCAGGGCAGGTTGTGCACCCGGTCGCTGCGGGTCTGGCAATTGATGCGCGCCATCGCCATGACCTCGGCCTCGGCACCCAGCCCGCCACGAAAGCGCCCTGCCCCGCCCGAATCGGTGCGCAAGCGGTAGTAGCGCACCAGCAAGGGGAACTTGTTTTCAACTTGCTCGCTCGGGCCGTTGTGGGTGTCGCCATCGTTCATGCAGACCACCACATTGACGCCGTCCTCGTCATGCTTGGCCCCCCAGCCACCTCCGATCAGGCCGCCCAGATAGATCCACAACTTGCCGTCACGAGGGTGTATGCCGTTGACGTTGGCGATCATCAAGTCGGCATGGTGGCCGGCGATCACGCCTTCAGGCATGGCCCGAGCGAGCGCCTTGAAGATGGTGTCGACCACCGTCATCGGGTAGGTCATCCACACCCGCATCGGCGCCGGGTGCAGCGCACTGACCACAGTGCCCGGCGGCAGCACCACCTTGAGCGGTCGAAAGTTGCCGTCGTTGATGGGATGGTCCGAGGGCAAGGTCAGGCATTTGAAAGCCACCTGGGCACAGGCCACACCGGCGCCAGAGTTAAAAAAGCCGCGCACCTGCGGACTCATGTCCGACAAATCGACGGTCATTTCCTCCCCGCGTATGGTCACCTTGACGCGGATGGGCACCGGCTGGTTCAGATCGACCGCGTCATCGTCCATAAAGGACTCGGCTTCATAGACGCCGTCGGGCATGGCCCGCACCACCGCCCGGGCTTCGGCTTCGGTGTGGTCCATGATGCTGTCAATCGCAGCCTGCCAGGCGGCCAGCCCGTGGCGCTCGAGCATGTGCTGCACATGCTTGACGCCCACCCGGCAAGCCGACAGCTGCGCCTCCAGATCACCGGCAGCGCGGTCGCGGCGCCGCACATTCATCAAGATCAGCTCCTGCAGCTCCTCGTTGAGCACGCCCTTGCGGTGGTACTTGACGTAGGGAATCTGCAGACCTTCGGCATAAATGTCGGTGGTCACACCATTGAGAATGCCGCCGATGTCCTGCCAGTGCGCCATGCAGGTGGCAAAGGCCACGACCTGCCCACCATGGAAGATGGGGATGGAAAACGTCAGGTGGTTCAGGTGGGCGCCGGTCACGTAGGCATCGTTGGTGAGCAAGATGTCGTCGGGATGAATTTGCTCGAGCCCCCAGTGCGCGAGCTTGCCCTTGACCACATCGCTCATGCCGCGAATGAACATCGGCAAGCCCAGTCCGATCGACAAGGTTTGTCCCTGCCGATCGAACAGCCCGACCGTGAAATCGAGCGCCTCGTAGATGATCATGTTGTACGAGGTGCGCATGAGCACCGACTTCATCTCTTCGGTGGCGGCCACCAGGCTGTTGCGCACCAGCTCGACCGTTACCGGATCGATGCGGGCAACCGCCTTGCTGCGCCGCGGCGATGCCGCGCCCTTGCGCGCCGCAGAGGCTTTGCCTGTTCGAACCGATTGAGGCGATTGAACCGTTTGACGCGCTCTCATGCTGAGGCTCCTTGAGAGATGGCGATGCACAAATTGCCCAGGGCGTCGACGCGCAGCACGTCGCCAGGCTGCAGCACGGTGGTGCTGGCGTGCTCCTCGATCAGGGCAGCGCCCCGAATCACGTTGCCCGCCTTGAGTTCCTCGCGCCGCCAAACGGGCGTGGCCAGCCAGCCGGCGCCGCTGAAGTAGGCGCGGCGCTCACCGACCCAGGCCGAGCGCGGCGGCGTGCGGCTGCCAGCCGGGATCTGTTCGAGCAAGGGCTTTTTGAGCACGCCCGTCAGGACGCTGCGGATGCTGACGATTTCGGCGGGCTCAGACGGCGAACCGCGGCCGTAACGCTCGCGGTGGGCCTCGTCAAAGGCCTGCTTGATGAGCGACTTGCTGCTGCCCACAAATGCCGATGCCGGGATTTCCACCGTCACCGCATGCTCCTGCCCGACGTAGCGCATATCGAGGAAGCGCTGGACCACGACCTTGCGCGCGCGCAGCTGCGAGGCCTTGAGCGAGGCGCGCGCCTGCGTCTCGATCTCGTTGAACCACAGCGACAGCTGCCTGACGCTGGTCTGCGCCAGACTGGTGAACTGGGTGCGCACCACGTCCTTGCGAAAGTCGGCCAGCAGCATGCCAAAGGCCGAGAAGTGCCCGGGCGCGCGCGGAATGATCACCCGCGGCAAGGCGAGCTCGCGCGCGACCATGGTGGCGTGCAGGGGCCCGGCGCCTCCGTAGGCGAACAAATTGGGAAAAGCGCCCGGATCGAGGCCGCGGTCGGTGGTCACCCCCTTGACCGCATGCGACATGGAAGCGGCCGCGATGCGCAAAATGCCCATGGCGGCGGCCGTCACCGAAAGCCGCAGCGGATCGGCAATGCGCGCCTTCATCGCGCGCTGGGCGGCCGCCTTGTCGAGCGCCATCTCGCCGCCCAGAAAATGCTTGGGGTCGAGGCGGCCGAGCAGCAAATTGGCATCGGTGACCGTCGGCTCGGTGCCGCCAAGGCCATAGCACACCGGCCCGGGCGTTGCGCCGGCACTGCGAGGCCCGACGCGCAGCGCGCCCGTGGCGCTCAGGCTGGCAATGCTGCCACCCCCGGTGCCCACCTCGTGGATGTCGATCATGGGCGTGAGCAAAGGCAAGCCGGTCAGGTAGCCGCCGATCATGACGCTGTTGGCCACCAGGGCCTGACCGTCGCGCACCACGCCGGCCTTGGCGGTGGTGCCGCCCATGTCAAAGGCGATGGCGTGGCTCAGCCCCATGGCCTCGCACAGCGCCTGCGTGCCGATCACGCCGGCGGCAGGGCCCGACTCCATCATGCGCACGCAATCGCTGCGCGCCTCACCCAGGCTGTAGAGCCCGCCGGTGGACTGCACCACCAAAAACTGTCCGTCAAAACGGCTTTGCTTGAGCGTGCTCTCGATCTGGCCGAGGTACTGCGCCACGCGCGGGCCGATGTAGGCATTGGCCACCACAGTCGATGTGCGCTCGTATTCCCGGTACTCCTGCGACAGGTCGGACGAAATCGAGACAAACACCCCCGGCAGCGCCTGCTGCAAGACCTCGCGCACCCGGCGCTCGTGCGCCGGGTTGCGGTAGGAGTGCAGAAACAGCACCGCCACGGCCTGCAGTTCGAGGGTGCTCAAACGCGCCGCCAGGGCGGCCAGTTCGGCCTCATCGAGCGGCTCGAGGACAGAGCCATCGGCCAGCAGGCGTTCACCGAGTTCAAAGCGCAGGTCGCGCTCAACGAGCGGGCTGTGCTTGCGATGGCGCAGATTGAAGGAGTCGGGACGGTTGATGCGGCCGATCTCGTAAATGTCGCGAAAGCCGCGGGTGGTGACCAGCGCGGTGCGCGCGCCGCTGCGCTCGAGCATGGTGTTGATGGCCACCGTCGAGCCGTGCAGGAACAAGTGGGCCTGATCCAGGGACAGGCCGGTCTTGCGCAGGCCCTCCAAAATCCCGTCGACCAGATGGCCGGGGGTGGTCAGGGTCTTGCCCAGCAGCAGCTTGCCTTGCAACTGGTCGAAGGCGGCCACATCGGTGAAGGTGCCGCCGATATCGGCGGCCACGCGGTAACGTTGGAGCTTGCTCATGCCGGAGCCGATTGCATCGGCGCTTGTTTGGGATGCGGGGGATCGTATGCGGTCATCCCCATGACATCAATGACAAGTCTGGCATACTTGATATGACATTTTTGATATCACAAGACCCACGGATGCAGCCCTCCCCCAAAGCCCCGTCCAGCCCGCCCCCTTTGATGCGCCCAGCGCTGTGGCGCCTGTTTCTGGATCTGGCCGAAGAGGGCAGCATGAGCCGGGTGGCGCTGCAGCGCGAGATGGCCCAGCCTCAGCTGAGCCGACAGCTCGCCGAACTCGAGGCCCTGTGCGGCCAGCGCCTGTTCAGCCGCCATGCGCGCGGCCTGCAGCTCAGCGCCTGGGGCCTGTGGGTGCTGCCCCAGGTGCGGCAGTGGCTCAGCAGCACCGAGCAACTCGAAGCGGACATCCGGGCCGGTGCCGGCATGCCCGTCGGCCAGGTGCACCTGGCCTGCATGCCGTCGGCCATGGAGCCCTTGCTGTGCCCGGCGCTGGTCCTCATTGGCCAGCGCTATCCGCTGCTGCGCGTGAAGGTTCAGGAGGGGCTCGACGCCAGCATCCAGGAAGGCCTGGACAGCGGCCGCTACGACATGGCCATCCGTTATGTCGACACCCGCCAATTGCAGCCGCACGATCAGGTGCTGCAGCAGGTCGACTCGTTTTTGGTCGGACCGCCCGGCGATGGCCTGACGCGCAAGCGCCGGGTGCCGTTTTCGGCCCTGCGCGGGCTCGGCTTGATTCTGCCCAGCCGCCACAGCCGGTGGCGCGAAAGCCTGGACCGTACCGCGCGCGAGCACGGCTTTGAGCTGCAGGTCACCCTGGAGGCCGACTCGCTCATCATGCAGCGCCAGATGGTGCGCATGGGCGCCGGACACACCATCCTGGGGCCCTTGGCCATTGGCGGCCAGGGCGATGGTGCGGCGCTGCAAGCGGCGCTCATTGTGGAGCCCGAAATCCCGCGCGCTGTGGCGCTGACGATCGCGGCGCACACGCCCAACCCCGCCCAGCGCGCGGTGGCCCAAGCCATCAACGAGGTGGCCCGGGCCTTGCCCGCGCACTATTTCAACCGGCCGCTTAAACCGGCCGCTTAAACCGGCCGCTTAAACCAGCCGCTTCAACCGGCCGCTGCAGCGCGCGTTGAACCGCTGCTGGCCCCGCGCAGCCGTCGCTCGCGCTAACATGGCAAGGCGCGACACCACCGACCATGCCAGCCCCACGCCATCCGCTTCCCTGGTTGCAAGAGGGCGACCCTTTTCCTGCTCTCGAGCAGGCCTGGGGCGATGAGGATCCGGCACCGGGCCTGCTGGCCGCCAGCGCCAGCGTGTCGGCCGATCGGCTGATCACCGCATACCGCGGCGGCATCTTTCCCTGGTACAGCGCTGGCCAGCCCGTGCTGTGGTGGAGCCCCAACCCGCGCACCGTCTTGCAAACGGCCCACTTCAAACTTCACGATTCGCTGCGCAAGACCCTCAAGCGCTTCGCGCGCGAGCCGGGCTGTCAGGTGCGCATCGACCACGACTTCAGCGCAGTCATTGGGCACTGCGCCAGCACGCCGCGGGCGGGCCAGAGCGGCACCTGGATCGTGCCCGAGATGGTCGAGGCCTACCAGCATCTGCATGCGCTGGGCCTGGCCCACAGCGTCGAGACCTGGGTAGACGGCGAGCTCGTCGGTGGCCTGTATTGCGTCGGGCTGGGCCGCATGGTTTTTGGCGAATCGATGTTCGCCCATCGCCGCGACGCCTCCAAGATCGCGCTGAGCGCGCTGGTCGCGCTGTGCCGCGCGCAGGCGATCGACGCGATCGACTGCCAGCAAAACACGGCCCACCTGTGCTCGCTTGGGGCCGGCACCATCGCGCGTGAGGCCTTCGCCAAGATGGTGGCTCAGCGGGTCAACCTGGCCTCGGCGCAGTGGCAATTTGACCCCTTATACTGGCGCGAGATCCTGTGAGTCTGCGGCTGTGACCCATCTCAAAGACCTTCCACTGCAGACGCTGCAGTTCTACGCCACCGCGCCCTACCCCTGCAGCTACCTGCCCGCGCGCATGGCCCGCTCGCAGGTGGCCACGCCCAGCCATCTGATCCACAACCAGGCCTATTCGGAGCTGGTGGCCAAGGGCTTTCGCCGCAGCGGCATGTTCACCTACCGGCCCCACTGCCAAGGCTGTCAGGCCTGCGTCCCGCTGCGCGTGACGGTCGACCGGTTTGTCGCCGACCGCAGCCAGCGCCGGGCCTGGAAGCAACACCAGGGCCTGCAAGCACGGGTGCTGCGGCTGTGTTTCATGCCCGAGCACTACGAGCTGTACCTGCGCTACCAAAGCGGCCGCCATCACGGCGGCGGCATGGACCACGACAGCATCGACCAGTACACCCAGTTTCTGCTGCAAAGCCGGGTCAACTCGCGCCTGGTCGAGTTCCGCGAACCGGCGGGCTCGGCGCAAGCCGGTGCGCTGCGCATGGTGGCCATCGTGGACGTGCTCGAAGACGGCATCTCGGCCGTCTACACCTTCTACGATCCGCAGCCCCACACCAGCTACGGCACCTACGGCATCTTGTGGCAAATCGAGCAAGCCAGGCAGTTGCAGCTGCCCTACCTCTACCTGGGCTATTGGATCGCCGAGAGCCCCAAAATGAATTACAAGGCCCGGTTCATGCCGCACGAGTTGCTGCTGGGCGGCCAATGGACAGGGCCGACAGTGTCGACGGTGGCACCGGTGGCACCGGTGGCGCTCGAGAGCCACGCCGAGCCGCAAGAGGTCACCTCCCGAGCCCACTGAATCGCCCACGGCGGGCCGAGTGCGACAACGGGTCGCTTTTCATCTTGTAAAATGGCGTTTTAGCCCGCGCCGTTATGAAGAAAAACATCGATCCGAACCTGCCCGGCGAACCCACGGTTCAAGTCATCGGGCGCATGTTCACCTTGCTGGAGATTCTGGCCAGTCGGGAAGAGCCGGTCTCGCTCAAGGAGATCAGCGAGAAGTCGGGGCTGCATCCTTCAACGGCCCACCGCATCCTCAATGATCTGGCGGTCGGCCGTTTTGTCGACCGCCCGCAGGCGGGCAGCTACCGGCTGGGCATGCGGCTCCTTGAACTGGGCAACGTGGTCAAGGCCCGACTGAGCGTGCGTGATGCCGCCTTGCTGCCCATGCGCGATTTGCACAAGCTGATCCAACAGCCGGTCAACCTAAGCGTGCGCCAGGGCGATGAAATCATCTACATCGAGCGCGCCTACAGCGAGCGCTCTGGCATGCAGGTTGTGCGCGCCATTGGCGGTCGGGCGCCCTTGCATCTGACCTCGACCGGCAAGCTTTTTCTGGCAGCCGACGATGCGCTGCGCGTGCGCGCCTATGCCACACGCACCGGCCTGGCCGGCCACACGCACAACAGCATCACCGGGCTGCCAGCACTCGAGCGCGAATTGTCAAAAGCCCGGCAGTACGGCGTGGCGCGCGACAACGAGGAGCTCGAGCTGGGCGTGCGCTGCATGGCCGCAGGCATCTATGACGACCAGAACAGCCTGGTTGCAGGACTGTCGATCTCGGCACCTGCCGACCGACTTGACGAAAGCTGGCTGGTTAAGCTGCAAGCCACGGCCGGGGAGATTTCAGCGGCCCTGGGCCATCGCAGCAGCCGATCGGGTCGCTGACGACCCGCCCGAAACGACCGGGCCAAACCCGTCACTTTGGAAGAGACAGCCGGCAGCGCCTATCAGCTTCTGGCGCCTGCAGCATCGGCCGACATGCCCTGAGTCGCCCCAGGTCCACGCTCGACCCAGCGCTTGACGCGCTCGGCATCGCCCAGACGGCTGAGCTTGCCAGCGGAGTCCAGGAACACCATGATGAGCTTGCGCCCAGCCACCCTGACCTGCATCACCAGACACTGGCCCGCTTCAGAGATGTAGCCCGTCTTTTGCAGGCCGATCTCCCACTCGGGGCTGTGCACCAGGCGGTTGGTGTTGTTGTACTGCAGGGTTTGGCGTCCAAGCACCACCTGGTGCCCAGACGATGTGGACAGCTCGCGCAGCACCGGGTCGGCCGATGCGGCTTGCACCAGCAGCACCAGATCGTGCGCGCTCGAACGGTTGCGGCTCGAAAGCCCGGTGGGCTCGACGTAGCGGGTGTCCTTCATGCCCAAGGCCTGGGCCTTGCCGTTCATCAAGCCGACAAAAGTGGCCATGCCGCCCGGATAGGTGCGACCCAGCGCATGGGCCGCACGGTTTTCACTGGACATCAGGGCCAGATGAAGCAACTCGCCGCGGCTGAGGGTGGCGCCGACTCGAAGGCGCGAACTGCTGCCCTTCTCGGTGTCCACATCGTCCTGGGTGATGGTGATCATCTCATCCATGGGCAGCCGGGCCTCATTGATGATCACGCCCGTCATCAGCTTGGTCAGCGAGGCAATCGGCAACACGGCGTGGTCGTTCTTGCTCAGCAGCACCTCCTGCGTGTCCTGATCGATGACCAAGGCCACGCTGGAGCGCAGGGACAGGGGGTCTTGGGCAGTGTGCAGACCGGCCAGTTGCCCGTAAGACAGCCGCGGCGGCGCAGGAGGCGCCACCTGCATGCGCGAAGCCTTGACGCCTGCTGCGCGGACCTGCTGGGGCTTGGACGCCCTGACGGGGCCGGCTCTCTTCTTGTCGACCTTGGCCGCTTTCACCGACTGCCGGCCCTTGGCGTCCTTGCCCTTTTTGCTGGACTGCTGGGCCTGGGCATCCTTCTTTTGGGCCCATACCGGCGGAGCACTCAAGGCCAACACCAACAACCCGGCGGGCAGGATCAGGCGAGATAACACGGTGCGGAAATTTGCAACAGCCATAGGGAAAACCAGCCATCGGTGATCAAAAGTTGCGCGAGTGTAGCCAAGAACAAAAAGTTACGCAATATCAAAAACTTGCGACGTTTTCCTAAAGCGCGGATCGCCCCCACCGTGGGCCCACGCCGCCACACGAAGCCGGGCACCCGCCAGCACCAAAGCAAAGGGGCCCAAAGGGCCCCTTTTGCAGATTGACCGAAAAACGCTCAGCCCTGAGCCGCCACCCGGTCGGCCTTGCTCTGCAGCTTGTTGAGGGCGCTCAGATAGGCCTTGGCCGAAGCGACCACGATATCGGGGTCGGAGCCGACCCCGTTGACCACGCGTCCACTGTTTTGCAGCCGCACCGTCACCTCGCCCTGGCTTTCCGTCGAGCCGCTGATCGCATTGACCGAATAAAGCACCATTTCAGCGCCGCTTTGCACGTGGGCTTCAATGGCCTTGAGCGACGCGTCCACGGGTCCATTGCCCTGCGCCTGACTGCTCACCTCCTTGCCGCCGGCGGTAAAGACGATGGCTGCAAACGGCATCTCACCGGTCTCGCTGCGCTGAGACAGCGACACAAAGCCATACTGCTCTTTTTCATTGGTGACGCTCTCGTCACTGACGAGCGCCAAAATGTCCTCGTCGAAGATTTCGCTCTTGCGATCGGCCAATTCCTTGAACCGCGCAAAAGCGCTGTTGATCTCCATCTCGCTGTCGAGCACCACACCCAGATCTTGCAGGCGCTGCTTGAAGGCGTTGCGGCCACTCAATTTGCCCAGGACGATCTTGTTGGCGCTCCAGCCCACATCTTCGGCGCGCATGATCTCGTAGGTGTCGCGCGCCTTGAGCACGCCGTCTTGGTGGATGCCCGAGGCATGCGCAAAGGCATTGGCCCCCACCACGGCCTTGTTGGGCTGCACCACAAAGCCAGTGGTCTGGCTGACCATGCGGCTGGCGGCCACAATGTGGCGGGCATCGATGCCCACATCGAGGCCGAAGTAATCGCGCCGGGTCTTGACCGCCATCACCACCTCTTCGAGCGAGCAATTGCCTGCGCGCTCACCCAGGCCATTGATGGTGCACTCGACCTGCCGGGCCCCACCGATCTTGACACCGGCCAGCGAGTTGGCCACCGCCATGCCCAAGTCATTGTGGCAATGCACAGACCAGATCGCCTTGTCGGAATTGGGAATGCGCTCGCGCAGCGTGCGGATGAACTCACCATAGAGCTCGGGCACGGCATAGCCCACGGTGTCGGGCACATTGATGGTGGTCGCACCCTCGTCAATCACCGCTTCGAGCACGCGGCACAAAAAGTCCACCTCGCTGCGGTAGCCGTCCTCGGGACTGAACTCGATATCACCGACCAGATTGCGCGCAAAGCGAACCGATTGCCGGGCCTGCTCAAAGACCTGATCGGGCGTCATGCGCAATTTTTTCTCCATGTGCAGCGGCGAGGTTGCAATGAAGGTGTGGATGCGGGCCTGGCTGGCACCCTTGAGGGCCTCGGCTGCGCGGGCAATGTCACGGTCATTGGCGCGCGAGAGCGAGCAGACCGTGGAGTCCTTGATCGCGTTGGCAATGGCCTGCACCGCCTCGAAGTCCCCGTTGGAGCTGGCTGCAAAGCCGGCCTCGATGACATCCACCTTGAGCCGCTCGAGCTGCCTGGCAATACGCAGCTTCTCGTCACGGGTCATAGAGGCGCCGGGCGACTGCTCGCCATCGCGCAAGGTGGTGTCAAAAATAATCAGTTTATCGGTCATGGCATCAATCCTGGTTGGCTGAAAAAAACCCACCGCTTCAGCAATTCAGGGCTCGGCAAAAAGAAAAACGGCCCGGATGCTGGGGCAAACGGGCCGTCGACTTCGAACACGCGTGTGCGTTACCGTCTCCGCCCGTTGGGAGGTAGCAGTAGCAACAGCGTCAGCATGCTCATGTATCCCAGTCTATCACACCAAAATGAGCGCGCGCTCATTTGTGCAGACCACGCTCGTCGGGTTCGTCAGTCGAGGTGGAAATCAGGCTGGCCTGCAGGCCGCGTGAGCGCCTCCAGATGTAGAGGACGTAGCCCGAGAGGCCATAGGCTACGAACAAGGCAAAAATAACGGTGGGCGGATCGATATTGATCACCGCAATACCCAAGGCGATCGAGACGATGACCGCAAACGGCACGCTGCGCTTGAAGCTCACGTCCTTGAAGCTGTAAAACGGCACGTTGGTCACCATGGTCAGCCCAGCGTAGAGCGTGACGGCAAACATGACCCAACGCACCTGCTCCGGCTCGATCTGCGCCTCGGTCATCAGCCAGATGAAGCCAGTGACCAAAGCCGCCGCGGCCGGCGACGGCAAGCCCTGGAAAAAGCGCTTGTCGACAACACCGGTATTGACGTTAAACCGCGCCAGCCTCAGCGCCGCACAGGCGCAGTAAACGAAGGCGGCGATCCAGCCCCAACGCCCCAGACTCGTCAGCGCCCAGACATAAGCGATCAGAGCCGGCGCCGCCCCGAAAGAGACCATATCGGCCAGCGAATCCATCTGCTCGCCAAATGCACTTTGGGTGTTGGTCATGCGGGCCACCCGGCCGTCAAGGCTGTCGAGCACCATGGCGCAAAAAACGCCCAGCGCGGCCTGCTCGAAACGCCCGTTCATGGCCATGACGATGGCATAAAAGCCGCCAAACAAGGCCGCCAGCGTGAACAGATTGGGCAGAACATAAATGCCCTTGCGCGGCTTGCGCGGCTCGGCGGCATCCGGTGGTGGGAGCGGGTCAGGGGCGTCAGACATGCCCGCGAGTGTAAGCGCTGAAGCGGCGTTGCAAACAGCTCAATAGCAAAGGCCGCCCCTGGGGGCGGCCTTGTCTCAAAAGCGCGTGACGCCCAGGCCCCGCCGGGGGCCTGAGGACCTCAGTTGCGCGTCTGGTCGACCAGCTTGTTCTTGGCGATCCAGGGCATCATGGCGCGCAGCTGGCCGCCCACAACCTCGATGCTGTGCTCGGACATGTTGCGACGCCGAGCGGTCATGCTGGGGTAGCCGGTGCGGCCCTCCAAAATGAACTGCTTGGCATACTCGCCGTTTTGAATGCGCTTGAGCGCGTGGCGCATGGCCGCGCGCGACTGCTCATTGATCACCTCGGGGCCGGTCAGGTACTCGCCGAACTCCGCGTTGTTGGAGATCGAGTAGTTCATGTTGGCGATGCCGCCCTCATAGATCAAGTCAACGATGAGCTTGAGCTCGTGCAGGCACTCGAAATAGGCCATCTCGGGCGCGTAGCCGGCTTCAACCAAAATCTCGTAACCCATTTTGATGAGCTCGACCGCACCGCCGCACAAGACCGCCTGCTCGCCAAAGAGGTCCGTCTCGGTCTCTTCCTTGAAATTGGTCTCGATGATGCCGGCTTTGCCGCCCCCGTTGGCCATGGCATAGCTCAGGGCCAGATCGCGGGCCTTGCCGCTCTTGTCTTGATGCACCGCCACCAGATGCGGAACCCCACCGCCTTGGGCGTAGGTGCTGCGTACCGTGTGGCCCGGCGCCTTGGGCGCCACCATCCAGACATCGAGGTCGGCGCGGGGCACCACCTGGTTGTAGTGAATGTTGAAGCCGTGGGCAAATGCGAGCGAGCCGCCCTGCTTGATGTTGGGCTCGACATTGTTGCGATAGACCTCAGAAATCTGCTCGTCAGGCAGCAAGATCATCACCACATCGGCCGCCTTGACGGCCTCGTTGACCTCCAGCACATTGAGGCCAGCCTTGCCAACTTTGTCCCACGAAGCGCCACCCTTGCGCAAGCCGACCACGACCTTGACGCCGCTGTCGTTGAGGTTTTGCGCGTGCGCGTGGCCCTGGCTGCCGTAGCCGATGATGGCCACGGTCTTGCCCTTGATCAGGCTCAGGTCACAGTCCTTGTCGTAGAAAACTTTCATTCTTGATCTCCAGTTGATGATGCCGTTCGCCCTGAGCCTGTCGAAGGGCTCAAGCACACCCGGCCGGATGACCGGGCTTCGACAGGCTCGACCCGAACGGACGGGTGGCCGAGCCTTGCTGACACTTAAACGCGCAAAATTCTCTCACCACGGCCGATGCCGCTGGCACCGGTTCGCACCGTCTCCAAAATCGCGCTGCGATCGATCGCTTCCAAAAACGCGTCGTTCTTGGTTTGATCGCCGGTCAGCTCGATGGTGTAACTTTTTTCCGTCACGTCGATGATGCGACCCCGAAAAATATCGGCCATGCGCTTCATCTCTTCGCGCTCCTTGCCGACCGCGCGCACCTTGACCATCATCAGCTCGCGCTCGGTGTAGGCGCCCTCGGTCAGGTCCACCACCTTGACGACCTCGATCAGACGGTTCAGGTGCTTGGTGATCTGCTCGATCACGTCGTCCGATCCGGTCGTCTGTATGGTCATGCGCGACAGGCTTGGGTCTTCGGTGGGGGCAACTGTCAGCGATTCGATGTTGTAGCCACGGGCCGAGAAAAGCCCCACCACCCGGGACAGGGCACCGGGCTCGTTTTCAAGAAGCACTGCAATGATGTGTTTCATAGGGAATTGCTCATTTGCCCTGCCCTCCCCCGCACACGGTAATGCGCGGGCTTGGCAGGCCATAGATTCGTCAAAAGAAGGGGAACAGCGCCATGGGCCTGCGGCCTGGGTTGACTGTCCTGCGCTCAGAGGTCCTCGCTGCCGAGCAACATCTCCGTGATGCCCTTGCCGGCCTGCACCATGGGGAACACGTTCTCGGTCGGGTCGGTGCGAAAGTCCATGAACACGGTGCGATCCTTGAGCGCGCGTGCCTCGCGCAAGGCCGGCTCGACATCCTGTGGGCGCTCGATCAGCATGCCGACATGGCCATAGGCCTCGGCAAGCTTGACGAAGTTGGGCAAGGCGTCCATGTAGCTGTGGCTGTAGCGGCCCGAGTACTCGATCTCCTGCCACTGGCGCACCATGCCCAAATAGCGGTTGTTGAGCGAAAGCACCTTGATCGGGGTGTTGTACTGCAGGCAGGTCGACAGCTCCTGGATGCACATTTGCACCGAACCTTCTCCGGTGACGCAATACACCTCGCTGTCGGGCTTGGCCAGTTTGATGCCCATGGCATAGGGGATGCCCACGCCCATGGTGCCCAGACCGCCAGAATTGATCCAGCGCCGAGGCTCGTTGAATTTGTAGAACTGCGCCGCCCACATCTGGTGCTGACCCACGTCAGACGTGACGTAGGCCTCGACCCCCTGGGTCATGTTCCAGAGCGTCTCGATGACCATCTGCGGCTTGATCACGTCCTGGTTGCCGCGGTCGTACTTGAGGCAGTCGCGGCTGCGCCAGCCTTCAATGGTCTTCCACCATTGCTCGAGCGCCTGGGCGTCGGGCTTGAGACCCGACTCGCGGATCATGGCAATCAACTCATTGAGCACATCCTTGACGTCGCCGACGATGGGCACATCGACCTTGACCCGCTTGGAGATACTCGACGGATCGATATCAATGTGGATGATCTTGCGCTCGTTTTGGGCGAAGTGCTTGGGATTGCCGATCACGCGGTCATCGAATCGCGCACCGATGGCAATGAGCACATCGCAGTTTTGCATCGCATTGTTGGCCTCGATCGTGCCGTGCATGCCCAGCATGCCCAGAAACTTGCGATCCGTGGCCGGGTAGGCGCCCAAGCCCATAAGGGTGTTGGTGCACGGATAGCCCAGCATGTCGACCAGCGTGCGCAATTGCGCCGAAGCGTTGGAGAGCAACACGCCACCGCCGCTGTAGATGTAGGGCCGCTTGGCTGTCATCAAGAGCTGCAAGGCCTTGCGGATTTGGCCCCCGTGACCTTTGCGCACCGGGTTGTAGCTGCGCATCTCAACGGTGGCCGGATACTCGAACGCGCATTTCTTGACCGTGACATCCTTGGGAATGTCGACCACCACCGGCCCAGGCCGACCGGAGCGGGCGATATGAAACGCCTTCTTGATGGTCGACGCCAGTTCGCGCACGTCCTTGACCAGAAAATTGTGCTTGACGATGGGGCGTGTAATGCCAACCGTGTCGCATTCCTGAAAAGCATCGAGGCCGATGGCGGCAGTGGGCACCTGGCCCGTGATGATGACCATCGGAATGCTGTCCATGTACGCCGTGGCGATCCCCGTCACCGCGTTGGTCACTCCCGGCCCGGAGGTGACCAAGGCTACGCCCACCTCACCGGTGGCGCGCGCGTAGCCGTCTGCCGCATGGACGGCCGCCTGTTCGTGGCGCACCAGCACATGCTGCATTTTGTCCTGCTTGTACAGGGCGTCGTAGATGTAGAGCACAGCCCCACCGGGGTAGCCCCAGATGTACTGCACCTGCTCTTCGATCAGCGAGCGCACCAAAATTTCGGCGCCCAAAACTTCGGCGCCTTTGCTGCCGGGGGCGGCCGCTGCTGCGCTGACCATTTCTGCCTTGGAGATTTCCATGATGAACCTTTGCGAATTTCTCTGACGAAAAACCTTCGGTGCCCCTGCGCGCGCCCTTGTGGGGCGGAATCGGGACTTAAGGCCTAAGACCATGGGCGAATAGGATGCATCGCCGGATCAAGACCCGTTTGCCTCTTGAACGAAACCGCAGATTATGACATCAATACAAACCCTGCCGCCGAGCCCACAGGCAAGGCAGGCGCAGTGCAATAATCAAAGGGCTTAGGCCCTCGTAACACCCAGCAGACCCTTCATGTCCGATTCAGCACGGGTGCGCACACGCGCAAGACGGGCCATCTGAGCCTTAGCAACGTGGCCACCGAACAAGAACTGTCGGGCTTTCTCAAAAGCGTTGAGCGACGAGCCTTCAAGCGTGCCAGCTACCAGGTGCGTGACGAGGAGGCCGCTTTGGACATCGTGCAGGAAAGCATGATGAAGCTGGCCCAGCATTACGGCGACCGGCCTGTGGCCGAAATGCCCCATCTGTTTCAACGCATCCTCAGCCACGCGATCATTGACTCGATCAGGCGGCAAAAAACCCGCTGGAGCCTGTTCTCCAGTTTTGCCGACCTGACGGGCGGCCAGGTCGATGACGCCGATCCGCTGGAGGCCCTGGAAGACCTTCTGGGGCACGAGGGCACGCAAAGTGCTCAGGATGCGCTGGAAAAGGCGCAAACGCTCAAAGAACTGGAATTTTTGCTCATGCAGCTGCCCGAACGTCAACGCGAAGCCTTCCTCCTGCGTTATTGGGAGGAGATGGACCTGGCAGAAACCGCAGCCATCATGGGCTGTTCGCAAGGCAGTGTAAAAACGCACTGTTTCAGGGCGGTTCAAGCGCTGAGCAAAGCGCTCAAAGCCAGGGGATATGGATCATGAAACACCCGCGCAAAACCCGTTTAGAGCTCCTGGCAAACCGTCAGGGCCTGAGCCTGGCCGCTCGGCTCAATCCGGCCGCGAGCGACTTGCCCCACGAGGTCACCGAGCGGCTGCGGGCCGCACGCGAACGCGCGCTGGCCAGCCGCAAAGTGCAGACCACGCGGGCCCAAGCCTCCTACAGCATGGGCGAGACCCTGGTTTTGAGCCGCGGCGACGACGAGCGCATGGGCTGGCTCGGGCGGCTGAGCAGCGGCCTGGCCCTGCTGGTGCTGGTGGTCGGCATGCTGGGCATCAGCGAAGCCCAAAACGAGTTGCGGGCCCGCGAGCTGGCCGAAGTCGACCTGGCTTTGCTCACCGACGACCTGCCCCCAGCAGCCTTCGCAGACCCGGGGTTTTTGCAATTCCTGCAGACTGACGAGTTGTAGCCACTCGCATGGCCCTGACCTCACCTGACATTTGTGCAACAGCGCCCATGAGCAACACCGTCCCCACGCTTGACCGAGCAGCCTTGCGGCCGTTGCTGGCCCTGGGAACGGCCGTTGCACTGCTTTGCTGCGGCGCAAGCTGGGCTCAAGGCCCAGCGGCAGCACAAAGCGCCCCTGCCAAGCCTGCCCAGCCTGCTGCGCCCGCGCACCCAGGCGGCGAGGCGCAAAACCGAAACGCATCCGATTGGTCCAAGCTAAAGGCCGGCGAGCGACAAGCGCTGGCCCCACTGGCTGGTGTCTGGTCTGGTCTGCACCCCACTCAGCAGCGCAAGTGGTTGGAGGTGTCTAGAAATTTCGGCAGCCTGCACCCGACAGAGCAGGCCAAGATGCAGGAGCGCATGCGCGCCTGGGCCACGCTAAGCCCGCGCGAGAGAGCACAAGCCCGACTCAATTTTGGCAAAACAGCCGAGGTCGCGCGCGAACTCAGCCCGGCTGAAAAAATAGCCAAATGGGAGGCCTACCAGGCCCTGCCCGCGCAGCAGCGCCAAAAGCTGGCCGAGCAGGCCAAGGCCCGCAGCCTGGGCGCCGCGCCGGCGGTGCTGCCCGTGCCCACCCAGAAGCTGGCCGTGCTGCCAGCCGTCAGCACGGCCCGCGCCAACAAGGAGCCGCAGGACGAATCGAGCAGCGCCTCCGACGCGCCGAGCAGCCAGTAGACTTCGCCCATGAAAGGTCTCCAACCCGCTCCGCCTTCAGCGGCCGATTCGGCGCTGGGCGCAAACCCCCAAGCTGATCCGACACCGCCCGATGACCCCCTGACCCCGCCCTCGGTGTTGCGCCGCATGGCTTGCTGGTGTTATGAGGGCATTTTGCTGTTCGGCGTGCTCTTCATCGCCAGCTACCTGTTTAGCTCGCTCAGTCAAACCCGGCATGCTCTTGACAACCGCGCGCCGCAAATGGCCTTCCTGTTCCTGGTCTTGGGCATCTACTTTGTGTGGTTTTGGGCCCGCGGCCAGACCCTGGCCATGAAGACCTGGCACATCCGGCTGGTCAACCGACAGGGGGGCCGGGTGAGCCAGAAACAGGCTTTGCTGCGCTACGTGCTGAGCTGGCTGTGGTTTGTGCCGCCGCTGGCACTGGTCTGGCTCCTTCAATTGGATTCGCGCTTCGCTCTGGTCACCTTGCTGCTGTGGGTGATCGGCTGGGCCATGCTGGCGCGCCTGCATCGCGAGCGCCAGTTCCTGCACGATGCACTGGCCGGCACCCGCCTGGTCAATTCGGTGCGCGATCAGGCTGCCGTCAAATCCCTCTCATGAATGGCGCCGTGGTCACACCGCAGGGTGGCCGGTTTTGCCGTCACGCCCTGCGTCCAGCGCCCTGGGCGGGAGCATGTCTGCCATGAGTAAGGAGAGCGCCCGTTCGGCAGCTGACGACCGAGCCGTGCCGGCGCACGAAGGCCTGGTCCACAAGCAGCGCCAGGGTCTGGCCAGGCTGATCCATGCGGCCAGTTTTTCCCTGGCCGGGCTGCGAGCAGGTCTGAAAGAGCCCGCCTTTCGGCTCGAAGTGATCGTGGGCGTCCCCATGATCGCCGCGTCCTTCTGGTTGGGCCAGCACTGGATCGAGGTGCTGCTGCTGGCCGGATCGGTGGTGCTGGTGATGATCGTCGAGTTGCTCAACACCGCGATTGAATCTGCACTCGACCGCGTGGGACTGCAGTGGCATGACCTGACCAAGCGCGCCAAGGACCTGGGCAGCGCGGCAGTGTTCTTGGCCCTGCTGCTGTGCTTGGCGACCTGGGCCATGGCGCTTTGGAGCCGCTTCGGATGAAGCCCGCCTTCTCGCTGTGCGTGTACTGCGGCTCGAGGCCGGGTGTGGATCCGGCCTGGGCCGAGCAGGCGGCCATCGTCGGCCGATGGATCGCAAGCCACGGCGGCGAACTGGTTTATGGGGGCGGCCACAACGGCCTGATGGGCATCGTCGCCGATGCCGCCCTGCAAGCCGGGGGGCGCGTGGTCGGCGTCATCCCGCAAGCCCTGGTCGACAAGGAGTTTGCCCATCGGGGCTGCACCGAGTTGCACATCGTGCAAACCATGCACGAGCGCAAGCACATGATGGCTGAGCGCTGCGATGCCTTCCTGGCCCTGCCCGGGGGCATCGGCACGCTCGAAGAGTTCTTCGAGGTGTGGACTTGGCGACAACTGGGCTACCACGACAAACCCATCGGCCTGCTCAACCACCGCGGCTATTACGACGGACTGCTGCAGTTTTTGCAGCAGACGGTGTCATCCGGGTTCATGGGGCCGTGGCAGATGGACCTGGTGCAGGTGGGGCAGACGCCAGATGCGCTGCTTAAATCGCTGATTCAGGGCGCGGGCCTGAGCACAGCAGTCGGACTCGACCAGATCTGAACGCCACCAAGACCGGTCGAGGCCTGGGTCCGCCTCAAACAGCCGACTCGTCCTGCTCGCCGGTGCGGATGCGCACCACGCGCTCGACGGCCGTCACAAAAATCTTGCCGTCGCCAATCTTGCCGGTGCGCGCCGCCTTGATGATGGCATCGACACACGCATCAACATCGCCGGACTTGACCACCACCTCTACCTTCACCTTGGGCAGAAAATCAACCACGTACTCGGCACCCCGATAAAGCTCGGTGTGGCCCTTCTGGCGCCCAAAGCCCTTGACCTCGGTGACGGTCAGGCCGGTCACGCCCACTTCGGCCAGGGCCTCGCGCACCTCTTCGAGCTTGAAAGGCTTGATGATCGCTGTAACCTGTTTCATGCGCAGCTCCAGAAAAACTCTGCCGATTGTGGCTCAAGGACGTGGCCGTCGCCTCAGGCCCGAAAACGGCTGGTGATGGGGTAACGCCAATCCTTGCCGAAACTTCGGTGGCTCACGCGGATACCCACCGGCGCCTGGCGTCTCTTGTATTCATTGATTTTGATCAGCCGGGTGACCTGCTCGACCACCTGGCGGTCAAAGCCGGCTGCGACGATGTCTTCGATCCGCTCATCATTTTCCATATAGCGCGACAAGATGGCATCGAGCACCTCGTAGGGCGGCAAGCTGTCCTGATCGGTCTGGTCGGGCCGCAACTCGGCCGACGGCGGGCGCGTGATGATGCGCTCGGGAATCGGATTGAGACCACGACCATAAGGGTCGTGAGCGTTGCGCCAGCGCGCCAACTCAAACACCGTGGTCTTGAGCAGGTCCTTGATGACCGCAAAACCGCCGGCCATATCGCCATACAAGGTGCAATAGCCCGTGGCCATCTCGCTCTTGTTGCCCGTGGTCAGCACGATCGAGCCGAATTTGTTGGACAGCGCCATCAAGATCACGCCCCGAATGCGGGCCTGAATGTTCTCTTCGGTGGCATCGATGGGTCGGCCTGCGAACTCAGCCGACAAAGTGGCCAAAAAGGCTTCGAACTGCGGCACGATGGAATATTCGTCGTAGCGCACACCCAGGCGGCGCGCCATCTCGCGCGCATCCTCCAGCGAGATCGAGGCCGTGTAGGGCGAAGGCATCATGATGGCGCGCACCTTGTCCGGGCCCAGTGCGTCGACCGCAATGGCCAGCACCAGGGCCGAATCGATGCCGCCAGACAGGCCCAGCAAAACGCCGGGGAAACCGTTCTTGCCCAGGTAGTCGCGCACGCCGAGCACCAGCGCATCCCAAAGATCGGCCTCGGTGCCGCGCAGCGCCGCCACCGGACCGCTCAAATGCAGCGCACCCGTGGGGCCCATGAGGCCCATCGGGTCGCGCTCGACCGTGACGACAAATGCCTCAGGCTGGAAACTCGCTGCACGGGCGGCCACTTGCCCGCTGGCCTGCAAGGCAAAGGAGGCCCCCTCAAACACCACCTCATCCTGGCCGCCCACCAAATGGGCGAACACGAGTGGCAGGCCGCAGGAGGCGGCACGCACGGCCATGGCCTGCTCTCGCTCGTGGGCCTTGCCGGCATGAAAGGGCGATGCATTGATGACGGCCAGCAGCTGCGCACCGGCGGCCTTGCTCAGTTGTGCCGGCTCCTCAAACCAGGCGTCCTCGCAAATCAAGAGGCCCACACGCAGCGCGTCGGCACCCTGGCCGATTGTGAACACGCACGGCTCTTGCCCGGGCGTGAAGTAGCGGCGTTCATCGAACACCTGGTAGTTGGGCAGCTCGCGCTTGGCGTAAGTGTGCAGTCGCCGGCCCTGGCTGAGCACATGGGCCGCATTGAACAGCTGCGGCCGGCTCACGCTGCGGGTGCGCAGACCACCGCTGGAGTCGGCCGGAGCGCCAATGACCACGTACAAGCCGTCCAGATCGGCCAGCTCCCGGGCCACCTGATCGACCGCCTCATCACAGGCCTCAATGAAAGCTGGCCGCAAATACAGATCTTCGGCGGCATAGCCACAAATCGCCAGTTCGGGCGTGAGCACAAGCCGGCAGCCTTGCGCATAGGCCTGGCGGGCGGCGGCAATGATCAGGCGCGCATTGCCCGGCATGTCTCCGACACAGTAGTTGAGCTGGGCGACGCAGATCTGGAGAGACATCGAGGGCAGAAAGAACAGGGCCCGCAGGCGGGGCGACAATGGGCAATGGCTGAAAACGATTATGTCATCCGGCTTCTGCCCAACTGGTCGGATCTCCCAGCGGCCCAGTGGAACGCTCTGCTCGATCGCCACCCCGATTCGGCGCGGGGCCCCTTCATGCGCCACGAATACCTCAGCGCCTTGCAAGACAGCGCAAGCGCCACGGCGCGCACGGGCTGGCAGCTGCAACTGCTGACCCTGTGGCGCGGCGAGCAACTGGCCGGCGCCTGCGCGGTCTACCTCAAAAGCCACTCGTACGGCGAATATGTCTTCGATTGGGCCTGGGCGCAGGCCTACGAGCAGCACAAGCTGTCCTACTACCCCAAGGCGCTGGTGGCCAGCCCCTTCACGCCGGTGCCCGGCCCACGCCTGCTGGCCACCGATGCGGCCGCTCGCCTGGCGCTGGTGCAGGCACTCGTGCGCTGGTGCCAACAGCAAGGCCTGTCGTCGCTGCACCTGCTGTTTGCCGCTGCCGCAGACATGGCCGCCTGTAAACAAGCCGGTTTGATGATGCGCCAGACGGTGCAGTTTCACTGGCACAACCGGCGGCAAGCGGAGCCCGGGACTGAGCCTGCCCAGCGGTTTGGCAGCTTTGAGGACTTTGTGTCCTGCCTGAGCCAGGACAAGCGCAAGAAGATCCGCCAGGAAAGGCGCAAAGTCGCCCAAGCGGGGGTGACGTTTCGCTGGTCTGAGGGCTCAGCCATCGACCCAGCCGACTGGGACTTCTTCTACCGCTGCTACGAAAGAACCTACCTGGAGCACGGCAACGCGCCCTATTTGAGCCGCGACTTCTTCCATCGCGTGGCCCAACAATTGCCCGAGCACTGGCTGCTGTTCGTCGCCGAGCGCGGAGGGCAACCGATCGCCAGCAGCCTCATTGGTCTGAGCCAGGCTGGCCCCGAGCGGGTGGCCTATGGCCGCTACTGGGGCGCGCTCGAGCGGGTCGATTGCCTGCATTTCGAAGCGTGCTACTACCAGCCACTGCAATGGTGCATTGCGCACGGCGTGTCACGCTTTGAGGGCGGCGCGCAGGGCGAGCACAAAATGGCCAGGGCCCTGCTCCCCACACCCACCCACAGCGCGCATTGGTTGGCACACCCGGCTTTTGCCGATGCGGTCCAGCGCTTTCTTGAGCGCGAGGGCCAAGGGGTGGAAAACTACTTGTCGGCGCTCGAGGAGCGCTCGCCCTTTCGCCAGGCCTGAGGCCCGGCGCCTGTCATCGCTCAGGCGCCGCGTGACTTTTGGTAGTTGGCGATGCCATCAAGGATTTCCTTGTGCGCCGCCTCCTTGTCCTCCCAACCCAGCACCTTGACCCACTTGCCCGGCTCGAGGTCCTTGTAATGCTCGAAGAAATGCGCGATGGTCTTCAGGCGCATCGGATTGAGGTCTTCGGGCTTTTGCCACTGGGTGTAAATCGAAAGAATCTTGTCGATCGGCACGGCCAGCACCTTGCCGTCCTCGCCGGCCTCGTCCTGCATCTTGAGGATGCCGATGGCCCGGCAGGGCACGACCACGCCCGGGATCAGGGGCACGGGGGTGATCACCAGCACATCGACCGGATCGCCGTCGCCCGAGATCGTCTTGGGCACATAGCCGTAGTTGGTGGGGTAGTGCATGGCCGTGCTCATGAAGCGGTCCACGAAGATCGCCCCGGTTTCCTTGTCGACCTCGTACTTGATCGGATCGGCATTCATCGGGATTTCGATGATCACATTGAAAGAATCGGGTACCTTGCTGCCAGGGGTGACGTTGTCCAGGGACATGGTGGGGATCTCTTGAAGTTGTAATAAGCCAATGGACGCCCGCGTCTGTCGCATATGCGTAGGACGACAGGCTCAATTGCTCCGGATTTACCCTCATTTTACTGATGTGAGGCTGACACCCGGTAGGCGCCGACGGCGTTTGGCGCTAAATTGCGAGGGTTGGCCAATCAGTCCCCGTGCGGAGGCGGGGGTGGAGGAAGCAACGCAAGGCGGTGCAATCGAACGCCTTCGTTGCACCGAAACCCTCACGTCTAAAAATGGAGTATTGATATGACGGGCAACTCCGCGCTCATGCTGGCGCTGGTATGTGGACTCATCGCAGTCGTCTACGGCTTTTGGGCTCGTAGCTGGATTCTTTCTCAAGACGCGGGCAACCCCCGCATGCAAGAAATTGCCGCGGCCATTCAAACCGGTGCCGCGGCCTATCTGGCCAGACAGTACAAGACCATCTCGGTCGTGGGTGTCATCTTGGCCGTGCTCATCGGCCTGTTTCTTGACGCCAAGACGGCAATAGGCTTTGTGGTCGGTGCGGTGCTGTCAGGTGCCTGCGGCTTTATCGGCATGAATGTTTCAGTGCGCGCCAACGTGCGCACCGCACAAGCGGCGACCAAGGGCATAGGCCCGGCGCTTGATGTGGCCTTCCGCGGCGGCGCCATCACCGGCATGCTCGTGGTCGGACTGGGTCTGCTCGGTGTGACCGGCTTTTACTGGTTCCTGGTGGGCAGCAACCCGGCCTCCGACAAGACGCTGGCCGCCCTGCTCAACCCGCTGATCGGCTTTGCCTTCGGCTCCTCGCTCATCTCCATCTTTGCGCGCCTGGGCGGCGGCATCTTCACCAAGGGCGCCGACGTCGGCGCCGATCTGGTGGGCAAGGTCGAAGCCGGCATTCCCGAGGACGATCCGCGCAACCCAGCGGTGATTGCCGACAACGTCGGCGACAACGTGGGCGACTGCGCCGGCATGGCCGCCGACCTGTTTGAGACCTATGCGGTCACGCTTATCGCCACCATGGTGCTGGGCGCGCTGCTGGTCACTGCAGCGCCGCTCAACGCCGTGCTCTACCCGCTGGGCCTGGGCGCGGTTTCGATCGTGGCGTCCATCATCGGCTGCTTCTTCGTCAAGGCAGCACCGGGCATGAAGAACGTGATGCCCGCTCTGTACAAAGGCCTGGCGATTGCCGGCGTGCTGTCCCTGGTGGCCTTTTACTTCGTGACCCAGTGGATGATGCCCGACAACGTGCTCGGCGCTGCGGGCAGCCAGATGAAGCTCTTTGGCAGCTGTGTGGTCGGACTGGTGCTCACCGCCTTGCTGGTGTGGATCACCGAGTTCTACACCGGCACGCAGTACGCGCCGGTGCAGCACATCGCACAGGCCTCCACCACTGGCCATGGCACCAACATCATTGCCGGCCTGGGCGTCTCGATGCGCTCGACCGCTTGGCCAGTGATCTTCGTGTGTATCGCCATCCTTGTGGCCTACAACTTGGCTGGCCTCTACGGCATCGCGGTGGCTGCCATGTCCATGCTCAGCATGGCCGGCATCATCGTCGCACTTGACGCCTACGGTCCCATCACCGACAACGCCGGCGGCATCGCCGAAATGTCCGAATTGCCCGCTTCAGTGCGTGACATCACCGACCCGCTCGACGCTGTGGGCAACACCACCAAGGCCGTCACCAAGGGCTACGCCATCGGCTCAGCCGGCCTGGCAGCGCTGGTCTTGTTTGCAGACTACACCCACAAGCTCGAGAGCTACGGCAAGGCCATCAGCTTTGATCTGAGCGATCCGATGGTCATCGTCGGCCTGTTCATCGGCGGCTTGATCCCCTACCTGTTTGGCGCCATGGCCATGGAAGCAGTGGGCCGCGCGGCCGGCTCGGTGGTGGTCGAGGTGCGGCGGCAGTTCAAGGAGATCAAGGGCATCATGGAAGGCACGGCCAAGCCCGAATACGGTCGCGCCGTCGACATGCTGACCGGCGCTGCCATCAAGGAGATGATGATTCCGTCGCTGCTGCCCGTGGTGGTGCCCATCTTGGTCGGCCTGGTCCTCGGCCCCAAAGCCTTGGGCGGCTTGCTGATGGGCACCATCATCACCGGTCTGTTCGTGGCCATTTCCATGTGCACCGGTGGCGGGGCCTGGGACAACGCCAAGAAATACATCGAAGACGGCCATCACGGTGGCAAAGGCTCGGAAGCGCACAAGGCAGCCGTCACCGGTGACACCGTGGGCGATCCCTACAAGGACACAGCCGGCCCTGCGGTCAACCCCTTGATCAAGATCATCAACATCGTGGCCCTGCTCATCGTGCCATTGATGATGAAGTTCCACGGCGATGCGCAGGCCACGCCCGCCCCCGCTCCTGCGGCTGCCGTCAGTGCGCCGGCGGCCACCCCTGCTGCGCCAGCTGCCGCACCGGCGGCCTCTGAGGCCGCTCCAGCTGCGTCCGCGGCACCTGCGGCACCTGCTGCATCTGCGCCGACGAAATAAGCACAGCAGAGCTCCGACCCTCAAGCCCGCTCGGTCTGCGAGCGGGCTTTTTTTCGCCCCTTTTTCCGCCGGCCCAAGGAAAACCCGCAGGCCGCCCGCCACGCAAATTTGTATGATGATCTGACAAACCTGCGACCCTGCGATGCGCCCCGCCCTGCTCGAACTGCTGCCCGGCCACCCGACCCTGACCGATCAGGTGGCGGCGCAATTGCTCAGCCGCATTGAAGACGGTGCGCTCCAGGCCGATGCAAGGCTGCCTACCGAGACCCAGATGTCGGCGCAGTTTGGTGTCTCCAGGACTGTGGTGCGGGAGGCGGTCAGCCGACTCAAGTCCATGGGCCGCCTGGTTTCCCGGCAGGGCTCGGGGGTTTTCGTTGCACCCGCGCACAGCGCCCGCGCCCTCGCCTTCGACCCATCGGTGCTTCAATCCATGGATGCTGTGCTGCAAGTCGTCGAAGTGCGGCGGGTCCTCGAGGGTGAAGTCTGCGCGCTGGCCGCCCAGCGCATTGATGCCCGCAAAGCCCAGGACATGCACCAGGCGCTCGATCGCCTCAAGCTGGCCGTGGCCCAAGGCCATGACGGGGTTGAGGAAGATCTGGCCTTTCACCGCAGCATTGCGCGGGCTGCCGACAACCCGCATTTTGAACACCTGCTCGGCTTTTTAGAGCAATACCAGCGCCCTGCCATGCGCGTTACCCGGGCCAACGAGTCGATGCACCAGGCCTTCCTGAGCGCCGTCAACCGCGAGCACGAAGCCATGGCGGCGGCCATCACCCGGGGAGACAGCGCCGCCGCACGCCGCGCCGCCGTGCGGCACATGGCCAATGCGGCCCAACGCATCGAGCAGGCCGACCCGAAAACCAAGCGGGCCTTGCGCCAATTGCTCGGCAGGCCAGAACCCACCCGACACTGAAAGCAGCATGCACACACCACACACC
Source organism: Comamonadaceae bacterium (assembly GCA_027491035.1). Classification (GTDB taxonomy): domain Bacteria; phylum Pseudomonadota; class Gammaproteobacteria; order Burkholderiales; family Burkholderiaceae_C; genus Polaromonas. The sequence goes on along the minus strand of JAIXWZ010000242.1, from coordinate 29,438 downwards.
AAAACACTGGGCGTCGTCGGGCTGGGCTCGATGGGCATGGGCGCAGCCGCCTCGGCCCTGCGCGCCGGCGTTGCCACCTGGGGCTGCGACAACCGCGCCCAGGCCCGCGAACAATTCGAGCAACTGGGCGGGAGCGCCGTGGCAACACCGCGCGAGCTCGCCCCGCACTGCCAGGTGGTGCTGGTGTTGGTGGTCAATGCCGCGCAAACCGAAGATGTGCTGTTTGGCCCAGACGGTCTGGTCGACCACCTGGCTGCGGGCTCGGTGGTGATCTGCTCGGCCACGGTCGATCCGGCTGTGCCGCCGCAGTGGGAGTCGCGGCTGGCAGAAAAAGGCGTGTTGTTGATCGACGGACCGGTCTCCGGCGGCGCAAAAAAGGCCGCCGAGGGACAAATGACCGTGATGGCTTCGGGCCGACCCCAAGCCTTCGAGGCCGCTGCAGAGCTGATGCAGACCTTCGCCGGCAAGGTTTACCGGCTCGGCGATCAGGTGGGCATCGGCTCGACGGTCAAGATGGTCAATCAGCACCTGGCCGGCGTGCACATCGCCAGCGCCTGCGAAGCCATGGCGCTGGGCATGCGGGCCGGGGCAGACCCGGCCCAACTCTATGAGGTGATCTGCAATTCGGCTGGCATGAGCTGGATGTTCCAGAACCGGGTTCCGCACATCCTAGAGGGCGACTACACGCCGCTGTCGGCCGTCAACATCTTCGTCAAAGACCTGGGCATCGTGCTCGACGCCGCCCGCAAGCTGGCCTTCCCGCTGCCCCTGGCCGCAGCCGCACATCAGCTCTACCTGGCCACAGCGGCTATGGGACATGGGGGCGAAGACGACGCGGCTGTGGTGAAGTACTACGCCGCACTGGCCGGACTGGACTTGCCCACGAAGGTCGCGACATGATCCTGGGCGTGATCGCGGACGATTTCACCGGCGCCACTGACGTGGCCAGCATGTTGGTGCGCGCCGGCATGCACACCGTGCAGGTGATCGGCGTGCCCAGCGGCGCCTTGCCGCAGGCCGACGCGGTGGTCATTGCCCTGAAGACGCGCACCTGCCCGCCCGCCGAAGCGATCGAGCAAAGCTTGCAAGCGCTGTCGGCCCTGCAAGGCGCCGGCGCCCGGCAAATCTACTTCAAATACTGCTCCACCTTCGATTCGACCGCCCAGGGCAATATCGGACCGGTTGCCGATGCCCTGATGAAGGCGCTCGGGGCCCGCATCACCATCGCCTGCCCGGCTTTTCCTGAAAACGGTCGCACCATCTACCGCGGCCACCTTTTTGTGGGCGATCTGCTGCTGAGCGACTCGAGCATGCGCACGCACCCGCTCACGCCCATGCTCGATGCCAACCTGCTGCGCGTGCTCCAGCCCCAAACCGAGCAGCAGGTGGGGCTGCTGCCCGAGCCTGTGGTCTCGCAGGGGCCCGATGCAATCGGCCAGGCTTTGCAAGCGCTGCAGCGCCAAGGCATGGGCATCGCGGTGGCCGATGCGACCCACAACCAGCACCTGCTGAACTTGGCCGAGGCCTGCGCCGACTTGCCGCTGGTGACCGCCGGCTCGGGCCTGGCGCTGGGCCTGGGGCCGGCCTACGCCCGCCGCGGCTGGTTCACGCCCAAGGCCGAGGCGGCGCAGCTGCAGCCCGTGCTTGGCCGCGCTGCCGTCGTGAGCGGCTCGTGCTCGCACGCCACGCAGGCCCAGATCGCGCATTGGAAGGCTGCTGGCCACGCCAGCCTGCTGGTCGACCCGCTGGCGGTTCATCAGGGCCGGCAAAGTGCGCAGCAATTGCAAGCCCAGGCGCTGGCCCTGCTCGATCGCGGGCCGGTGCTGGTTCACGCCGCGGCCGACGCCGACAGCGTGCGGGCTGCTCAAAGCCAGCTGGGCGTGCAGCAGGCCGGTGACCTGACCGAGCGCACGCTGGCGGCGCTGGCCCAGGCCCTGGTCCAAGCCGGCGTGCGCAAGCTGGTGGTGGCCGGCGGCGAGACCTCCGGCGCCGTGACCCAAGAGCTGGGCATCGAGCGCCTGCGCATCGGCGCGAGCATCTGCCCGGGTGTGCCCTGGACCGAGGGGCTGTGGCAGGGCGAGCCGCTTTGGCTGGCCCTGAAGTCCGGCAACTTCGGCGGACCCGATTTCTTTAGCGCGGCGCTGGCCTGCGCTGACGTGCAGGCCTGAGTCCACGACCATGAACAGCGTGCCCATCCCGCCCGAACAGCAGCCCCTGCGGCAGGAGGTCTGCCGGGTCGGCCGTTCACTCTTCGAACGCGGGCTCGTGCATTCGACCGCAGGCAACATCAGCCTGCGACTCGATCGCGGCTACCTCATCACACCCACAGACGCCTGTCTGGGCTTTCTTGAGCCCGAGCGGCTGGCCTGGGTTGACGAAGACGGCCAGCAGTTGGGCGGCGAGCGCGCCAGCAAGACGCTGGCGCTGCACCGATCCATCTATGCCGCCACCCAGGCCCGCTGCGTGCTTCACACCCACAGCACGCACCTGGTGGGGCTGACCTTGCAAGGCGTCTGGAGCGAGCAGGCCATCTTGCCGCCGATCACGCCCTACCAGGTCATGAAGGTCGGCCCGGTGCCGTGGCTGCCCTACCACCGCCCCGGCGACCCGCGGGTCGCCCAGCGTATCGGGGAGCTGCTGCGCGTGGCCAGCACGCCGCCTCGCGCCGTGATGCTCGATCGACTTGGACCCGTCGCCTGGGGCGACAGCGCTGCGCAGGCCATGGCCATCCTCGAAGAACTTGAAGAAACCGCGCGTCTGTGGCTGCTGTGCAATCCCCGCCCCCAGCCGCTGACGGCCGAGCAACTGCAAGAGTTGCAGCAGACGTTTGGCACGCCCTGGTAAGAAAGAAAGACATGCTGCGCTTTGCCGCCAACCTGACCATGATGTACAACGAAGTGCCCTTCCTGGAGCGCTTCGCCGCAGCAGCGGCCGACGGCTTTGATGCGGTCGAGTACCTGTTTCCCTACGACCACACGCCCGACGACATCGCCCGGCCGCTGCAAGACCATGGCCTGAAGCAAGCGCTGTTCAATCTGCCGCCGGGCAACTGGGCGGCCGGCGAGCGCGGCATGTCGTGCCTGCCCGATCGCCGCGAACAATTCAGGCAGACCATCGACACCGCCTTGGTCTATGCCCGCGCCACCGGGGTCAAAAACCTGCACATCATGGCCGGTCTTGAACCACCCGATTGCGATCCAAAGCTGCTGCACCGCACCTACGTCGACAACCTCATGCTGGCCTGTGACCGGCTCGGCGAGCACGGCATCACGGTGATGATCGAGCCGATCAACCGGCGCGACATGCCCGGCTACCACCTCAACCGCCAAGACCATGCGCACAGCGTGCGCACCGAGGTCGGCCGCGACAACCTGAAGGTGCAAATGGACCTGTACCACTGCCAGATCGTCGAGGGCGACCTGGCCATGCGCATCAAGACCCACTTTGACGGCATCGGCCACCTCCAAATCGCAGGCGTCCCCGATCGGCATGAACCCGACGAAGGGGAAGTGTCTTACCCTTATCTGTTCGACCTGCTCGAAACCCTGGGCTATGCTGGCTATATTGGCTGTGAGTACCGGCCGCGCGCCGGCACGAGCGCGGGGTTGGGCTGGTGGCGCCGATACCGCCAAGCACACGCAAGCTGAGTTTTCCCCCAACCGGCCCTCAGTGGCCTTTCATTGACCTCAACCAAGGAGACCACACCATGACTTTTTCTTCTCTGTTCAAGCCGCTGGCGGTTGCCGCCCTGATGACCGCCATGGGTGCGCAAGCCCAGACCACGCTGCGCATCGGCTACGCTGTCCCAACCAACTCCCACTACGGGGTAGGCTCCACCGTGTTTTGCGAGGAGATTGAAAAAGGCACCCAAGGCCGCTACAAGTGCCAGCACTTCCCATCGAGCGCGCTGGGCGGCGAGCGCGAGATGATTGAAGCGGTCCAGTTGGGCACGCTCGATTTGGTCAACACCTCCACCGGCCCGCTGGGCAACTTCGTGCCCGAAGTCAAGATCGTCGACATCCCCTTCCTGTTTCGCGACTACGACCATGCCCGCAAGGTGATGGACGGGCCGATCGGTCAGGATCTCCTCAAGAACATGCAGGCCAAAGGCCTGATCGGGCTGGCCTGGGCTGAGAACGGCTTTCGCCACATGACCAACAGCAAGCGCCCGATCCGCACCGCAGACGATGCCAAAGGCCTGAAGATGCGCACCATGGAAAACAAGGTGCACATGGACGGCTACAAGACCTTTGGCATCCTGCCCACGCCCATGCCCTTCCCAGAGTTGTTCACCGCCTTGCAGCAAGGCACGGTCGACGGTCAGGAAAATCCGATTCCGGTGATCCTGGCCTCCAAGTTCTCGCAGGTGCAAAAACACCTCTCGCTCACCGGCCACGTCTACTCGCCAGCAGTCATCATCCTCTCGCCGGCCGTCTGGAACAAACTGTCGGCCGCCGACAAGAACGTCTTCCTTGAGGCGGGCAAGAAAGGCGCTGCTGCGCAGCGCAAGCGCGTCAATGACGACGAGAACAACGGCATCGCGCAACTCGAGAAAGACGGCATGCAGGTCATCCGGCAAGTCAACGGCGATAGCTTTCGCAAGGCTGTGACCCCGGCCTACCAAGAGTACGCCAAGGAGTTCACCGCCGCCAAGATCGCGGCGATTCAGGCTGTTCGCTGAAACCGCATCGGGCAGGGTGCGGCCGTGGGTACGGCTGCACCCTGCTTGCAAGTTGCGTTTAAACCTCAGGACGCAGGGCCATGAAAAAACTCATCCTACAGATCGATCGCTACACCACCGGCCTGAGCCTGCACGCCGCCTGCGCCGTGCTGGCCGTGATCAGTGTGCTGGGCCTTTGGCAGGTGGTGTCGCGCTTTGTCTTCGAGCAGCCGTCGACCTGGACCGAAGAGGCGATGCGCCGCCTGATGATCTGGATGGTCATGCTGGGTACCGTCGCTGCGCTGCGCCAAGGCGCGCTGGTGTCGGTCGACCTCATGCTCCGACTCTCGCGGGGACATTGGAAGCAGACCGTGCGCTGGGTCATCACGCTCTTTAACTTGAGCTTTCTGTCTGTGGTGCTGTACTTTGGCATTGAGCTGATCACCCGCGTGCGCTTCCAAACCTTTGCCAGCATGGACCTGTCGATGTCCTGGGGCTATGCCGCTGTGCCGGCCGGCGCGCTGCTGGGCCTGCTGGCCGTTGTGGCCAACCACCTCGATCCGCGCGCCGAAGAACTCGAAACCGCGCAATAAGCCCAAAACAAGCTCACGAAAAGCTCAATACACCGACACCAGACCGCAGGGCCGCCCCATGTCACTGACCCTCCTGATCACCATGCTGCTGTGCTTTGCCTTCAGCATTTCGATCGCCATCTCGATTGGCGGCTCTGCCGTGCTGGGCTTGGCGCTGTTTGACAGCAGCAAGCTGATCTTGGTGCCCAAAGAGATGTTCAGCGCGATCGACAAGTTTCCGCTGCTGGCGATCCCGTTTTTCATCCTGGCGGGCAACCTGATGGAAACGGGCGGCATCTCACGCCGGCTGGTGGAATTTGCCAAATCGCTGGTTGGCGGCGTGCAAGGCGGCCTGCCCATGACCTGCGTGCTGACCTGCATGATCTTTGCGGCAGTCTCGGGCTCATCAGTGGCCACTACCTTCGCGATTGGCTCCATCTTGATACCCGCGCTGATCCGGCATGGCTATCCCACGGGCTACGCAGCGTCGCTGCAAGCGACCTCGGCCGAACTGGGCGTCATCATCCCGCCGTCTATCCCCATGATTCTTTTCGGCGTGGCCGCCGAAGTCTCGATTGGTGAGTTGTTCATTGCAGGGTTTGGCCCCGGCATTCTGATCGGCGCCGCGCTGATGCTCTTCGTTCACCTCTACTGCCGCTACAAGGGCTGGGGCAAAAACGACGGCCAGGGGCGGCTGTCCGTGCCGCGCGCCACCTTCAGCGCCGGCTGGGCATTGCTGATGCCCGTCATCATCTTGGGCGGCATTTACGGCGGCGTGTTCACGCCCACCGAGGCCTCGGTGGTGGCGGTGTTTTATGCCCTGATCATCGGCCTGTTCATCCACCGCGAGCTGCGCTGGGCCGACCTTGTGGCGGTGCTGCGCAAATCCGTCATTTCGAGCGCGGTGATCATGTTCATCATCGCCAACGCAGGGCTGTTTGCCTTCCTGATTACCCGCGCCGGCGTGCCCGATGCGATCGGCCTGTGGCTCAAGGACATTTTGCAGTCGCCGGGCTTGTTTCTTCTGGGGGTGAACGCGGCGCTGTTTGTGATCGGCATGTTCATCGAGACCTCGGCGGCCATCATCGTGCTGGCCCCTATCTTGGTGCCGGTGGCCGTGCACTTTGGCATCGACCCGGTGCACTTTGGCATCATCATGGTGGTCAACCTCGCTCTGGGCATGATCACACCGCCTTTTGGCGTCAACCTGTTTGCCGCGTGCACAGTGGCCAAGATATCGCTAGACCGAATCATTGGCCACCTGCTTCCCTTTGTGCTGGTGATCATCGGCTGCCTGATGATCATCACTTACGTACCCAGCATTTCCTTGGCCCTGCGCGATGCGGTGTATGCCAAACCACCGGTCGTGGTGGCCCCCGAGCCGGCGAGCGGTCCGTCTGCAGAAGGCGCACCGACCCAGCCGGCTGCGGGCGTGGGCCCATCGCCATCGGCTGAATCGGCTATCGGGCCCTCGCCCGCTCCAGCGATCGGACCGTCTCCTGCGCCGGCCATTGGGCCCTCCCCGGCTCCAGCCATCGGCCCCTCGCCGGCCCCGGCCATTGGGCCTTCTCCTGCACCCTCGCGCTGACCCTCAAAGCCTGCGGACTTCACACCATGAGACTCAAGAACAAATCCATCATCGTCACCGGCGCAGGCAGCGGCATCGGCGAGGGCATCGCCAAACGGCTGGCCGAGGAAGGCGCTGCGATCGTCGTCAACGACTTGGTGCCCGCGGGCGGGCAGCGGGTGTGTGACGAGATCAACGCGGCCGGGGGCCGCGCCTGTTTCATCGCAGCAGATGTCACCCGCAACGATGACATGAAGCGCATCGTTGACTGCGCGGTGCAGCAGTTTGGCCGCCTCGATGTGATGGTCAACAACGCCGGCTGGACCCACCGCAACCAGAGCGCACTGAACGTGAGCGAAGAAGAGTTCGATCGCTGCTACGCCGTCAACGTCAAGAGCATCTACCTGAGCTGCCTGCATGCTGTGCCCATCTTCCGGGCGCAGGGGGGCGGCAGCTTCATCAACATCGCCTCGACCGCAGGGGTGCGCCCCCGCCCCGGCCTGACCTGGTACAACGGCTCCAAGGGAGCGGCCATCGTCACCAGCAAGTCCCTGGCGGCCGAGCTGGGCCCAGACAATATCCGCGTCAACTGCCTCAACCCTGTCATGAACCCGACCACCGGCATGGGTGAGCTGTTTGCCGGCGGCGAATTGACCGAAGAGCGACTGGCTCGCTTTCGCTCCACCATACCGCTGGGTCGCTTCTCCACCGCCCTGGATGTGGCCAACGCCGCGCTGTTCTTGGCCAGTGATGAGGCCGCTTTCATCTCGGGCGTGTGCATTGAGGTCGATGGCGCCCGCTGCGTTTGAGCGCAGTGGCCAGCAGGCTACGGTCTGGGGCAAAGTCTGGGGCAAAATCAAACCCTGCCATGAGTGATCCCACACCGAACCGGCGCATCGCCATCGCCGACCTGCGCTACGCCAGCGAAATGCCGGCCATCCCGGCGCACCCTTCGGCCCCAACGGGGCATGTTGCCGACCGCCTGCACCGGCCACTACACGACCTGCGCATCAGCGTGACCGACCGCTGCAATTTCCGCTGCAGCTACTGCATGCCGCGCGAGGTGTTCGACAAGGACTATGTCTTTTTGCCCCAGAGTTCGCTGCTGAGCTTTGAGGAGATCACCCGCCTGGCCCGTCTCTTTGTTGCGCACGGCGTGCGCAAGATCCGCCTGACCGGCGGCGAGCCGCTGCTGCGCAAGAACATCGAGGTGCTGATCACCATGCTGGCCGAGCTGCGCACGCCGCAGGGCCAGCCGCTCGACATCACGCTGACCACCAATGGCTCGCTGCTGGCCAAGAAGGCCCAAGCGCTCAAGGACGCTGGCCTGCGGCGGGTGACGGTGAGCCTGGACGGCCTGGACGATACGGTCTTTCGGCGCATGAACGATGTGGACTTTCCGGTGGCCGACGTGCTGCACGGCATCGAGGTGGCCCAAAACGTGGGGCTGGCGCCGCTCAAAGTCAACATGGTGGTCAAGCGCGGCACCAATGACCACGAGATCGTGCCCATGGCACGCCATTTCCGCGGCACCGGCAGTGTGCTGCGCTTTATCGAATACATGGACGTGGGCGCGACCAACGGCTGGCGCATGGACGAGGTTCTGCCATCGGCGCAGGTGGTCGAGCGCATCGCACAGCACTTCGCGCTGCAGCCGCTGGAGGCCAGCGAGCCAGGCGAGACCGCCCAGCGCTGGCGCTATGCCGACGGGCAAGGCGAGATTGGGGTGATCAGCAGCGTCACCCAGGCTTTTTGCGGCAGTTGCAACCGGGCCCGGCTGTCCACCGAGGGCAAGCTCTTCCTGTGTCTGTTCGCCAGTCAGGGGCACGATTTGCGCGCGCTGCTGCGAGGCGCCTACAGCGACGAGCAGATTGCCGGGGCCATTGGCCTGATCTGGCAGCAGCGCAGCGACCGCTATTCCCAACTGCGCGCCAGTGGATCGGCCGCAGCCGGCGAGCGCCGGGTGGAAATGAGCTACATCGGAGGCTAAATGCCATCGGCTGGCGACATCACGGGCCTGGTGCTGGCCGGCGGGCGCGGCTTGCGCATGGGCGGGCTCGACAAAGGCATGCAGAGCTTTCGCGGCGAGCCGCTGGCGCGCCACTGCTTGAGCCGGCTGGCCGTGCAGGTGGGCACAGCCGCCATCAACGCCAATCGGCATCTGCAAGAGTACGCGGCCTGGGGGGCACCGGTCTGGCCCGACAGCGCCGATGCGGGCGAATTTGCCGGCCCGCTGGCCGGCTTTCTGGCAGGCCTCGACAACTGCCAGAGCCCCTACCTGTGCACGGTGGCCTGCGACACGCCGCTGTTTCCGCCCGACCTGGTTGAGCGACTGGCCCAGGCCCTGGACAGCCAGGGCTGCAATCTGGCCATGGCCGCAGCGGCAGAAGAAGACGGGCAGGTGCGCCATCAACCCGTCTTTTGCCTCATCAAGGTCACGTTGCGCAACAGCCTGCGCGCCTTTATCGCTGGCGGCGGCCGCAAGATCGACGCCTGGACCGCCAGCGAGCGGGCCGCGCGGGTGGTCTTTGACCAAGCCCACGACGATCCGCGCGCCTTCTACAACGCCAACACCCTCGAGCAACTTAGGCAACTGGAGGGTTCATGAAAACGCTTGAAGAAATTGCCGCTCAGTTGGAAGGCTACGACCCGCAATCGCTGCCGGTGGCCCAGGTGCAGGCTTTTTTGCGCGAGCTCGTCAGCCCGATCCAAGAGACGCAGGACGTCGACCTGCTCGAGGGCCTGAACCGCATCCTGGCCGGCGACCTGATCTGCCCGATCGATGTGCCACCGCATGACAACTCGGCGATGGACGGCTACGCCTTTGCCGGCGTGCAGCTCGACTCACCGCAGCCCTTGAGCTTGCGCGTGGCCGCCACCGCTTGGGCCGGGCGCTCCACACTGGCCACAGCCACAATCGGCCCGGGCGAGTGCATCAAGATCATGACCGGGGCCGTGATGCCCGCCGGGCTCGATACGGTGCTGCCGCAGGAATTGGCTCAGCTCAGCCCCGACGGACTGAGCGTGACCGTGCCGGCCAACGTGCTGCGCCGGGGGGACAACCGCCGCCTGCGAGGCGAAGACCTCCAGCGCGGTCAGGCGGCCCTGCGGCGGGGGCAAAGGCTCGCACCAGCCCAGTTGGGCTTGGCCGCCTCACTGGGCCTGAGCACGCTGGGCGTTTACCGGCGGCTTAAGGTGGCCTGCTTTTCTACTGGCGACGAGATTGTTTTGCCGGGCCAGGCGCCACGGGAGGGTGCGGTTTACGACAGCAACCGCTACACCCTGATCGGCCTGCTGCAGGGTCTGGGCTGCGAGGTGATCGATCTGGGCCTGGTGGCCGACGACCCGGCGCAGCTGCGCGCCACCTTTGAACGGGCAGCCCGCGAGGCCGATGCCATCATCAGCTCGGGCGGGGTCAGCGTCGGCGAGGCCGATCACACCAAAGCCATGATGCGTGAACTCGGCGATGTGGTGTTCTGGCGCGTGGCCATGCGGCCGGGGCGACCGATGGCGGTGGGGCGCATCAAGACCGCAGAGCGCAGCACGGTCATGTTCGGGCTGCCGGGCAACCCCGTGGCAGTGATGGTCACCTTCCTGGCCTTTGTGCGGCCCGCCTTGCTGCAGATGATGGGCTGCACCGATGCGCCGCCGCCCCTGCTCAAGGCCCGCAGTGCGCAGAACTTGCGAAAAAAACCGGGGCGCACCGAATACCAGCGGGGCTGGGTCGACACCGATGGGCAAGGTCAGTTGCAGGTGCGCACCACGGGCGACCAGGGCTCGGGCGTGCTCAGCTCCATGGACAGGGCCAACGGCCTGATCGTCCTGCACCACATGCAGGGGCCGGTGGCTCAAGGGCAGAGCGTTGACGTGATGATGTTTGGCGGCGTGATCTGATCGGCCGCGTCACAGGCCTTCGATGATGCGAATGTCCCGCACGGCTGCATTCGTGCCCAGTGCCGCCAAAGCCTCTTTGTAAGCGGCGCTTTCGTAAGCGGCCAGGGCCGCCTGCACGCTGTCGAACTCAAAGACGACCGTGCGCATGGCCTTGCCCTGCTCTTTGACGGCAGCGGGCACGCCACGGGCCAGGGCCCGACCCCCAGCGGCTTGCAAGGCAGGCCCCGCGAGCTTGGCGTAGGCCTGCAAGGCCGCATCATCGTGTATGGCCTGGTAGGCGCTGATCCAATAGGCTTTGGGCATGGAGCACTCCAATCAATCAAAAAGACATCATTTGGCGATGAGTTCATCGTGCGCATGGGGCGCCGCCCGCTCACGCATCTCGCGGGTGTCAGCACCCGGAATCGACTGACGGGCAAAGAGCGAATACATGGTGGGCACCACAAAGATGGTCAGCACCGTGCCTAGGCTCATGCCCCCCACAATGACCCATCCGATCTGGATGCGGCTCTCGGCGCCTGCGCCGGTGGCCAAGGCCAGCGGCACGGCGCCGAGCACCATCGCGCCGGTGGTCATCATGATCGGACGCAGGCGCTGGGTGGCCGCCTGAATCAGCGCGTCGGTCATCTCCATGCCCTGGATGCGCAACTGGTTGGTGAATTCGACAATCAAAATGCCGTGCTTGGTGATCAGACCGACCAGCGTGATCAGGCCGATCTGCGAATACACATTGAGCGAACCACCGGACCATTTGAGCGCGAGCAAAGCGCCGATCATGGACAGCGGCACCGACAGCATGATCACCAGCGGATCGACAAAGCTTTCAAACTGGGCCGCAAGCACCAAAAAGATGAAGATCAGCGCCAGGCCAAAGACGATGGCCAGCGCGCCTTGCGAATTGCGGAACTCGCGCGAGGTCCCGGCCAAGTCGGTGCTGTAGCCGGTCTTGAGCACCTTGGCCGCCGTCGCGTCCATGAATTTGAGCGCCTCACCGAGCGAATAATCGGGCGACAGGTTGGCCGTGATCGTGACCGAGCGGCGCTGGCCAAAGTGGTTGAGTTCGCGCGGCGAGACCGTCTCGCGCACCTTCACCAGGGCCGAGAGCGGAATCATGGCCTCGTTGCGACCCCGCACATAAATGCGGTCGATGTCGTCGGGCGTGTTGCGGCCCGACGCCTGGGTTTGCACGATCACGTCGTACTGATCGGCGTCGCGCTTGTAACGCGTCACGTTGCGCCCGCCAAGCAGGGTTTCAATGGCACGGGCCACCGCATCAATGCCCACCCCCAGGTCGGCCGCGCGATCGCGATCGACCTCGATGCGCAGCTCCGGCTTGTTCAGGCGCAGATCCACATCGGGCGAGACAATGCCGGGGTTCTTGGCGATCTCGTCGAGCATCTGGCGCGTGACCTGGTTGAGCTGCTGGTAGCTGGCCGAGGTCTGGATCACAAAGCTCAGTGGGCGCTCGCGAAAGCCCTGACCGAGCGAGGGCGGCGTGATCGGGAAGGCGCTCACACCGGGCAGCGATGCAAAACGCGGTTGCAATTCACGGGCGATTTCCAGCGTGGTGCGCTGCCGGTCGTCCCAGTCGACGGCACGGTAGAACACCGAGCCCTGAGCCACGGTCGGATTGCCGATATTGGCAAAGATACGGTCAAACTCAGGGTACTTCTGCCCCATGGCCTCAATGGCCTGCGCATAGCGGTTGGTGTAAGCCAGGGTCGAGCCGTCGGGCGCATTGATGTTGGCCAAAATCACGCCGCGGTCTTCTAGCGGCGCGAGCTCCGACTTCATGGTGGGAAACACCCAGAAGATGCCAGCGGCGCTGAGCGTCATCACGCCGACCACGATCCAGCGCGCCTGCACGAACCAGGCCCCGGCGCGGGTGATCCAGGCGGCCCCTTCGGCCGGGCGGGCCCGCGCCGTCACCAGCCAGCGCAGCACACGCCCATAGCCTCCTGCGATCGAGTTGAGGATGCGCTCCATCCCCCGATCAAACCAGTTGGGCTTGGGGTTGTGGCGCAGCAGCTTGCTCGACATCATGGGCGTGAGCGTCAAAGCCACGAAGCCCGACACCACGACAGCCCCGGCCAGAGCCAGCGCGAACTCGATGAACAGACGCCCGGTACGGCCCGGCGTGAAAGCCAGCGGCGCATACACCGCCACCAGCGTGGCCGTCATGGTGACGACCGCAAACCCAATCTCACGCGCGCCCTTGATGCCCGCTGAAAACGGATCCATCCCCTCCTCAATATGGCGGTAGATGTTCTCAAGCATCACGATGGCATCGTCGACCACCAGACCGATGGCAAGCACCAGCGCGAGCAAGGTCAAGGTGTTGATGGTAAACCCCGCCATCGCCATGAGCGCAAAGGTGCCGACCAGGCTGACGGGGATGGTGACGATCGGGATGATCGAGGCGCGAAACGTTCGCAGGAAAACGAAGATCACCAGGGCCACCAGCACCACCGCCTCGGCAATGGTCTTGTAGACGTTCTTGATCGAGCGGTCGATGAAGACCGAGTTGTCATTGGCCACCGAAATCTGTACGTCGGCCGGCAGGTCGGCCTGCAGCTTGGGCATCATCTCGCGCACACCGCGCGACAGATCGAGCGGGTTGGCAGTGGCCTGCCGGATCACGCCGACCGACAGCGACGGCTTGCCATTGAGCCGCACTGCGGTGCGCTCATCAGCGGGCTCTTCCCGCACCCGTGCCACGTCGCGGATCTTGACCGGAAAACCATTGACCGTGCGGATCACGATGTCGCCAAACTGCCCGGCGCGCGCCAGATCGGTCTGGGAGGTGACGCTGAACTCGCGCTGCGACGACTCGATACGCCCCGCCGGCAGCTCCAGGTTGCTGCGCCGAATCGCATCTTCCACGTCCTGCGTGGTCAGCCGGTAGCCGGCCAGGCGGTCGGTGTCGAGCCAGACCCGCATCGCATATTTGCGCTCACCAAAAATGCGCACATCGGCCACACCGCTGACGGTCTGCAGGCGCGGCTTGACCACCCGGTTGATCAGGTCGTTGATCGCCAACTGCGGCGTGGTCTCGCTGGAAAACGCCAGCCAGACCACCGGAAAGGCATCGGCCTCCACCTTGGCGATCACCGGCTCTTCAATGGCCTGCGGCAGGCGGTTTCGCACCCGCGAGGTGCGATCGCGCACCTCGGCCGCAGCAGCGTCGGCGTCTTTTTCAAGCTTGAAACGCACCGTGATCTGGGCCTGATCGGCGCGGCTGATCGAGGTCAGCACATCGACTGCATCGATGCCGGCAATCGAGTCTTCCAACGGCTTGGTGACCTGCGATTCGATCACCTCGGCCGAAGCGCCCGGATAGCGCACGCTGACCGTGACCACCGGCTCATCGATCTTGGGGTATTCGCGCACCGTCAGCCGGTCAAAGCTGACTGCGCCGATCAGCAGGATCAGCAAAGACAGCACGGTGGCAAAGACCGGTCGGCGAATGGAGACTTCAGCCAGCTGCATGGTCTTGAATCCTGTCAGTCAGGTTGAAAAAGTGAATCGAGTCCATCAGGCCGGCGGGCGGCCAGCCGCACGAGCCGGTGCGCCAGGGGCAGCCGGCGCGCCGGCTCCACCGCGCGCGCCAGCGGGAGCGGCCGAGGCCGAAGCCCCCATCAAACACGGGTCCGGCCCCTGCAAAGGCGCTTGCGCAGCCGCCCGCGCACCACCCGCCGGGCCCGATCCAGGCCGCGCTCCCGAACCTGGGCCACCTGCACCTGGGCCACCTGCACCTGGGCCACCTGCACCTGGGCCGCCTGCACCTGGGCCGCCTGCGCCTGGACCACCCGCACCTGGGCCGCCTGTGCCTGGACCACCCGCACCGGGGCCGCCTGCGCCTGGACCACCCGCACCGGGGCCGCCTGCGCCGCCTGCGCCGCCTGCGCCGCCTGCGCCGCCTGCGCCGCCTGCGCCGCCTGCGCCGCCTGGGCCGCCTGGGCCGCCTGGCCGAGCGCCCACTTCAATCACACGCACGGACATGCCATCGCGCTGCAGCCTTTGTTGGCCAGCCACGACCACGGTTTCGCCGGCGGCCAGACCGTCGACGATTTCAACCTTGCCCGGGCTGCGCGAGCCCACTTTGACCTCCACCCGCTGGCTGACCTTGCCCTCGGGCCCATCAATCAGCCGGATGACGAACTGCCGCCCGCCCTGCGGCACGATGGCCTCCTCGGGAATCACCAGCGCCTTGTCCTTCTGGGCAAACACAGTGGCCACCCGCGCGAACATGCCGGGCCGAAGCTGCATTCTGCGGTTGTCGATGCAGGCCCGCACACCCACCGACCGACCGTTGGCGTCAATCAAGGGATCAATCGCCAGCACCACGGCTGAGAATTTGCGGCCCGGCAGCGCATCGATATCGATCTGTGCCCGCTGGCCCACCTTGACCTGGCTCTGAAACCGCTCAGGCAGCCTGTAGTCGACATAGATCGCATCCATGTCCTCCAGATTGACCACGTCGGCCCCGTCCTTGAGGTAATCACCCAGGTTGACGGAACGAATGCCCACGGTGCCGTCAAACGGCGCCATGATCTTCAGGCGTGCTGCTGTGGCCTGCGCCAGGGCCAGCTTGGCCTGGGCCACCTCCAGATTGGCCGCGCTTTCGTCCAGGGTTCGTCGGCTGATGAAGTTCTGCTCGACCAACTCTTTGTTGCGATTGAAGTTGGCCCGAGCGATCGACAGCTCGGCCTCGGCCTGCTTGATCTGCGCCTGGGCCAGTTGGTCGTCGAGTTGCACCAGCAGCTGCCCCCGGCTGACCCGCTGTCCATCCCGGAAATTGACCTGCGTGATGCGCCCACTGACCTCCGGACGCACGGTGATGCTCTGACGCGAGCGCAAGCTGCCCACCGACTGCGCCTCATCGACCAAACGGGTCTGCTCCACCGTGGCCACCTCCACAGCCGGCTTGCCGCCACCCGCAGGCCCGCCCGCGCCGCCGGGACGCCCAGCACCTGGCCCTGCTGCGGGCCCTGCTGCGGCCCCTGCTCCCGCACCGGAAGCCGCTGGCGCGGCGCCCGGGGCAGCAGCAGCGGCCGGCGCCTCATTGGCAGCCGGCTTGCCCGCCCGGTTCTGATACCACCATGCACCACCGCCGACCGCAGCAATCAAGACCACGGACAAGACCCGGATCACGGTTTTGGAAGCCATCTGTACGCCTCGGAACAAGAAGAAACTGCCCCCGGGGACGGGGGAATCAAGAAACATTTAGACCGCTTAGCAATGTAACAGCAGCAAGCAAAGCGCGCGTGAGTCGATGGGCGGGTTAACCCTAGGTTTTACCTACGTATTGGCTCGTAGGTGCGATACCAAAGTGGTGGCGCCGGGATCGCGGCCCAATCCGTCTTTGCGAGCCGCGCGGCCGAAATCCGTCATTGCGAGGCGCGGCCTTTAGCCGCGAGGAGCAAAGCGACGTGGCGGGCCGTGGCAATCCATGTCTTTGCACAACCGCCCATGGATCGCTTCGTGCCTCGCGATGACGCGGCCTTGGCATTGCAGTCGCACCGTGAGCTTGCCAATCACGAAGACCCCAGCGTCATTGCGAGTCGCGCAGCGACGTGGCAATCCATTTGTCTGCGTGACGCCCCCTACACTGGGCTCATGGAGAACTTCGACGCCATCGTCATCGGCGCAGGTGCGGCTGGTCTTTTTTGCGCGGGCCAGGCCGGTCAGCGCGGTTTGCGTATCTTGCTGATCGACCACAGTGCCAAAGTGGCCGAAAAGATCCGGATCTCGGGCGGCGGGCGGTGCAATTTCACCAACACCGGCACCACCCATGCCCAATTTTTGGGCGAGAACCCGAATTTTTGTCGCTCGGCTCTGGCGCGTTACACACCGCAGGACTTTGTCGACCTGCTCAAACGCCACGGCATCGGGTTTCATGAAAAGCACAAGGGCCAATTGTTTTGCGACCGCTCCGCGCAGGACATCATCGATCTCTTGCTTGCTCAGTGCGAACTCGGGCGGGTGCAGCGCTGGCAACCGTGCGCCGTCCATGATGTGGCCTGCGTCGACAGCCTCTACCGCTTGCAAACCGACCGCGGCCCGGTGCAAGCCAGGCAGCTGGTGGTGGCCACCGGCGGGCTGTCCATCCCCAAGATCGGTGCCAGTGACCTGGGTTACCGCATTGCGCGCCAATTTGACTTGCGGGTGATCCCACCACGCCCTGCCCTTGTGCCTCTGGTTTTTGAGGGCAGTCGGTGGCCTGACTACCCGGCCCTGGCGGGTGTGGCGCTGCCGGTGCGCGTGAGCATCTCGGCCAAAGCCGGCAAGTCGCGTGAACAAGCCTTTGAAGAGGATCTGCTTTTCACCCACCGGGGCTTGAGCGGCCCGGCCGTCCTGCAGATTTCCAGCTACTGGCAAGCGGGGCTGCCGATACGCATTGCTCTGACGCCGCATCGCCCGGGCGGCGAGTCTTTGCAAGCGGCGCTGCTGGCGGCCAAATCGGTGTCGCGGCGAAAAGTGGCCAATGAACTGGCCCAGTATCTGCCCGCACGCCTGGCCGAAGCCTGGACGCTGACTGACGCCAAGCTGCAGCAGGCCATCTGCGACGTGCCCGACAAGGCGCTGGGCAAACTGGCCCAGGACCTGAGCCAGTGGGAGCTGCTTCCGAGCGGCACCGAAGGCTATGGCAAGGCCGAGGTCACGGCCGGCGGTGTGGACACGCGCGAGCTGTCCTCGCAAACCCTGGAGTCCAAGCAAAGCGGGCTCTACTTCATCGGCGAGGTGGTCGATGTCACCGGTTGGCTGGGAGGCTACAACTTTCAGTGGGCCTGGGCCAGCGCCCATGCCTGCGCGATGGCCTTGAGCCGCAGCAGTGCCGACGCCTGACCCGGCTGCGCCTACAGCCGAACGCGCTGCTGCTATACTCCGCAGCTTTGCTAGCAAACCTGCGCCTACAAGGATCCTGATCAGTTCCCCCGCGGCGCCCCTTTTGGACCTTCTGAATGACCACCATCCGTGTAAAAGACAACGAACCGTTCGAAGTCGCGCTGCGCCGCTTCAAGCGCACCATCGAAAAGCTCGGCCTGCTGACCGACTTGCGCGCCCGTGAGTTCTACGAGAAGCCCACCTCCGAGCGCAAGCGCAAAAAAGCCGCAGCGGTCAAGCGCAACTACAAACGCATCCGCTCGATGCAGTTGCCCAAGAAACTCTATTGAGGCCGCGGGCTCCCAGCGGGCCCGCCCCTATCGAAGCCCGCTCGAGGAGACTCCGGCGGGTTTTTTCTTTTCAAGCCACACAAGCATTACAGGCCCAAAGCACCATGCAACTTAAAGCGCGCATCACCGAAGACATGAAGAGCGCCATGCGCGCCCGGGAAACCGAAAAACTGGCCACCATCCGCCTGCTGCTCGCTGCCCTCAAGCAAAAAGAGGTGGACGAACGCATCGAACTCGATGACGCGGCCGTCATCGGCGTGATCGACAAACTGATCAAGCAGCGCAAAGACTCCATCGAAGCGTTTCGCAAGGCCGAGCGGCATGACCTGGCCGACAAAGAGCAGGCCGAGATGCTGGTTCTGCAGGCCTACCTGCCGGCGCGCATGAGCGCCCAAGAGGTCGCCGCAGCCGTTGCCGCCATCGTGGCAGACCTGGGCGCCAAGGGGCCGGGCGACATGGGCCGGGTGATGGGCGCCGTCAAAGCGCAACTGGCGGGCAAGGCTGACATGGGCCAGGTCTCGGCGGCGGTCAAGTCGGCCTTGGCCGGCTGAGCGCGGCCGGCCATCGGGCCTTTACAGGCCCAAAATGAGGGCCGAACCCAACACCGCCATGGCCGAGCCGATCCAGGCGCCCAAGGCCGGCCGCCGGCGGTAAATCAGCCACAGCAGCGGCAGCAGCAACACCGGCGAGAGCGAAGAAAAAATCCCCACCAAATTGGCCTGCCCGGTGCGCAGCGCCGCCAAGATGAGGGTCATGCCCAGGGCCATGGCCACCGCCGCACTGACCCAGGTGTGCAGCAGCACCGAGGCCGTCAAGGGCTGCTGCACACGGGCCAGGCGCAGGCCCGCCCATAGCAAGGCCAAATGAGCCACAAAGGCGGCCGTGGTGCGCAAAGCTGAAGCGGCCACCGCATCGACGCCAGTGCTCATCAGAGGTTTGAGCATCAAGGTGGCCACCGATTGGCCTACAGCGGCCACCAAACCCAGGGCGATGCCGGCCGCCAAACTGCCTCGGGTCTGCTCCCAACGGTGGTCCTCATCGGCGCGGCGCCCCCAGGTGATGGCCACCATCACACCCGAGACCAGCAAGGCGCTGCCCATCAAGGTCCAGCCCCACAGGGTTTCACCAAGAACCAGCCAGGCCAGCACGGCCGAAAACAGGGCATGGGTGGCAAAAAGCACGCCCGAGCGGCGCGGCCCGAGTCGGTTCATGCAGGCGAACAAGGCCGTGTCACCAATGAAAATACCGACCAGGCCAGAGATCACGAGCAGCACCACAGCGTGCTGGTCCAGCGTGCGCCACTGGCCGCTCCACAGCGCCAGCGCCCACAACAGCGTCAGCGCGAAAAACAGCCGCCAGCGGGTGAAGGCAAAAGCGCCCATGCGGCTGGCTGCAGTGGCCGACAGCAGGCTGCCTACCGCCCAACACAGCGCCGCCAGCGCGGCCAAGGCTTCCGATCGCATCAGCGTCAGTTGCCGGCGATCTTCATGCGGTTGATCAGCACCGAGCCGACGGTCTTGGCGCCGTAGTTGTAGGCGTCTGCGCCCACCGCTTCGATGCCCAGCAACATGTCTTTCATATTGCTGGCAATCGTGATTTCTTCCACCGGATAGGCAATCTGGCCGTTCTCGACCCAAAAACCCGAGGCCCCGCGCGAGTAGTCGCCGGTGACGTGGTTCACGCCCTGCCCCATGAGCTCGGTCACAAACAGACCCGTGCCGAGCTTGCGCAGCATCTCGGGCAGATCGTCGCCGGCTTGCGTCAGGCGGCTGCTCAGCGTCAGGTTGTGCGAGCCGCCCGCATTGCCGGTGGTTCGCATCCCCAGCTTGCGCGCCGAATAGGTGCTCAAAAAGTAGCCCTGCACCACACCGGCTTGCACCAATTGCCGCGCCCGCGTGGTCACGCCTTCTTCATCGAAGGGCGCACTGCCCTTGCCCTTGCGCACATGCGGATCTTCGGCAATGTCCACATGCGCCGCCAGCACCTTCTGACCCAGGCTGTCCTGCAAAAAACTGCTCTTGCGGTACAGGGCCCCGCCGCTGGTGGCCTGCACATAGGCGCCAAGCAAGCCGGCAGCCAGAGGCGA
The DNA here is from genome assembly GCA_027491035.1 of Comamonadaceae bacterium. GTDB lineage: Bacteria > Pseudomonadota > Gammaproteobacteria > Burkholderiales > Burkholderiaceae_C > Polaromonas. The sequence continues at coordinate 9,481 of JAIXWZ010000242.1, read as the reverse complement.
CTCGAACAACACCGGGCACTGGCGGGTGGTGATCTTGCGGCTGTTCAGCCGCGCCAGCGTGCGCTCGGCCGCGTAGCGCCCCACCGCCTGCGCGCTGGCCAATTCGCGCGCATCGCGCATCGAGCTGTACCAGGCGTCGCGCTGCATGTGATCGCCCTGCCCGGCAATCGGTGCCACCGAGAGGCTGTGCCGGGACGAGGCGTAGGCGCCCCGAAAGCCGCGGGTGTGGGCACTGAAGAAATGGCTTTGCTGGGCCGACACGCCCGCCCCTTCGCTGTTGCTGATCAAAGGGCTGGTCTGCAAGGCAGCGGCCTCGCACTCGAGCGCCAGCGCGGCGGCCTGCTCGGCCGTGATGGCCCACGGGTGAAACAGGTCCAGATCGGGGTGGCGGGTGGCGATGTCGGCCGGATCGGGCAGGCCCGCGGCCGGGTCACTGGCGGTAAAGCGTGCGATGTCGTAGGCCGCCTGAACCGTGCTCTGGATGGCCGCCATCGAAAAATCGCTGGTTGAGGCGTTGCCCCGTTTTTGCCCCAAATACACCGTGATGCCCAGCGACTTGTCTTTGTTGCGCTCGACATTTTCGAGCTCGCCCTTGCGCACGCTCACTGAAAGGCCGCAGCCCTCAGAAGCTTCGGCAGCCGCATCGGAGGCGCCCAGTTTCTTGGCATGGGCCAGCGCCGCATCGACGAGTTGCTCAAAAAACGGTCGGCTGTAGCTAAAGCCGCTCATGTCGGGTTGGGAAGTCTTTTTCACGTAGAGGCATTCTTTGGAAGGACAACTATGATACCGGCCCCGACGATCCAAACCTGCCGGCACAGGCCATTGCCCCATCCATGCCCCGAAAACCCCGCAAAGGGTACTTTGTCAAAGGCCAGTTTGTGGCCGAAGGCAGTGAACTCGACCTCGAACTCAAGCGCGCGCTCAAGGGCGGCCTGGAGGCCAGCAAAACCGACCTCAAGCGTGAAAGCGCCGAGCTGCAAAGCCTGGGCGAGCAGCTGCTCGAGCTGCGCAGCGACCTGTCGGCGGCGCTGACGCTGCCCGACAAGCTGGTCGACGCCTTGCGCGATGCGCGTCGCATCAGCGACTTCGAGGGGCGACGCCGGCAGATGCAATTTATCGGCAAGCTCATGCGCCAACTCGAGGACGACACGCTCCAAGCGGTTCGGGCAGCGCTGCAGACGCAGCGCCAAGGCAGCGCCGAGGAAACTGCGGCCTTGCACCTGGCCGAGCGCTGGCGCGAGGACATGGTCGCCGATGATGCGGCCTTGAACCGGTGGATCGCTGCCCATCCAGACACCGATGTACAACAACTGCGCGCCCTGGTGCGCCAGGCCCGCAAAGATGCGAGCGCAGCCGCTGCGGCGCCGGCCGGCCAGACGCCCCGGCACGGCCGCGCCTGGCGCGAAATCTTTCAATTGATCAAGGAACAGCTCCATGGCTGAGTTCGACCCGGTGCGCATCGGCATCGTCTCTATCAGCGACCGTGCCTCCAGCGGCGTCTATGAAGACAAAGGTCTGCCGGCCCTCAAGGGGTGGCTGAGCGAGGCGCTGCTCAACCCGATTGAATGGGCCGAGCGCCTGATTCCAGATGAACAAGCGCTGATCAGCCAGACGCTGATCGATCTGGTCGATGCCGGCTGCGCCCTGGTGCTGACCACCGGCGGCACCGGCCCCGCGCTGCGCGACGTCACGCCCGAGGCCACGCTGGCCGTGGCCCACAAGACCATGCCCGGCTTTGGCGAGCAGATGCGGCGCATCAGCTTGGAATTCGTGCCAACCGCCATCTTGTCGCGCCAAGTCGCCGTGATCCGCGAGCGCTGCCTGATCATCAACCTGCCAGGCCAGCCCAAATCGATACAGGAAACGCTTGAAGGGCTCAAGGGCCCAGACGCTCAGCAACTGGTTCCCGGCATCTTCGCGGCCGTGCCCTACTGCATCGACCTTATCGGCGGGCCCTATCTGGAAACGCGCCCGGAGGTTTGCAAAGCCTTCAGACCCAAGAGCGCGATTCGGGCGCCGCGCAACTGAACCCAGGACGCGGCTGAGCGCCCGGGCAGGGGCTTACTTGCCCACCATCTGGTTGAGTTTGTCGGCCTCGAAGTTTTCGCGCCGGGCTGCTTCGGAGGGGACACAGTCGGGTCGCTGCTCGGACAGCTTTTCGATGGCCTGCCACAGCAGCGCAATCTGGTGCTCTTGCGTCGCCGCGTTGTCGATCAGGCCGCGCATGGCCTGCGACAGCGGGTCGTCGCTTTGCGTCACGCCGTAGGCAGAAAACCCCATCTGGCTGGCCGCCTGCTCACGCCTGAGGTCGGCATCGGCCTGGATGATGCGCGCCGGATTGCCCACCGCCGTGGCACCAGCAGGCACCGGCTTGACCACCACCGCATTGGAGCCGATGCGCGCGCCATCACCCACCTCAAAACCACCGAGCACCTGCGCGCCCGCACCCACCACCACATTGCGGCCAAGGGTGGGATGGCGCTTGGCCCCCTTGTAGAGCGAAGTCCCGCCCAAGGTGACACCCTGGTAGATGGTGCAGCCGTCGCCGATTTCGGCCGTCTCGCCCACCACCACACCCATGGCGTGGTCAAAAAACACCCGCTCGCCGATGCGGGCGCCCGGATGGATCTCAATGCCGGTCAAAAAGCGCGACAGATGGGAGACGAAACGGCCCAGCCATTTCAAGCCATGGGTCCAGCACCAGTGCGCGGCGCGGTGCAGCACCACCGCATGCAAGCCCGGGTAGCAGGTCAGCACCTCCCAGCTCGAGCGCGCCGCCGGGTCACGCTCGAGGATGCAGGCAATATCAGCGCGCAGGCGAGAAAACATAAGAACGCGAGTCTAGCGGCGCAGCGGCGACGCTGCAGCCTGGCCGTCCTTGACCTTGTCCGCACTCTTGTCTGCCTGCACCGCCCGGGCGATGCCGCGCAGGATGTGAATGTCCTGCTGGCTGGGGCGGGCCCGGTTGAAGAGTTGCTGCAGCCGCGGCATGAGCTTCTTGGGCGCGGCCGGGTCCAAAAACCCGATGGCCACCAGCACCTCCTGCCAGTGGCGCAGCATGTCCGACACCTGCACCGCATCGGCCGGCTGCGCCTGCGCAGCCGCAGCCTGCACCGGGTAGGCACCGAGCGCCTCGCGCCAGTCGTAGGCAATGAGCTGTACCGCAGCGGCGATATTGAGCGAGCCATAGGTGGGCGACGTCGGAATGCTCAGACAGGCGTGGCAGCGGTAAACGTCCTCGTTGCGCATGCCAAAACGCTCTGAACCGAAGACCAAGGCCACCGCCTGGGGCCGGGCGGCCTGGGGTGCAAGCAGCTGCGCAAAGTGCGTGCGTGGCGCCAGCACAGGCGGCCCAAAATCGCGCGGCGTCATGGCCGTGGCACACACATGGTCTATTCCCGCCAGCGCCTGATCGAGCGTGTCGACCACGCGGGCCCTGGCCAGCACATCGCCGGCCCCGCTCGCCCGCTCGATCGCCTCGGTGCGCTCAAGCACATCAGCCCAGCGCGGCGCCACCAGCACCAGGTCGTCAAAACCCATGACCTTCATGGCGCGCGCTACCGCGCCGACGTTGCCGGCGTGGCTGGTGTGAAGCAACACAAAACGGGTGAGCAGGGTCATGGGCACCAATAAACTGACAGAACTCGTGCGGGGGGCGATTGTCGCCTTGTATGACCAGGTATCGCCGCCCTTCGGCCGCCGGGGCCCCCAAGCACCGGGCGAGCCTTAAAATGCCGAGCTTGCCCTGCCACCGGTCGCCGGTTAATGCAGCCCTTTGCTCCTTGGTCCCTGCAATGTCCAGCTCCCTGCACCCCATGCTCAACGTGGCCATCAAGGCTGCACGCGCCGCCGGCGCACTTATTAACCGCGCCGCGCTCGACGTTGAAGCCGTGCGGGTATCGGCCAAGCAAACCAACGATTTCGTCACCGAGGTCGATCACGCCGCCGAGGCGGCCATCATCGAGACCTTGCTGCAGGCCTACCCCGGCCACGGCATCCTGGCCGAAGAGTCGGGCCAGGCGCATGGCGCGCGGCACTCTGACTACCAATGGATCATCGATCCGTTGGACGGCACCACCAACTTCATCCACGGCTTCCCGGTGTATTGCGTGAGCATTGCGCTGGCGGTCAAGGGCCGCGTCGAGCAGGCCGTGGTTTACGACCCGACACGCAATGACCTGTTTTGCGCCACCCGCGGCCGCGGCGCCTACCTCAACGACCGGCGCATCCGCGTGGCCAAACGCACCCGACTGCAAGAGTGCCTGATCTCCACCGGCTTTCCCTACCGACCCGGCGACAAACTGCGCAGCTACCTGAGCATGCTCGGCGACGTCATGAGCCAGTGCGCCGGCGTCAGGCGCCCGGGCGCCGCCGCGCTCGACCTGGCTTATGTGGCCGCTGGCTTTAGCGACGGCTTTTTTGAAACCGGCCTCAAGGCCTGGGACGTGGCTGCCGGCTCCCTGCTCATCACCGAGGCAGGCGGCCTGGTGGGCAACTTCACCGGCGAGGCCGACTTTATGCACCAAGGCGAATGCGTCGCCGGCAACCCACGCATCTACGCGCAATTGGTCAATGTGCTGGGCTCTTACAGCAAATTCGCCGGGGTGGCCGACAAGCTGCAGGTGGCGGCTAAAGAGGCCGCAAAAGAGGCCACCGATGAGGCCCCTCAAGAGACCTCGGCCGAAGGCGCCACCGACGCTGCCGCGCCTGCCGAGCGGGTCAAAACGGTATTGCGCGCACCCAAGCGAGCCCAGCCCGCCGAGCCAGCGGGTGCGCCGGCCGCGCCGAGCCAAGGCGGCAAGGCCCGCCGGGCACCGCTGCGCAAGGGCTGAAACGGCTGGTCAAAAAACGCTGCCTGCCTTGACGAACAGCAAGCCTTCCGCAACGCCAGCTCCGGCCCAAGCTGCCGGGGATGCAGCCGCGCACACCCCCATGATGGCCCAGTACCTGGCCATCAAGAAGGACTACCCGGACACCCTGGTTTTTTACCGGATGGGTGACTTTTATGAGTTGTTCCATCAAGACGCGATCAAGGCCGCCGAGCTGCTTGACATCACGCTGACCACCCGTGGGCAGTCGGCCGGTGAGCCGATCCGCATGGCGGGAGTGCCCTTTCATTCGGTGGACGGCTATTTGGCCCGGCTGGTCAAGCTGGGTGAGTCAGTGGCCATTTGCGAGCAAGTGGGCGAGGTGGGCAGCTCCAAGGGGCCGGTCGAGCGCAAGGTGGTGCGGGTGATCACGCCGGGCACGCTGACCGAGTCGGAACTGATGGGTGACAGGAGCGAATCGCTGCTGCTGTCTATCCACCAGGGCCCGCGCAACCGCTGCGGCCTGGCCTGGCTCAGCGTGACGCAGGCGCAGGTACAACTGGCCCAGTGCGAGGGGCAGGAGATCGCGGGCTGGATCGCTCGCATCGGCCCGAGCGAGATCATCCACAGCATCGAAATCACCCCGGCCTTCGAGGCGCAGCTCAAAAGCGCGCTGCCGGCGGGTCACTGCCCTCTGACGGCCCGGCCGCACTGGGCCTTTGACCCGGCGCTGGGCGAGCGCCGCTTGCGCGAGATTCTGGGCGCGGCCTCGCTACAAGCCTGGAACGCCCAGGACTTGCCCGAGGCCCAGGCGGCCGCCAGCGCCCTGCTGGCCTATGCCGAGCACACCCAGGGCCGCCCGCTCTCACACATCGGCCGGCTGCAGGTGCTCAGCTCGGATGAGTTCATTGATTTGCCGGCCAGCACGCGGCGCAACCTGGAGCTCACGCAAACCCTGCGCGGCGAGAGCGCGCCCACCTTGCTCTCGCTGATGGACAGCTGCGTCACCAGCATGGGCAGCCGCCTGCTGCGCAACTGGCTGCTGAGCCCGCGCCGCCAGCGCGAGCAGGCCCGAGCGCGCCACGATGCCATCGACTGGATGCGTGCCGGGCCGCAGGCCGAGCTGCGCGCCCAACTCAAGGGCAGCTCCGATGTCGAACGCATTGGGGCCCGCGTGGCGCTCAGGCAAGCGCGGCCGCGTGAGCTGGTGGCCCTGCGGCGCAGCCTGGAGCAAGCCCAGGCGCTGCACGAGCAACTGGCCGGCCGCCCGCTGCCCGCATTGATCGGTGCCATGGTCCAGGCGCTGCAGGCACCGCCCGCCTGCGCCGAGCTGCTGCAGCGCGCCTTGCTCGACGAGCCTTCGGTTCAGGTGCGCGAAGGCGGGGTGATCCGGGACGGCCACGACAGCGAGCTCGATGAATTGCGGTCGATCGAAAGCAACTGCGATGCCTTTCTGATCGACCTGGAAGCCCGCGAGCGCAGCCGCACCGGCATTGCCAACCTTCGGGTTCAATTCAACCGGGTGCACGGCTTTTACATCGAGGTGACCCAGGGGCAGCTCGACAAGGTACCCGACGACTACCGGCGCCGCCAGACGCTCAAGAATGCCGAGCGCTTCATCACGCCTGAGCTCAAGGCCTTTGAAGACAAGGCCCTGTCGGCCCAAGAGCGCGCACTGGCGCGAGAAAAATGGCTCTACGAGCAACTGCTTGATGGCTTGCAGCCCCACATCCCCGCTTTGAGCGCGCTGGCGCAGGCCCTGGCCGCCATCGATGCGCTGGCCGCACTGGCCGAGCGCTCGCTGGCCCTGCGCTGGTGCCGCCCGGTCTTTGTGCGCGAGCCCTGCATCTCGATCAGCCGCGGGCGCCATCCGGTGGTCGAGGCGCGGCTGGCCGAGCTGGGCTCGGGCGACTTCATCGCCAACGACTGCCGGCTTGACGGCAAGACCCGCATGCAGATCATCACCGGCCCCAATATGGGCGGCAAGTCGACCTATATGCGCCAGGTGGCCCTGATCGTGCTGCTGGCCAGCATCGGCTCTTATGTGCCGGCCGACGACTGCCAGCTCGGCCCGATCGATGCGATCCACACCCGCATCGGCTCGGCCGACGACTTGGCCAATGCCCAGTCAACCTTCATGCTCGAGATGACCGAGGCGGCGCAGATCCTGCACACGGCCACGGCGCAGTCGCTGGTGCTGATGGACGAGATCGGCCGCGGCACCTCGACCTTTGACGGGCTGGCCCTGGCCGGCGGCATTGCCACGCACCTGCACAACAAGACGCAGGCTTTCACCCTGTTTGCCACGCACTACTTCGAACTCACCGAGTTTGCCGCCAAGCACCACGGCGCGGTCAATGTGCATGTCAGCGCCGTCGAGTCAGGCGCCAACATCGTGTTCATGCACCAGATCGAGCCTGGGCCAGCCAGCCGCAGCTATGGCATTGCGGTGGCGCGCCTGGCCGGTGTGCCGGTGCCCGTCGTCAGCCATGCACGCCAGGCGCTGCAGGCGCTCGAAAGCGGCCAGCAGACCGCGCAGGTTGACCTGTTCGCGCCCGCCCCGGCGGCCAGCGAGCCTGGCCCGAGCGCCCTGGAGCGGGCGGTGCAGGCGATTGACCCCGATGCGCTGAGCCCACGCGAGGCGCTCGATCTGATCTATCAACTCAAGAAAGTCGCCGGCCAAACCGGCGCAGGCCTTCCATCATGACCTACTGCGTCGCCATCAAACTCAACGCCGGACTGGTGTTTCTGTCGGACTCGCGCACCAATGCCGGGCTTGACCACATCTCAACCTTTCGCAAGATGATCGTCTACGAGCGGCCGGGCGATCGCTTCATGGTGCTGCTGTCGGCCGGCAATTTGTCGATCACGCAGTCGGTGCGCGAGATCTTGCAAGTCGAAAAACTGCCCGAGGCCGGCAGCGACGAGCCGATCACCATCTGGAACGCACGCAGCATGTTCGATGCCGCTCGCGTGCTCGGCGCGGCGGTGCGGCGGGTGCACGAGCGCGACGGCCCGGCGCTGCGCGGATCGGACGTGGACTTTAACGTCTCGCTGCTCTTTGGCGGCCAGATCAAGGGCGAGGGCATGCGCCTGTTTCAGATGTATTCGGCCGGCAACTTCATTGAAGCGACATCGGAGACGCCCTACTTTCAGGTGGGCGAAGCCAAATACGGCAAGCCGGTTCTCGATCGGGTGATCACGCCCGAGACCCCGCTTCAAGAGGCGGCCAAGTGCGCCTTGGTTTCCATGGACTCGACCATGAAGTCCAATCTGTCGGTCGGCTTTCCGCTCGATCTGGCGGTGTATGAAAACAACCAGCTGCAAAGCGACAAGCTGGTGTGCATCGATCAAGACAACCCCTACTACCGCATGATGCACAACAACTGGGGCCACAAGCTCAGGCAGGTCTTTGACAGCATCGAAGACCCGGTCTGGGACGATGCGCAAACCCAGACGCCGCTCAAGATGCCCAGCGCGCGCCACGGCACCCTTAAAAAGATTGCCACCGCGCACGACAAACTGATCTGAGCGCAACGTGACCCGGCCCCTCATCATCTTCTCGCATGGCAACAGCTTTCCGGCCAGCACCTATGGCGTGATGCTGCGCAGCCTGCGCGGGCGCGGGTTTGAGACGCAGGCGATCGAGCGCTTTGGCCACAACCCGCGCTACCCGGTGAGCAGCAACTGGCCTCATCTGGTCGACGAACTGGCCGCCTTTGTGGGCGAGCAGTCGCAGCGCTGCGGCCAAGGCGCTTTTTTGGTCGGGCATTCGCTGGGCGGCTTTCTGAGCCTGATGTGCGCAGCGCGCCATCCGCAACCCGGCGGCCACCGGATCCGCGGCGTGGTCATGCTCGACGCACCCATCCTCGGCGGCTGGAAAGCGGCCGCGCTGTCGGTGGCCAAGCGGGCCCGCTTGGTGGGATCGATCTCGCCTGGCGCGGTCAGCCGCAAGCGAAAACAGTCATGGGCCAGCTTGCAAGAGGTGCAGTCGCACTTTGCCAGCAAGAAACTATTCGCCCCCTGGGACCCGGCCGTTTTGCAGGACTACATCACCCAGGGCACGCGCCTGGCCGACCCGGACGGTGATGCCGACGGCCCCCGGGTCTTGAGCTTCGACCGCGACATCGAGACCGCCATCTACAACACCTTGCCCGACAACTTGGAAGCCCTGCTCAAGCGCCATCCACCGCAGTGCCCAGTGACCTTCATCGGCGGTCGAAACTCACTGGAGATGCGCCAGGTGGGGATGGATTTGACCGAAAAAGTCACCCACGGCCGCATCATGATGCTCGACGGCAGCCACCTGTTCCCCATGGAGCGCCCCGAAGCCAGCGCAGCGGCCATCGAAGCGGCCGTGCTCAATCTGATGAGCCCGAGCGGACGCGGGCACTGAACGCCCAACGAGCGCCCGCCGCCCTGTCATTGCGCCCCGCCCCGTCATTGCGAGGAACGAAGCAATCCATCGACCAAGCAAGCCCTGCCCTCACGCGCTCCAACTGACCCAGCCCATGTGGGCGGTCACAAGCACCACCGCGCCAAACACGATGCGGTACCAGGCAAAGGGCACGAAACTGTGCGTGGCCACATAGCGCAGCAGCCAGCGGATGCACAGCCAGGCGCTGACGAAGGCAAACAGCAAGCCCACCGCAAACATCGGCAGATCGGCCAAG
>JAIXWZ010000227.1 GCA_027491035.1 Comamonadaceae bacterium | reverse complement strand
TCGGCCGACACCTGCTGCGCACCGGGCTACACGCCGGTGACGCTGCGCAACCTCTCTAACGACCAGCCGGCCTTTTTGTTCATGGCCGACGAGTCGCCCCTGCACCGCAAGCTCGGCCTCTACGAAGTGCGCGCCTGAACCGGCCGCTGATTTTTTTCAACTTCCCATCCCCCTTATGACCGCCTACCTCTTCACCCCGCCCGAGATCGCCAGCCTGAGCGTGCGCGGCACCAGCCAGCGCTTTGCCGTCAACCGCATTTTTTGCGTTGGGCGCAATTACCATGCGCACGCGGCCGAAATGGGCCGCAGCGTCGACAAGTCGGTCGATCCCGCGTTTTACTTCACCAAGTCGCCGCAGACCCTGGTGCCCTCGGGCGCCACCGTGCCCTACCCGCCGGGCACGCAGAACTACCACTACGAGATGGAGCTGGTGGTGGCCATCGGCAGCGCCGGTTTTCGCTTGTCTCAAGAGCAGGCGCACCAGGTCATCTACGGTTATGCCAGCGGCTTGGACATGACGCGGCGCGATCTGCAACTGTTTGCACGCGACAAGGGCCGGCCCTGGGATCTGGGCAAGGACTTCGAGCAGTCGGCCATTTGCTCCGAGATCGTGCCCATGCCCGGCGTGGTGCTCGAGCAAGCGGGCATTGCCATGGAGGTCAATGGCGTGACGCGGCAAAACTCCAACATCGACAAGCTGATCTGGAATGTGCGCGAGATCATTGCCGACCTCTCGCGCTTTTATCACCTGCAAGCCGGCGACCTGATCTACACCGGCACGCCCGAAGGCGTGGGCGCGGTGGTGCCGGGCGACCGCATCACCGGCCGCGTCGAGGGCGTGGCTGAGATCGCGCTGACCATCGGGCCGGCCGAGTAAGACCGTGGAGCTCTATCAATTTTTTCGCAGCGGCACCTCGCACCGCCTGCGCATCGCGCTGGCTCTCAAGGGGCTGCCGGTGCAATCGGTGGCCGTCGACCTGCGCACCGAGCAGCACCTCAAGGACGAATTCAAGGCGCTCAATCCCCAGGGCCTGGTGCCGGTGCTGGTCGACGGGCAGCGCGTGTTGATCCAGTCGCCGGCCATCCTCGAATGGCTGGAAGAGCGTTACCCCCAGCCCGCTTTGCTGCCGGCCGATCCCGACGCACGTGCCCGGGTGCGGGCGCTGGCCGCCCTGGTGGGCTGCGACATCCACCCGATCAACAACCGCCGCATCCTGCAGTATTTGCGCCAGCAGTTCAAGGCCGATGAAGCGGCGATCAACGCCTGGTGCGGCACCTGGATCGCGGCCGGCTTTGACGCGCTAGAAGCGCTGCTGGCTGCCGACACCGCTCGCGGCGATTTCTGTTTTGGCGGCGCGCCCGGCATGGCCGATGTCTACCTCGTGCCCCAGGTCGAAAGCGCGCGTCGCTTTGGTGTGGACATGGCCCGCTGGCCGCTGATTGGGCGCATCGACGCGGCCTGCATGGCGCTCGAGGCCTTCGCGCAGGCCGCGCCCATGCGCCAGCCCGACGCGAGCTGAGCGTTTTTGGCCTTGCCCAGGGGGCCACAGCCGGGCGCGCCGGACCTCGCGTGAGCCGCTGCCGTGTCGCCTGGAGGCCAAGGCTGCGCCCGCCCTTGCTCGATACTCAAGGGCTTGCCCGATCTTGAGGTGTTCCGGTATGCCCCTGCCCCCCGCCCAGCCCCGACGTCTTTTGCACACCCGCCAGGCCCACTACGAGGGCTTTGAGCGCGACGATGGCCTGTTCGACATCGAGGCCAGCTTGCTCGACACCAAGACGTTTGCGTTTGTGGTGGCGGGCGAGCGCACCTGGGAGCCGGGCGACGCAGTGCACCGCATGTTCATCCGGCTGACGGTGGACCTGCAGCTGACCGTGCGGGACATCGAGGTGGCCATGGACGACCGGCCCCATCCGGAGTGCGTGGGCGCGCAGGCGCCGATGCGCCGCGTCATTGGTTGCTCGCTGCGCCGGGGTTGGCGCCAGGCCATCGAAGAGCGGCTGGGCAAGCTGCAAGGCTGCGCGCATTTGCGCGAGCTGCTGTTCAACATGGGGACAGCGGCCTTTCAGACCCTGGCGCGCAAGCTCAACGAGGGGCAACAGCAAGCGGGCCTGCCGCCGGCGGCCATGGGCGGCTGCCTGGCCTGGGACCCGGCCGGGCCCATGGTGGCGCGGATTTATCCGCAGTTTCACATCAACCCGGCGGCGCCCAAAGGGCCACCCTGATCCTGTCCAGGGTCTTGAGCGATGACTTTATTGGTGGAGCTTGTCATCATGAAATTTTCTCGCGCCTTGCTGGGACTGACTTGCGCGGCTGCCTTGACGGCCGCCTGGGCGGAACCCGACACCCAGGCCCTGTGCAAAGACCGCGGGTATCCGATCGGCGAGGCAGGGCGGGCCAACAACTGGTTCATGAACGAGTGTGTTCGCGTGGGGTCGTTCACCCACCAAGGCGAGATTGTTGGTATCTTCAACGGCCGCTCCAATGAGATGCAGCCGGCGGCCGAGCCCATGGTGCTCAACAAGGCCGAGCGCGAGCCCGACTACCGCTGGAGGGCGGGCAGTGAGCGCCTGGGCATCGACGACTACATGAAGCGCCAGCGCGTGATGGCGCTGCTCATCGTCAAGGACGGCGTGATCCAGGTCGAGCGCTACCAGTACGACCGCAAGCCGACGCAGCGTTTCTTGTCCAATTCCATGGCCAAGACCCTCACCGCCATGGCGGTGGGCATTGCGCTCAAAGAAGGGCTGATCCGTTCCCTGGACGACCGCGCCGAGGTGTACGCGCCCGCACTCGCCGGCACCCTGTACGGCCAGACCTCGGTGCGCCACCTGCTGCGCATGTCGTCGGGCGCCAAATTTGAAGAGCGCTACGACGGCAAGGACGACCTGGCCCGCTACGGCGCCGCCGCCCGCCAGGGCAGCGCCGTCGATGGCGCCAAGGTCATCACCGAGCGCCGGCACCCGGCCGGTGAGGTGTTCAACTATGCCAGCGCCGAGACCGACATGCTCGCCCTGGTGCTGCGCGGGGCCACTGGGCAAACACTGAGCGCGTATCTGCAAAGCCGCCTGTGGCAGCCCATGGGCGCGCAAACCTCATCGCTGTGGCGGGCCGACTCCACGGGGCTTGAGAGGGCCGGCGGCAACTTCAATGCCACCGCCCGCGACTATGCGCGCCTGGGCCTCTTGCTGGCCTACGATGGCCAGCGCCCCGACCGCCCCGATCTGGGCGAGATCGTGCCGGCGGCCTACCTGATCGAGGCCACCGACTCCAAGCAGCATCCGCCGGCCTTCGCGCCCAACAGGGCCACGCCGTACTTGGGCTACGGCTACCAGACCTGGATCTTCCCCGGCGCGCAGCGCCGCTTTGCCCTGCTGGGCGTGTACGGACAAGCCATCTTTGTCGACCCGGCCCGCAAGCTGGTCATGGTGCACCTGGCCGCCAACGCCACCGCATCAGCCGGCCAGACCTCCATGGGCCGCGAGCGCGCCTTGCTGTGGCAAGGCGTGGTGGGGCATTACGGGCCTTGGTGATCACGCGCCGCGTGCCGCCCCACAAACCCCGCCACCGCCTCCATCAGCGCCTGCGGCTGATCGCGGTGCGGTGAGTGGCCGCAGGCGGGCAATTCGAGCAGCTCGGTTTGGGGCACGCGGCGGGCGATGCCGCGGATTTGTTCGAGCGTGCCGTACTCGTCGTCCACGCCTTGCACGGCCAGCACCGGCACCTTGATGTGCTGCAGCTCGGCCTCGATCGACCAGTTGCGAAAGGCGGGCGAGAGCCAGACGTCGTTCCAGCCCCAGAAGGCAGAGTCGGGGTCGTTGTGGTGGCGGGCCAGCCTCTGGCGCAGGTCGGTGTGCAGATAGGCCTGCCGGGCTTGCTCGATGCTGCGCACCGACACCTCTTCGACCAGAATGTGCGGCGCCAGCACAATGGCCCCGGCAAGGGGCGGGGCTGCCCCAAAGGCGCCTTGCCGGGCCGCGTAGAGCAGCGCGATCGAGCCGCCGTCGCTGTGGCCCAGCAGCCAGATTGGCTCTTGCACGCCCAGCGCTTGCAGCAGCGCTGGCAGCACCTCGTGCGCTTGCCGGTGCATGAAGTCCACGCCCCAGCGCTCGGTGCGCGCGCGCGGGGTCGAGCGGCCATAGCCCGGCCGTGAATAGACCAGGCCGCGTGCGCCCAGGCGCTCGCACAGTTGCAGCGGAAAGTCGCGCCATATCGACACCGAGCCCAGCCCTTCGTGCAAGAACACCAGCAGCGGGCCATCGGCCGGCCCTTTGATCTGCAGGGCCTCCAGCTCGATCGGCTGGTCGTTCCAGCAGACCTCCACCCGGGTGGGGCTCACAGCGTGGCCGCTTGCCGCTCGCGCAGCTTAAAGCGCTGAATCTTGCCGGTGGCCGTCTTGGGCAGTTCGTCGATGAACTCGATGGCCCTGGGGTATTTGTAAGGCGCCAGTCGCTCCTTGACGAAGGCCTTCAGGCCCGCCTCGTCCACCAACTGGCCTGCCTTGAGCACCACAAAAGCCTTGGTTTTGGTCAGGCCCTCTTCATCGACCATGCCGATGACCGCCGCCTCCAGCACTGCGGCGTGTTGCACCAAGGTGGCCTCGACCTCGAAGGGCGAGACGTAGATGCCACTGACCTTGAGCATGTCGTCGCTGCGGCCCGAATAGGTGTAGCTGCCATCGGCATTGCGCACGTATTTGTCGCCGCTTTTGGTCCAGGCGCCCTGGAAGGTGTCGCGCGATTTCTCGCGGTTGCCCCAGTACATCAGCGCCGCGCTCGGGCCCTGGATGTAAAGGTCGCCCGGCTCGCCCTCGGGCACGCCCTGACCGTCTTCGCCGCGCAGCTCGATCTCGTAGCCCGGCACCGGCCAGCCGGTGGTGCCGTAGCGTACCTGCCCTGGTCGGTTGGACAGGTAGATGTGCAGCATTTCGGTCGAGCCGATGCCATCGATGATCTCCACCCCAAAGTGGCGGGTGAAGCGCTCGCCCAGCTCGGCCGGCAGCGCTTCGCCGGCCGACGAGCACAGGCGCAGTGCTACCTGTTCTGGGCCGGGCAGCTTGGGCGAGGCCAGCATGCCGGCAAAGCCGGTGGGCGCGCCAAAAAACACCGTGGGCTTTTGCTCGGTCCAGCGCTTGAAGACCGCATCGGGCGTGGGCCGCTCGGCCATCAGCACCACGGTGGCGCCCACGCTCAAGGGGAAGGACAGCGCATTGCCCAGGCCGTAGGCAAAAAACAATTTGGCCGCTGAAAAACAGATGTCGTTTTCGCTCAGCCCCAGGATGGGTTTGCCATACAGCTCGGCCGTCCAGTAGGGGTTGGCGTGGGTGTGCGCCGTGCCCTTGGGCCGGCCGGTTGAGCCGGAGGAGTAAAGCCAGAAGGCTGGGTCGTCGCCCGCGGTGGGCGCGCATGAGCCCAAGGGCGCGTGCTGGGCGATCAGGGTCTCGATGTTCCGGGCTTCGAGGCCCAGGTCCTGATCGCTCTTTTCCCCGGCCGGGCGCGAGACGATCAACTGGCGCACCTCGTGCCCGCCCTGGGCCAGAGCCTGGTGCAGCGTGGGCAGCAGCGCGCCCGATACCAGCACCGCTTGGGCGCGGCTGTGCTGCAGCATGTAGGCGTAGTCGTCGGCGGTCAGCAGGGTGTTGACCGCCACCGGCACGATGCCCGCATACAGCGCGCCCAGAAAGCTCACCGCCCAATCGCTGCTGTCGTGCATGAGCAGCAGCACCCGCTCTTCGCGGCGCAAGCCCAGGGCCAGCAGGCCGGCGGCCAGGCGCCGCTGGCGCTCGGCCAGCTCGCTGTAGCTCAGCGTGCCCGCGTCATCGATGTAGGCGATTTTTTGCGGCCGATGCGCGTTCAGTGCGATCAGATGCTGGGCGAAATTGAAGTGCGCCGGCGGTGCGGGCGGCAGCGGGGCATCGGGCATGGCGGGTCTCCTTCCTCGTGGCTTTGACGTGATCGCGGGGCAGCGGCCGCGCTTGTTTTCATGGGCTTGCTGCCGCGTTTTTTAGGTCGCTGCCGGCTTGAGCGGCTCGAGCACCGCCGTGCTGGCCTGGATGGCGGCGCGGCGGTGGTAAAAGCCCAGCGCGCGCAGGCCGCCCAGCTCTTCGCCGCCACCGGCGCGGCCGGGCCCGCCGTGCAGCGACTGCGGCATGACGTTGCCGTGGCCGGTGTGCAGCGCGCCCACATCGGGGCTGATGACGTGCACGCGGCCGTGGCTGTCGGCCAGCTCGAGCGCGGCGCGGGCCAGCTCGCCCGGCTCGCTGCCGTAGAGCGAGGCCACCAGCGAGCCCTGGCCGCGGCGGGCCAGCGCCAGGGCATGGGCGCCATCGCGGTAGGGCACGAGCGTGGCCACCGGGCCAAACACCTCATGCTCGTGCACCACGCCGGCAGCGTCGCTGGCCGCCGCGTCCTTGAGGCCCAGCAGCGTGGGGCCGACACAGCAGGCCACTGAGGGGTCGGCGTCGACGAGCGCATGGCTGGCGCCGTCGTGCAGCACCTGGGCTTGCGTCTTGAGCAGGGCCAGGCCCTCTTGCACCGATTGGAGCTGGGCGCGGCTGACCAGCGCGCCCATGCGCACCGACTCGTTGCGCGGATTGCCCACGCTGGTCTTGGCCAGCCGTGCGCTGATGGCCTGGGCGATTTGCGCGGCCTGCGCCTCGGGCACCAGCACGCGGCGGATCGCGGTGCATTTCTGGCCCGACTTGACCGTCATCTCGCGGGCCACTTCCTTGACCAGCAGGTCCACCGCCTCGGCGCTGGCGCCTGGCATGAGCAGGGCGCTGTTGAGGCTGTCGGCCTCGATGTTCACGCGCACCGATCGGCGCGCGACCGCCGGGTGCGAGCGGATGAGTTCGGCCGTCTCGGCCGAGCCGGTGAAGGACAGCACGTCAAAGGGCTGCAGCTGATCGAGCAGGCCGTTCGATGAGCCGCAGATCACCGACAGGCTGCCGGCTGGCAGCACGCCCGCATTGACCACGTCTTGCACCATGCGCTGCGTCAGCCAGGCGGTGGCCGTGGCTGGCTTGACGATGACCGGCACGCCCGACAGCAGCGCCGGGGCCGCTTTTTCCCACAGCCCCCAAGAAGGGAAATTGAAGGCGTTGATGAACAGCGCCACGCCGCGCGTGGGCACTTGCACATGCTGGCTCTGAAACAGCGGGTCCTTGCCCAGGCGGGCGCTGTCGCCGTCGATGAGGTGGCGCTGCTCGCCCAGGCCCTGGCCCAGACGCGCGTAGTGGCCCAGCGTGAAGAGGCCGCCGTCGATGTCGACGGCCGAGTCGTTCTTGACCGTGCCGCTGTTGGCGGTGGCGATCTCGTAGTAGGCCTCGCGCTGGCTCTGCAGCACCTGACCCACCGCCGCCAGCATGTCGGCGCGCTGCTTGTAGCTCATGGCGCGCAGGGCGCCGCCGCCGCTGTCCCGGGCAAAGGCGAAGGCCGCCGCCAGGTCCAGGCCGGTGGCGTCCACGCGCACGAGCTCGGTGCCCAGCACCGGGTCGAACAGTGCGGAGCCCGCGCCAGTGCCCGCCTGCCAGCGGCCGGCGACGTAGTTGGAAAGCAGTTCGGTCATGGGGGTCTTTCTGAAGGCGCCTGCTCAGGCGCTCTGGGTAAATTCGATGCTTCCCTGCGGCAGCAGGTAGAGCACCAGGGCGCGGCCTTGGGCCACGGTCGGACGGTGGGCGCTGCCGGGCGGGCAAACCAGCCAGCCGGCGGGCCGACCGTCGAAGGTGGCGCCCTCATCGAGGGGCATGATCAGGTCGATCTCGCCTTGGGGGTGCGTGTGGTGGGGGCCGGCGACGTCCTTCATGTCGACCACGTCGACCGAAAAACCATGCAGGTCCTCGGCCGGCTTGAAGATGCGGCCGTACTTGAGCCCGCCGCCTTCCCGGTTGGCCAGCCAGCCTGCCGCCACGCCGGCTTCGCAGCTCTCCCTGAGCTGCTGGTAGCTGGTGCTGTGGCTGCCGTGCTGCGCATTGAGCCAAGCATCGAGCTGGGCGTCGAGCGGGCGGCCGGTCAGCTCGGCCGTGAGTTGGGCGATCTGCTGGCGAAAGCGCTCGGGGGTCGGATCTGGGTTCATGGTTGGGCCGTCAGGGTTTGGGATGCCATCGCTTGCCAAAGCTTGCGATATGAATTATTGTGCGTGTTTGAACGATAGATCCACTGTCGCACCATGTCAAGCACTATATTGCAAAAATCAGGGTTAACCCTTGATTCTCATCCATCGCCGGTGGCGGCAGACGATCAGGCGGGGCCGGACAAGAACGCCTTCCTGGTGGCCTTGGGTGAGCGGGTGCGCAGCTTGCGGGCGCGCCGCGGCATGACGCGCAAGGCGCTGTCGCTGTCGGCCCATGTGTCGGAGCGGCATCTGGCCAACCTCGAATATGGCGAGGGCAATGCGTCCATCTTGGTGCTGTTGCAAGTCGCCGGCGCCCTGCAGTGCAGCCTGGCCGAAATGATGGGCGATGTCACCACCTCCAACCCCGAGTGGCTGCTCATTCGTGAGTTGTTGGGTGGGCGCAGCGAGGCCGACCTGCGGCCGGTGCGTCTGGCCATTGCGCAAATGCTCGGCCGCAGTGGGGCCGGCTCGGTCAGCCCGCGCATCGCCCTGGTGGGCTTGCGCGGCGCGGGCAAGAGCACGCTGGGCCAGATGCTGGCCGAGGACCTGGGTTGCGCCTTTGTGGAGCTGAGCCGCGAGATCGAAAAGCTGGCTGGCTGCAGCGTCTCGGAAATCCAGGCCTTGTATGGCCAAAACGCCTACCGCCGCTACGAGCGCCGGGCCCTGGAGGAAGCGATCGAGGCCTATCCTGAGGCGGTGATTGCCACCCCGGGTGGGCTGGTGTCTGACCTGGGTGCTTTCAACGACATGCTTACCCACTGCACGACGGTGTGGCTGCAGGCCGATCCCGAAGACCATATGCGCCGTGTGATTGCGCAAGGCGACATGCGCCCGATGGCTGCAAGCAAGGAGGCGATGGATGACTTGAGGGGCATCCTGGCCGGGCGCGCGGCCTTCTACTCCAAGGCCCAGTTGCG
>JAIXWZ010000121.1 GCA_027491035.1 Comamonadaceae bacterium | reverse complement strand
GCCATCTTGACCACCGAAGACCTGGCGCAGGCGCAGGCCCGGCAAGACGAAAAAGGCCGCGACGCGGCGCGTGTGGCCGTCGAGATGGCGCGTTTGCTGCAAAGCCTCAAGCCCTCATGAACCCCAGCGACAGCACCGCCCCATCGATCGGCCGCAGCACGGGCGTGCGCAAGGCGGCCGACAAATCGGCGCGCACGCGGGCGCGCGAATTTGCACTGCAGGCGCTCTACCAGCACCTCGTCGGTGGCAACGCGGCCGGCGAGATCGACGTGTTCACGCGCGAGCTGATCGGCTTTCACAAGGCCGACGCCGCCCACTTCGACGCTCTGCTGCACGGCTGCGTGGCCGCTGCGGCCGCGCTCGACGAGGCCGTCACGCCGCACCTCGATCGCAAGCTCGCTGAAGTCTCGCCCATCGAGCACGGCGTGCTGTGGATCGGCGCCTACGAGCTCAGCCACTGCCCAGACGTGCCCTGGCGCGTGGTGATCAACGAATGCATCGAGCTGGCCAAGGCCTTCGGTGGCACCGATGGCCACAAATGGGTCAATGCGGTGCTCAACCAACTGGCGGCACAAGTGCGCCCGGGCGAAGTGGCACGCAAGGCTTGACGTTCATGCGCATCGCCGCCCGCGCCCAACGCATCGACCCCTTCTACGTGATGGAGGTGGCCAAGGCCGCCCAGAAGCTGGCGCAGCAATCGCCCCCCGGCGCGCCGCCGATGATTTATCTGAACATCGGCGAGCCCGATTTCACCGCTGCGCCGCTGGTGCAGCAGGCGGCCGAGCGCGCCATCCGTGACGGACTGACCCAATACACGCCGGCGCTGGGCCTGGGCGAGCTGCGCGAGCGCATCAGCCAGTGGTATGCCAGCCGCTTTGCCGCCCAGGTGCCGGCCTCGCGCATCGTCATCACCGCCGGCGCGTCGGCCGCGCTGCAACTGGCCTGCCTGGCGCTGATTGAAGCGGGCGACGAGATCCTCATGCCCGATCCCAGCTACCCGTGCAACCGGCATTTCGTCAGCAGCGCCGAGGGCCGCGCGGTGCTGGTGCCCACGCGGGCCCAAGACCGGTTTTCGCTGTCGCTGGCCAGTGTGCAGCAGGCCTGGGGCCCGGCCACGCGCGGCGTCTTGCTGGCCTCGCCATCGAACCCGACCGGCACCTCGATCGATCCGGACGAATTCGCCCGCTTGCACCAGTTTGTGATCGAGCGCGGCGGCGTCTCCATGATCGACGAGATCTACCTGGGCCTGAGCTACGAGGCGCGGTTTGGCCGCAGCGCCTTGGCCCTGCCCGGCGCGCTGGGCGAGTCGGTCATCAGCATCAACAGCTTTTCCAAGTACTTCAGCATGACCGGCTGGCGCCTGGGCTGGTTGGTCGTGCCGCCAGCGCTGGTGCCCGTGATCGAGCGGCTGGCCCAGAACCTGTTCATTTGCCCGAGCGCGGTGGCCCAGCATGCGGCCCTGGCGTGCTTCGAGCCTGACAGCCTGGCCGAATTTGAGCGCCGGCGCGAGCAGTTCAAGGCCAGGCGCGACTATTTTCTGCCCGAGCTCGAACGCCTGGGCCTGCACGTGCCGGTGCGGCCCGACGGCGCGTTTTATGCCTATGCCGATGCCAGTGCAGCCATTGAACGGCTGGGCCTGCCGGCCGGGCGCAGCGACGGCACCGGTGGCAGCTGGGACCTGGCCTTTGCCCTGATGGAGCGCGCCCGCGTGGTGGTCACGCCCGGGCGCGATTTTGGCCAGGCCCAGCCTGCGCAGCACATCCGCTTTTCAACGGCCAGCAGCATGGCGCAGCTGCAAGAGGCCATCGCCCGCCTGGAGGCTGTGCTTGCCTGAGGGCGCCCCCCCCGCGTTTGCATGGCCGGTGCGGGTGTACTGGGAAGACACCGACGCCGGCGGCATCGTGTTCTACGCCAACTACCTCAAATTCTTTGAACGCGCCCGCACCGAGTGGCTGCGCTCGCTGGGCATCGAACAAGGCGCGCTCAAGCAGAGCACTGGCGGCATGTTTGTTGTGAGCCAAACGAGCTTGCGCTACCTGCAACCGGCCCGCCTTGACGACGAGCTGTGCGTCACCGCCGAGCTGGTCAAGGCCGGCCGCAGCAGTTTGTGGATCGAGCAGCAAGCCCGACGCAAGGTCTGCGCTACCATCTTGTGCGAGGCCTCGATCCGAATCGGCTGGGTGGATGCGAATTTCAAGCCGGCGCGTATCGCCCCCTGTGTTTTGCAACGACTGAGCCCTTAAGTCCATGAACAACGACCTTTCCATCGTCACCCTCATGACCCACGCCACTTGGGTGGTCAAGGCCGTGGTGCTGATCCTGATCCTGATGGCGCTCATCAGCTGGGTCATCGCCCTGCGCAACCTGTGGCGACTCAAGCATCAGGTGAACATGAACGCCGAGTTCGACCAGGAGTTTCGCTCCAACCTCACGCTGGCCGACCTCTATGCCAATGCCATGCGCAACGGCAAACAAAGCAAAGGCGGCAAAGAGAGAATTTTTGAGCGCGGCATGCGCGAGTTCCAGGAGCTCAAGGGCAAGGGCGTGACCAGCGTGGCCGCCCTGCTCGACGGCTCGCGCTGCGCCATGCGCATCCAGATGCAGCTCGAGCTGGAAAAAATGGAATCGCGACTGTGGCTGCTGGGCACGGTGGGATCGGTCTCGCCCTATGTCGGGCTGTTTGGCACCGTCTGGGGCATCATGCATGCCTTCACCGGGCTCGGTGGCTTGGAGCAGGTGACACTGGCCAAGGTGGCGCCGGGCATCGCCGAGGCCCTGGTGGCCACCGCGATTGCCCTGCTGACGGCCATTCCAGCCGTCATCGCCTACAACCGCTTTGTCAACCAGATCGATCAGGTGGCCAACCATCTGGACATCGCGATTGAAGAGTACGTCAACAAGCTGCAGTACAACCTGGGCGGGCAGACCGCTGCCGGAGCGAGCAAATGGCTGGGGTGAGGCCCCGCGGCCGTGGCCGGCGCACCATGAACGAAATCAACATGGTGCCTTTCATCGATGTGATGCTGGTGCTGCTCATCATCTTCATGGTGACCGCGCCGCTGATCACGCCGAGCATGATCAACCTGCCCAGCGTGAGCAAGGCCGCGGCCCAGCCGGCGCAGCCCATCCAATTGCTCATCAACCAGAACAACCGCATCGAAATCAAGCCGGCCACAGGCGCGCCGGTGGCCAGCACGCTGGCAGGCGTCGGTGAGGCGGTCAAGGCCATGCAGCCTGCTGCCCTGGAGGGCCAGCAGCCCACGCCGGTGCTGATCACGGCCGACAAGTCGGTGCGCTACGAGATCGTCGTCAAGGTCATGGACGAGCTCAACAAGGCCGGGGTCGGGCGCATTGCGCTGTCGGTGCAGACGGGCCAGTAAGCCGAGCCTCAACCCAGGCCATGGACTACCACGCGCTCAACCGGTATTTCGAGCCGCCTGCGGCCCCACAGGAAAGGTGGGCCTGGCCGGGCTCGATGCTGCTGGCCGGCCTGCTGGCCGCAGCCGTGATCTGGGCGGCCAAAGCGCCCAGCCCACCGGTGCAGGTGGCCTTCAGCGCCGAAATCTGGTCGCCCACGGCGCAGCAAGCGGCACCGGCCCCGCCGCCGCCTCCACCCCCGCCCGCGCCCGCGCCCGCGCCAGCCCCGCAGCCTGCCGCGCCCAAGGCACCGCCGCCGGCCCAGGCGACGGCCCCCGCACGCGAAGGCGACATCGGGACCGAAAAGCGTCGCAAGGACAAAGAGCCGAGCAAGGCCGAGCGCGAGCAGGCCGAGAAAGACCGACAGGCCAAGGCCGCTGAGGAAGAGCGCCGGCAAGAGCAGCTGCAAGCCAAGCAGCGTGCCGACACGCTGCGCCGCATCCGCGAAGAAGCGGCCAGCGCCACGGTCAAGACAGAGGCCAAAGCCGCACCAGCGCCAGCACCAGCACCAGCCAAAGCCGCGCCAGCCAGCACTGCGCTGCCGCAACCGCCTTCACCACCAGTCACGCCCCAAACCCCAGCCCAAGCACAACCGCCAGCGCAAACAGCGCCACCCGTATCCCAACAAATACCCCCCCAAACGCCCAAGGCCACACTCACCCCGCCCGCCACCCCGCCCGCCACCCCGCCCGCCGCGCAGGCCGCGGGCACCGGCGCGGGCAGTGACAAAGGCGCGGCCGAGCGCAGCAGCGCCCCCTCGTCGAGCTATGTGGGCCGAATCGTTGCGCTCATTCGCGACAACACCACCTTCAACGAACCCAATCTGAGCCGCTACACCGTGGTCGTGCTGGTGCGAACCGGGCCCGACGGCCGGATCGTCAAATCCGAAGTGGTCACCAGCAGTGGCCGGCTGACCTTCGACGAAGCGGTGATGCGCGGCATCGAAAAAATGGTGGCCGTGCCCAAAGACATTGATGGCCGCATCCCCGAGCTGCTGCTGCGCGAGGGCATGCTCATCACCGTCAAGTTCAACCGCTAAGAGGCGGCCGCTGGGCTCACGTCATTCGTAGACGATCTGGGCCCGGCCTTTGTCGGCCTGGGCCATGGCGCTGGCCAGCGCTGCATCGCTGGGGAAGATGCGGGCGGCATCGCCCAACTGCAGCTCGGCGCTCGCACCCTGTCTAAAAACGCTCAAGCGCAGCGGCAGCCCCTGCACCCGCTCGCCATCCTCGCTAGGCTGGCGCCGCGCCGGGAACTCGCGCACCAGGCGCGCGATATCGGGCTCGCTCCCGTTGACGGCCAAGTGCAGGTATTTGCCGAACCGGCAGCGCGCCGACTCCAGATCCCACACCTGGCCCACCTTGAAGCGGGAGCCGCCGCTGAAGCGGTCGGGCTGCAACAGGCCTTGCACCACCACCAGCTCGTCGTCCTTGAACAAATGCCGGTTGGCGTTGTAGAGCGCCTCGTCGACCGTGGCCTCGACCGCCATCGATTTGTCGTCGAGCTTGAAGATCACGATCTTGCCGCGCTGGCCATTGACCACCCGCAGATCGGTCACGATGGCCGCCAGCAGCTGCGGCTCGCGCGAATCCACCAAGTCGGCAATGCGCCGCTTGGCAAATTGGCGAACCTCGCGCTCGACCTCGTCAAACAGATGGCCCGATAGGTAAAAGCCAATGGCGGTCTTCTCAAAGCCCAGCTGTGCCTTCACGCCCCAGGGCAGGGCCTTGACCAACGGCGGCTCTTGTGTGGTCTGCGGGTCCGCATCGAACAGGCCGCCCTGATTGACGTTGGCTTGAGCGGCCGCCGCAAATTCAAAGGCCTGGTCGATCGAGGCCGCCAGCTGCGCCCGGTTGCGCTGCAGGTTGTCGAAGGCACCGGCCTTGATGAGGGCCTCGACCGTGCGCTTGTTCAGCCTTGATTTATCGACCCGCACACAAAAGTCGTAGAGCGAGCTGAAGGGCCCGCCGGCCTCGCGCGCCGCCACGATGGCTGCGATAGCCTGCGCGCCGGTGCCCTTGATCGCGCCGAGCCCGTAGCGAATGGCGGTGTTGCTGATCGGCTCGAAACGGTAATGGCCGCGGTTGATGTCCGGCGCCTCGAAGGTCATGCCCATCTTGAGCGCATCGGCATGGAGCACCTTGAGCTTGTCGGTGTCGTCCATCTCCACCGTCATGTTGGCGCAGAAAAACTCCGCCGTGTAATGCACCTTGAGCCAACCGGTGTGATAGGCCAAAAGCGAGTAAGCGGCCGCATGCGACTTGTTAAAGCCGTAGCCGGCAAAACGCTCCATCAGGTCGAAAATCTCATCGGCCTGCTTCTCGCTGATGCCTTTGTCCGCCGCACCTTTGCGAAAGATGATGCGGTGCTCGGCCATCTCCTCGGGCTTTTTCTTGCCCATGGCGCGGCGCAGCAGATCGGCGCCGCCCAGGCTGTAGCCACCCAAGAGCTGCGCGGTCTGCATGACCTGCTCCTGGTAGACCATGATGCCGTAGGTCTCGGCCAGCACCGGCTCGACCAGCGGATGCGGGTACTGCACCTCTTCACGGCCGTGCTTGCGCGCCACAAAGCTCGGAATCAGATCCATGGGGCCTGGCCGGTAAAGCGCATTGAGCGCAATCAGGTCTTCCAGCCGGGTGGGCTTGGCATCCTTGAGCATGCGCTGCATGCCCGAGCTTTCAAACTGAAACACCGCCTCGGTCTGGCCCCGGCTGAACAGGTCGTAGGTGGCCTTGTCGTCCAGCGCGATGGTCTCGTAGGCAAAGCGCTCCTGCCCGGCGTGACGCTTGACAATGAGTTCGCGCGCCATCTCCAAAATGGTGAGCGTGGCCAGCCCAAGAAAGTCGAACTTGACCAGGCCGATGGCCTCTACATCGTCCTTGTCGAACTGGCTGACCGCCGACTCGCTGCCTGGCTGCGCGTAGAGCGGACAAAAATCGGTGAGCTTGCCCGGCGCAATCAGCACGCCGCCGGCGTGCATGCCCACATTGCGCGTCATGCCCTCGAGCTTTTGCGCCAGCTCGATCAGCGTCTTGACCTCGTCCTCCTTGGCGATGCGCTCGGCCAGCATCGGCTCCATCTCGATGGCGTAGTGGTTCTTGTCGCCCTCCACCTTGGGCTGCGGCGGGTATTGCAGCGTCACCGCCATGCCCGGCTTGTTGGGAATGAGCTTGGAGATGCCGTCGCAAAAACCATAAGGCAGATCGAGCACCCGGCCCACGTCGCGAATCGCCGCGCGCGCGGCCATGGTGCCAAAGGTGGCGATCTGGCTGACGGCGTCGTGGCCGTATTTGGCCTTGACATAGTCGATCACGCGGTCACGGTTGGCCTGGCAAAAATCAATGTCGAAGTCGGGCATGGAGACCCGATCGGGATTGAGAAAGCGCTCGAACAGCAGCTTGTACTGCAAGGGATCGAGGTCGGTGATCTTGAGCGCGTAGGCCACCAAAGAGCCGGCGCCCGAGCCCCGGCCCGGCCCTACCGGGCAGCCGTTGCTCTTGGCCCAGTTGATGAAGTCCCCCACGATGAGAAAGTAGCCCGGAAACCCCATCTTGAGGATGACGTCGATCTCGAAATCAAGCCGCGCCTCGTACTGCGGGCGCATCTGCTCGCGCTGCACTTGATCGGGAAACAGCAGGCTCAGGCGCTCTTGCAGACCTTCGTGCGAGGCCCGCCGGAAGTACGCATCAATCGGCAAGGGTGCGCCATCGACCACCGGCGTCGGGTAGTTGGGCAGCTGCGGCTTGCCCAGCTGCAGCGTCAGGTTGCAGCGCTTGGCGATTTCCACCGTGTTGGCCAGCGCCGAGGGCAAGTCGGCAAACAGCTCGGCCATCTGCGCACGCGACCTGAAATACTGGTCGGCCGTGAAGCGGCGGGGCCGCCGCGCATTGCCCAGGATCTCTCCTTCGGCAATGCACACCCGCGCCTCGTGGGCCTCAAAATCGTCGGCCGCCAAAAACTGTACCGGCTGCGTGGCCACCACCGGCAGGCGCAGGCGAGCGGCCAGCTGCACCGCCGCCATCACATGCGGCTCGTCGTCGGCTCGCCCCACGCGCTGCAGCTCCAGGTAGAAACGGTGCGGAAACACGGCGGCCAGCTGCAGCGCCAGATCGGCGGCGCGGGCCTCGTCGCCTTGCAGCAGCGCCTGCCCGACCGCACCGGCCTGCGCACCCGACAGCGCAATCAAGCCTTCGGACAACTCGCGCAGCGCATCGAATGCAACGACCGCCTGATCGCGCTGCACATTGTGCGTCCAGGCCCGCGACAGCAGCTGGCACAAATTGAGGTAACCGCGGCCGTCTTGCACCAGCAGCAAAAGCCGCGCCGGCGCGGCGGCCGCGTCCTTGCCCGGCACCTGCATCCAGACATCGGCGCCAATCAGGGGCTTGAGCCCAGCGCTGCGCGCAGCCTTGTAGAACTTGACCGCGCCAAAGAGGTTGGACAGGTCGGTGACGGCCAGCGCCGCCTGCGCGTCAGCCGCCGCCGCCTGCACCACATCGTCGATGCGGCAGGTGCCATCGAGGACTGAAAATTCGGAATGGACGCGCAGGTGAACAAACATGCGCAAGATTCTAGGCGCGCGGGCCGCCCGGCGTGGCCGCCCGCGCGCCCCGCTCAGCGCTGAAAGCGGGCGGCGACCTGAGCGACGCGGGCGCCAAAGTCACGCGCAGTCTGCAGATCGCCCGGCAGCATGTCGGCCGCACCCGCATCAGCGGGCGACTGGGCCATGGCGCCTGCATAAGAGCCCAGGTAGTTGCTGTCGTTGCGCTGCGCCGCCTTGGTGCTGCTGGGCATGATGCCCTGGCTGACCCACAGCCCGCCGTGCTGCATGGCCAGGGTGAACAAATAGGTCAGGGTCGAGCCCTTGTCACCGTTCATGGCCGCGCTGTTGGTAAAGCCGGCAAACAGCTTGTCTTTCCAGGCCTGCGTGTACCAAGCCTTGGACGAGGCATCGGCGAACTTTTTGAATTGCCAGCTCACCGTGCCCATGTAGGTGGGCGAGCCCAGAATAATCGCATCGGCCGCTGCCAGCGTGTCCCAGGCGCTGGCCGGCACATTGCCGTCGGCATCAATGGCCACCAGTTCGGCCTGCGCGCCCTCGCCCACCGCCTGCGCCATGCGCTGCGTGTGACCATAACCCGAGTGATAAACCACCACCACTTTTGCCATAACAAACTCCCGTTAAAAAACAATCAGGCTGCCAAATCGAAAACCAGTACTTCGGCCTGGCGTCCAGCGCTCAACTCGAGCTGACTTTCGGCCACCAGCTTGAGCGCATCGCCACCGCGCAGGGTCTGCCCGTTGACCGACAGCTCGCCGCCGATCAGATGCACATAGACCTTGCGCGCCGGATCGAGGGCCAGCCGGGCTTGCTCGGCGCCGTCAAACAGGCCCGCGTACAGCCGCACGTCGGCGTGCACCGTGACCGAGCCGTCGGCGCCCTCACGCGAGGCCACCAGGCGCAGCCGCCCCCGCTTTTGCTCGGGCTCAAAATGCTTTTGCTCATAACCCGGATCGATGCCCCGCACGGCCGGCTCGATCCAGATCTGCAGGAAATGCGTCTGCCCCTGCGCGCTGTGGTTGAACTCGCTGTGCATCACGCCGCGGCCGGCGCTCATGCGCTGCACATCGCCGGGCAAGATGGCCGTGCCATTGCCCATGTTGTCCTGGTGAGCCAGCGCGCCCGACATGACGTAGCTGATGATCTCCATGTCGCGGTGGCCATGGGTGCCAAAGCCGGTGCCCGGCTCGATGCGGTCTTCGTTGATGACGCGCAGGTTGCCAAAACCCATGTGGGCCGGGTCGTGATAGCCGGCAAAAGAAAAGGAATGAAAGGATTTGAGCCAGCCGTGGTCGGCAAAACCGCGCTGGTCAGAAGGTCGCAAGCTCAGCATCGTCAAGGTCTCCGAAAGGTCAGAATCTGCCGCAGGGAAAGCATGACTGTATGATCCGATTCATACCAATGGGTTGAATTGTTTTGATCCCATCATTTAAATTTTTTGCATGAAAGAATCTTCGCTGCACAGCGCCGACGTGCTCACGCCCGATGCGCTGCGCATGATCGAGGCGATTGCCACCAGCGGCAGCATGGCGGCGGCAGCGCGCTCGCTCGATCTGGTGCCCAGCGCCTTGAGCTACCGGGTGCGCCAGCTCGAGCAGGCCCTTGACGTGCTGCTGTTTGACCGCAGCTCGCGCCAGGCGCGGCTGACCGAGGCGGGGCACGAGTTGCTGCGCGAGGGGCGGCGCCTGCTGCAAGACCTTGAGGCGGTGGCCCACCGCGTGCGCCGGGTGGCCACCGGCTGGGAGCCGCAGCTGACGCTGGCCATCGACAGCGTGGTCTCGGCGCGCACCGTGATGGAGCTGTGCGAAGCGTTTTATGCGCTGCAGCCGCCCACGCGCCTGAAGCTGCGCGAGGAAACCCTGTCGGGCACGCTGGCCTGTCTGACCTCGGGGCGCGCCGATCTGGCCATCGGCGTGGTCAACGAAAGCACCACCCAGGCCGGCATCCAGTCCAAGCCGCTGGGCCAGCTCGAGTTTGTGTTTGCGCTGGCGCCCCAGCACGCTCTGGCTGCGGCGCCCGAGCCCCTGAGCGATGCCCTGATCGGCCAGCACCGGGCGGTGGCGGTGGCCGATTCGGTGCCCAGTGGCGCGGGGCTCACCCTGGGCCTGCTCAGCGGCCAAGACGTGCTGACTGTGCCCCATATGAGCGCCAAGCTGCAGGCGCAGCTGCGCGGTCTGGGCACCGGTTTTCTGCCCCGCTACCTGGCCCAGCCGCATATCGAGCGCGGCGAGCTGGTGGTCAAGCAGGTGCAGCGCGCCAACCGCGTCGCGCGCTGCAGCTATGTCTGGCGCCAAGACCCTGCCGGCAAGCCCGGCCGCGCGCTGGCGTGGTGGCTGCAGCAACTCGATGCGCCGGCCACCCGCAAGGCTCTGCTCGAACGCATCTGAGCCAGTGCGCCGGCCGATGGGTGTAGAGTCGCGGCATGAGCCGCACCACACCCCCTCCCCCCCAAACCCGGCACTTTGCCGTCATTGGCGCCGGCATGGCCGGCATGGCTTGCGCCCGCACCCTGCTGCAAGCGGGCCACCAGGTCACGGTCTTTGAGAAAAGCCGCGGCCCGGGCGGTCGCATGGCCACGCGGCGCACCGAGTTCGGCAGCTTCGACCACGGCGTGCAGTACTTCACCGTGCGCGACGCGCGCTTCAAAAAGGCGCTGGCCGCCACGGCCGCGCCCGCTGCGCCCTGGCAGGTCAATACCGTGCGCATCATGGACGAAGCCGGCCGCGTGGTGGCGGCCTCCGGCCGCAACGCAGAAACACATCACGTGGCCACGCCGGGCATGAGCGCCTTGGTGCAGCACTGGGCCGCCCCTGTTGAAGCCTTGCACCGCCAGAGCCTGGTCACCCGCATCGAGCCCGACCGGCTGCACAAGGCGCGCTGGCAGTTGCACACCGAGGGGCCGGGCG
>JAIXWZ010000171.1 GCA_027491035.1 Comamonadaceae bacterium | reverse complement strand
GGGAGATGATGGCAAAGGTGCGGCGGCGGCGGACCTGGCTGGCGATTTCTTCGGACATAACCGGTCATTATCGGGGAGGGCGGTGTGTTGAGTGCCTGGTCTGGTGGCTTGATTTGGGGCCTGGCCGCTGGCCTTGCGTTCCAGAGCGGGGGCCTGGCCGCTGGACTGGGCTGCCTGGCTCCGCGAATGTCCCCCGAGTTGGCCTGGCGGCCACCCTCCTCCTTTATTTCGCTGCGCCAGGCAGCCCAGCCCAGCGGCCATGTGGGGTGGTGTGGATCTTGGGGGAGGGGCTGTGCGTCGAGCCCTTGGCTTTGCGTTCCTGATCTGGGGTGTGCCCACTGGCCCGGGCTACCTGGCTCCGCGAATGTCCCCCGAGTTGGCCTAGCGGCCACCTCTCCTCCTTTATTTCGCTACGCCAGGCAGCCCAGACCAGCGGCCATGCAGGGTGGTGTGGATCTTGGGGGAGGGGCCAAGGTCGGTGTTTAGCTCGGCCGTCTCAGCGCTTTGGGTGGTGGCGCTGTGCGCAGCGAAATCAAGGAGGAGGACCGGCGCCAGCCGGGCCGGGGGACATTCGCGAAGCACAGTGCCACCGCCTAAAGCTGTCGCGTAGGCAGGCAAGGGTTTCGCATGGCTTTCAAGTTTGCCGGTGAGGCTGCTGGCCTGGGCTACCTGGCTCCGCGAATGTCCCCCGAGTTGGCCTGGCGGCCACCTCTCCTCCTTTATTTCGCTGCGCCAGGCAACCCAGGCCAGCGGCCATGCGTCATGGCTGTCAGGGCGCGACCAGCCGATTGCGGGGCGGCTCGATCTTCTTGGAGCTTTGGGTGGTGGCGCTGTGCGTAGCGAAATAAAGGAGGAGGACCGGCGTCAGCCGGGCCGGGGGACATTCGCGGAGCACAGTGCCGCCACCCAAGGCTCAGGTGCCAGTGGCGGTGAAGACTGGCTTTTGATTCAAGCCAGGGATCCAAGCCGCGGTTGGTCGGGGGGCGGGATCCTACAGACAAGCCTCGGCCGGCCCCTGCCACTTGAAACGCGGCTGGCGCGTCCCGTTCACCTCGACTTCCTCCAGAAACATCGCTGCCGGCCGCACCCACAGGCCGCGCTGGCCGTAGAGCGCGCGGTACAGCGTCATGGGCTCCAGCGTCTCGCTGTGCCGCACTGTGGCCAGCACCTGGTAGGGCAGGCCCTTGTAGTGCAGGTACAGGCCGGGCGGGGTTTCAATCAGGGGCGGCAGGTCGTGGTCGGACATGGAATGCAGTTATGGCTGGGTTGTAGATGTAACGCGGGTGGGACAATGGCGCCATGCATCCTAAGGCTCTTTTGGACTCTGCCGCCGACCTGCTCAAGCAGGTGCTGCGTTTCGATCACCCGGCTGACGCCGTCCTGTCACGCTATTTTCGTGAGCACCGTCTGGGCCCGCGCGAGCGCGCCACGCTGGCCGAGACGGTGTACGCCGTGCTGCGCAAGAAGATTTTGTACACCTATCTCGCCCAGTCGGGCAGCGGGCCCATGGAGCGCCGGCTGGCCATCTTGGGCTTTGCGGCCGAGCGTGACTTTCTGATGAGCGCCCTGCACGGCCCTGAAAAGCAGTGGCTGCAGCATTGCGACCAGGTCCGGCCTTCCGAGCTCATGGACCTGCACCGTCACAACCTGCCGCAGTGGCTGGTCGATCCGCTCAAGCAGCAGCTTGGAGAGCAGTTCGACGCCCTGGCCGACAGCCTGAGCCGCCCCGCCGGGCTCGATTTGCGGGTCAACGCGCTGCAGGGCAAGCGCGCTGAGGTGCAGCAGGCGCTGTCGCGCCTGGGCATTGCCAGCGAGCCCACGCCCTACTCCCCCTGGGGCCTGCGCCTGCAAGACAAGCCGCCGCTGACCACTTTGGAGCTGTTCAAGAAAGGCGTGATCGAGGTGCAGGACGAAGGCTCGCAATTGCTGGCCGGGCTGCTCGATGCCCACCGCGGCGAGATGGTGGTGGACTTTTGCGCTGGCGCGGGCGGAAAGACGCTGGCCATCGGCGCCTGCATGAGGAACACGGGTCGGCTCTACGCCTTCGATACCTCGGCGCACCGGCTCGATGCGCTCAAGCCGCGGCTGGCGCGCAGCGGCTTGTCGAATGTGCATCCGGTGGTCATTGCGCACGAGCGCGACGAGCGCATCAAGCGCCTGGCCGGCAAGATCGACCGGGTGCTGGTCGATGCGCCCTGCTCAGGCCTGGGCACCTTGCGCCGCAACCCCGATCTCAAATGGCGCCAAAGCCCTCAGTCGGTGCAGGAGATGGCGCTCAAGCAGCAGGCCATATTGGCCGGCGCGTCCAGGCTGGTCAAGTCGGGCGGGCGCCTGGTCTACGCCACCTGCAGCTTGCTGACGGCGGAAAACGAGGCGATCGCGCAGGTTTTTGGCGATCAGCATCCCGACTTCGAATTGATGCCCGCTGGGCCCTTGCTGGCGGCCGAGCAGGCCGATCGCTTGTGTGAAGGGCCGTATCTGCGCCTGTGGCCGCATCGGCATCAGACCGACGGCTTTTTTGCCGCCGTCTGGCAGCGTCGCTGAACCGCAGCGCCGGTTCGCCCCGGCTGTTGTGCGCAGGGCAAATTGCCCTTGCGCCGGGCCAGTCAGGGGCTTGGGATGCCTGGCTGCCTCGGGATTGCGCGCAAAAAAGACCGCATGAAGACGTTTTTTGGCCGAAATTAAAGAATTTTTCACCTTTAATGCTGGTTTTCGGGCCGGTCATGATGGGCTGGAGCCCGTCCAGCACCTACAATGGTCTAAGCCGGTGGTGAGGGCGCGGGGGGCGCTTTGCATCGGCAGTACAAGGATGCATGATGATCTTGTTTGATGCGGCGCTGGACTGGCTGGCCCACGGTCTGTGGGACGTGGCCTGGTGGCAAATCGTGCTGTACACGCTGGCCATGACCCACGTCACCATGATCAGCGTGACCGTGTTTTTGCACCGGCACCAGGCGCATCGCTCGCTGGACCTGCACCCGATTGCCTCGCATTTCTTCCGCCTTTGGCTGTGGCTGACCACCGGCCAGGTGACCAAGGAGTGGGCTGCGATACACCGCAAGCACCACGCCAAATGCGAGCAAGAACAAGACCCGCACAGCCCTCATGTGCATGGCATCAAGACGGTGCTCTTGCGCGGTGCCGAGCTCTACCGGGCGGAGTCGAAGAACAAGGAGACCATGGCACGGTTTGGCCACGGCACCCCCAACGACTGGATTGAGCGCAACCTCTACACCCGCTACTCCTGGCAGGGTGTGGGGCTGATGATGATCATCGATCTGGCCCTCTTTGGCATCGCCGGTCTGGTGGTCTGGGCGGTGCAGATGGCCTGGACGCCCATCATGGCCGCCGGTGTCATCAACGGGGCCGGCCACTACTGGGGCTACCGCAACTTTGAGGCGCCCGATGCCAGCACCAATCTGTCGCCCTGGGGCATCATCATTGCGGGTGAGGAGTTGCATAACAACCACCACACTTACCCCACCTCGGCCAAGCTGTCCATCAAGCCCTACGAATTCGATATCGGCTGGATGTACATCACGCTGCTCAAGTCTGTGGGCCTGGCCAGTGTCAAGAAGGTGCCGCCGCGGCTGCAGTTGGGCAGCATACAGCCGGTGGCCGACGAAAAGACGCTCGAGGCGCTGATCGCCCACCGCTACGAGGTGATGGCCGGCTTTGCGCGTGAACTGCGCCGCTCGGCGCAGGCCGAACTGGCGGCGCTCAAGGCGCGTCAGGCCGATGTGTCGGTGCTCAAAACCGCCGCTCGGTGGCTGCACCGCGATGAAGACAAGGTGCCCGAGGCGGTGCGTGCGCAGGTGGCCCGGGCCCGCGCCGAGCATCCTGTGCTCGACAAGATGGTGACCATGCGCGAGGAGCTGCGCCAACTGTGGCTGAGCACCTCGTCGTCTCGCGAGCAGCTGGCCGCCGACTTGCAGGGCTGGTGCCAGCGCGCCGAGGCCAGCGGCATTGCGGCGTTGCAGCAGTTCTCGCAAAAGCTGCGCGCGGCCCGCGCCTGAGGCCGCTGGGCTCAGGCCCCAGCGCGGTTTCAGGTCAGATAGCCCAGGTCGGGCAGATCAGGTCGACCAGATCCGCGGCGGCGGTGCGTCCAGGTCCCAGGCACCGCGGCGCCAAACCTGCCAGATGCGGCGCATCAGGTCCATGGCAGGCTCAACCAGGGGTGCGAGCACCCGCAGCATCAACACTTGGTCATTGGGCGCCGTGACGCCGGCGGTGGGCGCCAGAGCGTGCTCTCCGAGGGTCGAGCGTGCCAACTCCAGCAGGTGTTCGCGCCGATCGCGTGCCATGGCCGAGCCGCACAGCAAAAACAGCGTGCCGATGCAGCGCCGGCCGGCCAGTGCCAGCGGGCTGTCCAGCAGGGCCGTGTCGCTGGCCTTGAGCAGGGCGCGCTCGAGCCAGATGCCTTCGAGCTCGAGGTGCTGCCTGAACTGACCGGCCACAAACGGCTGACCGGCGCCAGGCAAGCCCAGCGCGGTGACATCCCAGCCGATCAGCTCGGCGCCGGCTCCAAGCTGCATGTGCAAGCGGTTTTCGGCCAGGCAGCCGCTGTAGCACAGCGCCTCCAGGGGCAGCCATTCCAGCCGTGCCCCGGGCTCGAGCAGCAGGCGGGTGCGTTGCAGCGCCGGCTCGCCCATCGAGCGGTAAAAGCGCGTTGCACCGGGGGTGGTGATCAGCCCGTGGGCGCCCGGGCCCACCTTGACCGCGATGTCGAGCGTGTCACCGCCGACCAGCCCGCCCGGCGGATGCACCAGCACGTTGTGACAAATCGCCTCGCCCTGCGGGTACAGGCTTTGCAGGATGCGCAGCGGGCCTTCGTGGGCAAAGGCCGCGACGCTGCGGCCGTCTTGCAGCCGGTAGTCGAGCGTGAGTTTGGCCTGCCAGGTCATGGCTGGGCAGTGTACGCGCGCCAGCTCAGCGTTCGAATCCGGCCGGTGGCAGCGGCAGCGCCGTCTTGTAGCGCACCTGCTTGAGCGCAAAGCTCGAGCGGATCTTCTCCACGCCCTCGATCGGCGAGAGCTTGTCGAGGATGAAGCGCTCGAGCGCGGCCATGTCGGGCACGGCCACCCGGATCAGGTAGTCCGAGTCGCCCGTCATCAAATAGCACTCCATCACCTCGTCGTATTCGGCCATACGTCCCTCGAACATGGCCAGCGCCTCCTTGCTTTGGGTGCGCAGGCTGATGTTGATGAAGACATTGAGGCCCAAGCCGAGCTTGCTCGCATTGACCAGGGCCACGTAGCGGCTGATCACGCCGGCGGCTTCCAGCGCCTTGACGCGGGCCAGGCAAGGGGAGGGCGAGAGGTGGACCCGGCGGGCCAGCTCGACATTGCTCAGGCTGCCGTCGTGCTGCAGTTCGGCCAGCAGGCGCAGATCGATTGCATCGACTTTCATGCTGATATTTTAATTAAATCGGAATTTAATGCTTTAAAAAGAGGGTTGAGGCGGAATTAAAGCATCACCTTCTGCCAGGGATTCAATACAGTTTGGGTATCGCAAGGAGACCTGCCATGAATGCCCCCACGCTGGCCGGCTGGCTGCAAATGCCCGCCTTGGGCCAAGACCCCGATCCCCAGGAAACCGCCGAGTGGCTCGATGCCTTCGCTGCGCTGGTGCAGTCCGGCCCGGACGGTGGCGAGCGCGCGCGCCAGATTCTCGACCTGCTGGTGGCCCGGGCGCGGGCCATGGGCACGCGTTGGCAGCCCGACCTGAACACGCCCTACGTCAACACCATTGCCGTGGACCAGCAGCCGGTGTTCCCGGGCGATCTGGCCATTGAGGAGCGCCTGGCCTCGCTGATGCGCTGGAATGCCCTGGCCATGGTGGTGCGGGCCAATCAGGCCTACGGCGATCT
>JAIXWZ010000030.1 GCA_027491035.1 Comamonadaceae bacterium | reverse complement strand
TCGCTCAGCGAGCTTGATTTGGCAGGAACGCACTTGCCCGT
The DNA here is from genome assembly GCA_027491035.1 of Comamonadaceae bacterium. Lineage (GTDB taxonomy): Bacteria > Pseudomonadota > Gammaproteobacteria > Burkholderiales > Burkholderiaceae_C > Polaromonas. The sequence goes on along the minus strand of JAIXWZ010000030.1, from coordinate 3,006 downwards.
TTTTTGATCGTGGATCTGGCCCGCCGGACACTGCGGTGTGGGCGTCGGCGGTGGTGGGGTGGTGACGTCATCGCCCGCTGCCAAGGCCATGGGAAGGGTCAAGATGGTCAGGCTCAATGCGCAGACTAACCTTGTTAGAAAAATAGGACGGTACGGCATGAAAGGCCCCCCTTGAGCGCCAAAAAGAATACCAAGGTATACACAAATAGCGCTATTGTCAAGGTGCTGACTTGTCAGAGGGCATCAGGGGCCAGCAGATTGCTGCGGCGGTGCTGCCGAAAATGACAGAATGGGCGCGTTGCTCTCCTCGACCCTGGCGAGCTTTGTTGTTTGAACAGTCGATTCAATAATCGGTGGCCACGATTGCAAGGAGTCGCAGTTTGAGTCCCGTCCAAAATGTTTTGGTTTTGATGTCCGATGAGCACAATCCGAAGTTTCTGGGATGTGCCGGTCATCCCTTCATCAAGACCCCCCATCTCGACCGCTTGGCGGCGCGGGGCACGCGCTTTACTTCGGCCTACACCTGCAGTCCGATTTGTGTGCCGGCGCGTGCTGCTTTTGCCACCGGTCGTTACGTGCACGAAGTCGGGTTCTGGGACAACGCCGACGCCTATGACGGCTCGCTTCCCAGCTGGCACCATGTGCTGCGGCAAGCCGGTCACCGCGTGGCATCGATCGGCAAACTGCATTTTCGGGGTCGACCCGGCGACGACCATGGCTGGAGCGAGGAAATCTTGCCCATGCACATCATCGACGGCATTGGGGACGTCAAGGGGCTGGTGCGCCACAACATTCCGGTGCGCAAGGGTGGCGACAAGATGGCCAAGCTGGCCGGGCCGGGCGAGTCCACCTACACGCAATACGATGGCCAGATTGCCACGGCCGCTTGTCAGTGGCTCCAGCACAGGGCAGGGCAGAACGATTCCAAGCCCTGGACCTTGTTCGTCTCCATGGTGGCGCCCCATTTCCCGTTGACGGCGCCCGAGCGGTGGTTCAACCATTACGCGGCCATGGATCTGCCTTGGCCCAAGCGTTACGCCCAGCACGAGCGGCCGCATCACCCCTTCACCGATGAATATGCGCGTGTGGTCGACTACGACAGCCATTTTCACTCGAAGGCTGATGTCCAGAAGGCCCTGGCAGGCTACTGCGGCCTGGTGAGCTATATGGACGAGCAGATGGGCCGGGTGCTCGATGCCTTGGAGCGCCTGGGCTTGGCTCAAAATACCCTGGTCATCTACACCAGCGACCACGGCGACAACCTGGGTGCGCGCGGCCTGTGGGGCAAATCGACCCTCTACGAAGAGTCGGCTGGCGTGCCCTTGATTTTGGCCGGCGCGCCGGTGGCGGCCGGTGCCGTGGTGCGAGAGCCGGTCAGCCATGTCGACATCCCGGTGACCCTCCTCAAGGCTGCCGGCGCGCCCAAGTTGCCGCAGGCCAGTGGCCATTGCCTGGTCGACCTTGCCGGTGGCGACGTGCCCAGCAGGCCGGTGCTGTCTGAGTACCATGCCATCGGATCGACAGGCGGGGCCACGATGTTGCGCACAGGCCGCTGGAAGTACTGTCATTACACCGACCATCCGCCGCAGCTGTTTGATCTTGAACTGGACCCAGAAGAGCTAAACGATCTGGCAACCGATCCGGGCCATGCCGAGCGCTTGCGTCAGTGCCACAGTCTTTTGCTCCAGCACCTCGATCCGCACGAGGTCGACCGCCGGGCCAAGGCCAGGCAAGAGCAACTGCTCATGAGCTACGGCGGGCGTGAGGCAGCCCTGGCCCGTGGCGACCTGGGCTTCACGCCGGCCCCGGGTACGGCCGCGGCCTACAACTGAAAAACCAACCCAGGAGTGCACCCATGCTCAAGCGTGAATTTTTGAAGTCGGCGGCCTGTCTGTCTGTGCTTGGGGGTGCCTTGCCTGCATCGGCCCAGGCCTGGCCCAGCAAGCCGATCAAATTGATCGTGCCTTTCATCCCGGGCAGTGCGCCCGACGTGATTGCCCGAGGTCTGGCCGAGCGCCTGACCGGCGCCTTGGGCCAGTCGGTGGTCATCGAAAACAGGGGCGGCGCGGGCGGCAACATCGGACTTGAGGCCATCGCCAGAGCGGCACCGGACGGCTACACCCTGGGGCTGGGCACCAGCAGCTTGTCCATCAACCCTGCGCTGTATCGCAAGGTCGCTTACGACCCTGTGGCTGACTTCACCCCGGTTCACTTGACCTATGCCATGCCGCACTGCCTGATCGTGCAGGCCGACTCACCGTATCGGTCGGTGCCCGATCTGGTGCGTACGCTCAAAGCCAATCCGGGTAAGTTCAATTACGCCTCGGGCGGCAACGGCAGTGGCGCGCACCTTTGCGCCGAGCTGTTCAAGGCCACCGCCGGCGTCGATGTGGTGCATGTGCCTTACCGCGGCGCGCCAGAAATCATCACGGCCGTGATGGGCGGCTCGGCGCTCATGGGGTTTCCGACGCTCTCGACGGCCGTGCCTTTGGTCAGAAGCGGCAAGATCCGCGCACTGGGCGTCACGGGCCCCAAGGGCAATCCGGCTCTGCCTGGCGTGCCGGCCATTGCCGACACCCTTGCCGGCTTTGAGGTGGTGTCGTGGTTCGGCGTTCTCGCGCCGGCCAAGTTCCCGGCCGACATGGCCCGGCGCATCGATCAGGAAATCCAAAAGGCGCTGGCTGACAGCAGCTTTCGCGACAAGGTGCAGTCCGATGGCACTGAGATCATCGGCATGGGCTCCGCCGACTTCCCGGCTTATCTGCGCCAGGACCTGCAAAAGTGGCGACGCGTGGTCGAGATCAGCGGCGCCAAGGTGGATTGAGCGGCGGCTCTCTGGGGCTTGAGCGGCCCCGGGCCGCTGGGGACCGCTCTGAGCTTGAAGTTTTCAGTCGGCCTTGATCTGGTTGTCCCGAACGATCTTGCTCCACAGATCGATTTCCTGGCGGATCTTTCTGCCGTAGGCCTCTGGGCTGCTGGCCACCACGTCAAAACCCATGTCGGTGA
>JAIXWZ010000098.1 GCA_027491035.1 Comamonadaceae bacterium | reverse complement strand
TGCGCTCAGGTTCAGGACACCTGTGGTGGCACTGCTGACCGTCAGCGCACTGGCCTCACTGATGTAGGCCGCACCGGTCCCCGTGTTCAGGCTCAGACTCACCGCTTCGGTCTCCAGCGAATTGGCGCTTGTGCCCACACTGCCCGCCGTCACTCCCAGGCTGCCGGCAGTGATGTCCACGCTGTCCGACGAGCCGTCGCCGTCGAGCAGCGCGCCGGCGACGTTGACCGTCACGCTCTGGCCGCTGGCCACCACATCCGCGACGCTCAGGCTGTTGCCCGCGCCCGTCACCGTCAGCGTGACCGCGCCGCTGGCCGTCACACTCTGGGCCACCACGCTGCCGGCAGCGCTCAGACTCAGGACGCCGGTGTTGGCGCTGCTGACTGTCAGGGCGCTGGCCTCGCTCAGATAGGCCGCGCCTGCCCCTGCGCCCGTGCCGGTGCTCAAGCTCAGGCTGACCGCTTCGGTCTCCAGCGCGTTGGCGCTCGTACCCACACTGGCCGCCGTCACATTCAGGCTGCCGGCGGTGATGTCCACGTTGTCGGACGTGGTGTCGCCATCGATCAACGCGCCCGCAACATTGAGCGTCACGTCTTGGACGGCGGCATTGAGAGCGCCCACGGTCAAACTGTTGCCTGCACCGGTCACCGTGATCTGCACCGCGCCGCTGGCCGCCGCCGTCTGCAGCGTCACGCTGCCGGCTGCGCTCAGGTTCAAGATACCTGTGGTGGCGCTGCTGACTGTCAGCGCGCTGGCCTCACTGACGTAGGCCGCACCGGTCCCCGTGTTCAGGCTCAGGCTGACCGCTTCGGTCTCCAGGGCATTGGCGCTCGTGCCCACGCTGCCTGCAGTCACACTCAGGTTGCCGGCGGTGATATCGGCGTTGTCGCCCCCACCGTCGCCGTCGAGCAGCGCGCCGGCCACGTTGACCGTGACGCTCTGGCCGCTGGCCGTCACATCCACCACGCTCAGGCTGTTGCCCGCACCCGTGACCGTCAGGCTGACGGCGCCACTGGCGGTCACGCTTTGAGCCACCACGCTGCCGGCTGCGCTCAAACTCAAAGCGCCGCTGGTCACGCTGCTCAAGGTCAAGGCGCTGGCCTCGCTCAGGAAGGCTGCGCCCGTGCCGGTGTTCAGGCTCAGGCTGACCGCTTCCGTCTCCAGCGCATGGGCGGCCGTGCCCACGCTGGCCGCTGTCACGCTCAAGCTGCCGGCCGTGATATCGACACTGTCGCTGGCCGCATCGCCATCGAGCAGCGCACCGGCCACAGTGAGCGTGACGCTCTGGCCGCTGGCCGCAATGCGCTCCACCCGCACATCGCCGCTGGCATTGGAGAGCACAACGGCACCACTGGACTCAAGCCCATCGACGGTGATGCCAAAGGCCTGGATTGAGCCGATGGTCAGAGCATTGGTTTCCTGAATATAGGCTGCGCCAGCTTGCAGGGCCAGCGTGTCCACCTGCACCGTCAGGGCCTGGCCCGCGCTGCCCACAGCGCCTGCGGCTCGAATGAGCAGGCCCTCGGCCGTGACATCGGTACCCGTGCCCAAGTCGATCAATTCGTCGGCCACATCGAGCACCACCACGCCCGAGCTGGCTTGCACTTGCCGCAGCTGCAGATCGGCGCCGCTGGCCATGCGGATGCCTTCGGTCGCACTGATCGTCACGCCACTGGCCACGCGCAAATCGCCGCTGCTGCTCAGCTGCGCAGTGGCGCTGGTGTTGATGTTCGTGTTGAGCACAAGGTGGTCGCTGCTGGTGCTGCCATGGCTCCAGCCCAGATCGCCGGTGCTGCTGATCCCGGCTTGCGTCCCGTCGGTCACAGCCGTCAGCGTGACCCCATTGAGGCCCACCCGGTTGACCGTCATGGTCGAAGTGCTGCCCAGGTTGGCGCCCGCCTGCGTGCTGATGAAGAGACCATCGGCCCCCGTCTGCGACGAAAGCACCACCGCGCCCAGCTCCAGGGCGTTGCTGGCGCTGCCCGCGCCGGCTGCATTGAGGCGCAGCGCGCCGGCATCGACGTTCAAGGTGGTGGCTGTGCTCGCCTTGGCGTCGCTGATCTGGCCCGTGGCGTTGATGCTCGCCGCCGTGGCCGTCACCCGTCCAAGCGCCATGTCGTCGCCGGCCGCCAAACGCGCCGTGGTGCTGGCCTGCACGTTGGCATTGGCCGCCATGGTCAGCGAGCCGGTACCGGCGGCCAGGTCCACCGTGTTGCTGACCGAGCGCACCAGCACGCCGGTGCCCATGTCCAACGAGGTTCCGGCCAGTGCGCTCAAAGCGCCCGCGGTGCTGGCCAGACCGGCATCGAGGTCGATGGCGCCGCTGGCCTGCAGCAGCACATGCCCTTGCACCGTCAATTCGGAGGCCAGGTTCAGGCTGTGGCTGGTGCGGGTGCCCAGGTCAAGCACGAGCACGCCGGGCGACTGCATCGCGCCCATCGCGCTCAAAGCCGCCGCGGTGCCCACGCCGGCCGTCGAGACCGACACCGGGCTGCTGACCGCCAGGCCGCCAAGCTGCAAGGAATCGACTTCGCGCAGGTAGACATTGCCGGCCGTCAGATTCATGCCCAATTGAACGGCCTCGGTCTCCAGCACGCGGCTGCTGCTGCCGATGCCGGTGCCCGCGATCAATTCAAACTGACCGCCCACCAAATTGGCCTCGCGCTGCTCTTGTGAGTCGTCGGCTTGCGCGTCAATGATGGCGCCGCCGGCCTGCAAGCGCGCCGAGCCCGCTGCGCCGGTTTTCACAATGCCCACCGTCAGATCACCCGACACGGCCTGAACCCACACCTCGCCGTCGTTGACCACCAACTGCGCATCGACCTGCATCACCACATGCGTGGCCGCAGCGACCACGATGGAGCGGCCCACGCCGTCGGTCTTGATGGTGGGCGCATAGTTGGCCACCAGCGCATCGAACACCTCCACCTGAGCGGCCGAGCGCACCATCACATTGCCGCTGGTGCTGGTGATGTCGGACTTGATGTCGACATCCTGACCGGCCTGCAGGGTTTGCAGCAGCACATTGCCCGACGCACTGACCGGGCCTTCCACCTCGATCGTGCCCTGGGTGGCCATCACCACCAAAGCGCCAGCGGCGTCGGCATCGCTGCTCAGGCTGCTTGCCGAGACATCGACGGCGTTGCTACCGCTGCCGTGGGTGCCCTTGAGGGCCAGTCCATTGCGCTCGGTGATGAAGGCGCCGCCGCTGCCCTGGTTGGACAAGGCCAGCTCGGCCACCTCGGTGCGCAGATGCTGGGCGCCATTACCGATGCCTGTGGCCGCCCGCAGCACCACGGCCGCGTTGCGCACGATCAGGTTGTCGGAGCTGGCCGCACCGGCCCTGTCGTTGAGGTTGCTGCTCAGGCCGTTGACGATGGAGCCGGTGGTGGCCTCCAGCAAAGCGCCGCTATCGGCCTGCAAGCGGCTGATGGTCAGGTTGCGCCCGGCAAACAGATTGGCCGCGCCGAACCCGCTGGAGCCCACCGCCAGCAAGGCCTGGCCGTCACTTTGCGTCAGATCGCGCGCCGCGCTGACTTCGATGAAGCCATCGCTCGAAACCCCCGCCTGAAGCAGCGCATCGCGGCCCAGCGCATGCACCCGGATCAGGCCGTTGGTGTTGCTCAGCGCAGCGCTTTGCACCACATCCTGGCCCGCCTCGATCGTCAGGGCGCCGCCGTTGAGGGTCACCGTCCTGCCGATCAGAGCGTCACTGCTGCTGCCGCGCGCCAGCAGGCTGACCGAGCCGGCGCCGGCGCTGAGCACGCCCAAGCCGCCCTCGGCTGCCGACAAGATGCGCAGGCTCGAATCGGTGGTACCGACCTGCACCGCGCCAGTGCCCACCTGAGAAATCTGCTTGACATTGAGTTGGCCGGCCCCCGCCAGCTGGGTGAGCACCACCGCACCACTGCTCACGTTGGTGGCCTGGACCTCGTTGACATCGAGGAAGCGCAGGTCGGCGCCTGCGGCCGTGCGCACGGTCAGCGTATCGGCCACCAGCGCTTCGCTGGCCACGCCGTCGCCCAGGCTGGCCACGGCGTTGCTCTGCAGCACCAAGCCTTGCGCGGAATACAGCGTGACGTCATCGGGCGTGCCCAAACCAGCTTCGATGCGGTTTTGCAGCGTGATGTTGTTGACCGCATCGAGCGTGATGGAGCCGGCCACTTGCAGGAAGAAATCGGGGCTGGCAGGCATATCGGCCACCACGATGGAGCCACCATAGACGGCCAAGTTGTCCCAGAACAAGGGCGCAGTAGACGCAGTGTGCGAACCGATGCGCACCTCTGCCGCGCCGCTGACCGCATGGCCACCCTGAACATGGCCGATGACGATCTGGCCAAAGCCATCGACCAGGGCCATCAGGTCGCGCGAAGACAGGTTCAGGCGCTGTGGGTCCGAATAAGGCGGATCGCCGACCTCATAGCCCAGACCCAAGCTGGTCGAGCGCAGGGTCAGTTGGCCGCCGGCGCTGCTGACCGACTGGCTGCCGCCCAGGAAGTCGATCTCGTTGGCTTCGATGACGATATTGCCACCGACGCCGCTGACCGGGTTGACCGCCAGCGCGCCGTCGAAGATGACGCGCTCGGCCCCCAAGATGGTGAGGTTGCCGCCCTGAATGTTGACGCTCTGGGCAAAACGCACGGTGCCCGCAGCGCGCAGGGTCATATCGCCCTGCAGGATCACCTCGCCCTCAAAGGTCACGTCGTCGGGCAAGTTGAAGACACCCGGGCTGACCTCGACACCGGCCACGCTCAAGCCTTCAAACGGATCTTGCGGATGCAGGGTCTGTCCCGGCTCGGCAAAGCCAATGCGGCCCATGAAGGTCACATTGCCCGGCGCCTTGACCGTCAGGCTGTCGGCGCCGGTCTGACTGTCGCCGTTGATGATGTGCCAGGACTGACCGCCCAAAATCACGTCGCCCGAGCCGTCGGAGCCGGCCACGGCCGTCACATGGCCAGTGAGGATGAGCGAATCGTCGAGTGAAAGGGTGTCGGTGACCGAGACCAGCGCGTTCTGGTTCCAGTAGGTGGTAAAGCCCGATCCCTTGATGCGCAAATTGCCGCTGACCGTGACCGACTGGTTGAGCTGGATCTGACCGCCCACCACCGGGTTGTTGATCGACACATCGTCGCGGAAGACGATCTCCGATGCGCTGGTGTCGGTGGTGGAGCCAAAAACGATCTGGTTGCTGCTGAAGTCATCGCCAATCGTGATCTGCGAGAAGCCCGGCCGCAGCAAGGCCAATTCGCTCGGATCGACCTGGTAGGCGCCAACGATGGCGGAATCACCAAACACCATGGTGCCGCTGAGATTGCGGTTGGTCAGCGACAGCGCACCATCGGGGCTGCGCACTGCCGCGCGGATGTCCACATCAAAGCCGCCCAGATCGACCGATTCGCCGTTGGCATCGAGCATGCCCAGGGTCTTGAGCGTGCCGTTGAGCGCGTACAGCGCGGTCTCTCCGCCCTTGCTGGCATTGGTGGCGACCTTGTCGGCACTCGACTGGCCCAGCGATTCCACCAAAATCGTGTCGGTGGCCAGCATGTACATGGCGCCACGGTCGCTGCTCGAGGTGTTGAGCGTGATGCCGTTGAGCATGATGGAGCCCGGCGACAAATCAAAACCAGCGGCCGGCTGGCCGATCGTGCCCTTGACGGCGATGCGCACGCCGCCCTGCGGATCGTTGACGTTACCCGTCCCGGTGGCCTTGATAAAGGGCCCATAGGCCTGGCGCAAGATGGTGCCATTGGCCAGGTGGTTGGCCTCCTGGTAGGCCTCCAGACCGCTGACCACAATCTTGCCGGTGGCCACCTCGGTGGTGGCGTAGCCACGCGACATCAGCCACTGGATTTCCGGGTCAAATGCGGGCGAGCCGTTGACCGTCTTGGTCAGCCAGTTGTCCTTATAGGACCGATTGGTGCCCCGGCCGTCGTCGGCCGTGGTGATCAGCCCTGCATTGACCAGACTGCCATTGGACAGCGTCAGGCTGACGTTGACCCCGGTCACGCTGCTGGCCAGGCTCAAATTGGCACCATCCACAGCGAGCGTGACAGTCCCAGCGGTCGAGGTGATCGGTGCATTGACCACCATCGCACTGCCCGCTCCACCAGCAGTAATCGTCAAGTTACCGCTGGCCGAAGCCGCCCCGGCCACGGTGACCGTGCCCGCCGTGGTGGACAAAGACGCCGCGCCACCGGTCTGCTCCAGACGGTTGATCAGCATCGTGCCCGATTCGACCAGACCAATGTCACCGCTGCCCGAATTGCGAATATCGAGCGAGGCCACGTCAATCTCGATCGGGTTGTCGAGCGAACCGATGCCGCCGACAGCCTGGATCACCAGCTGCGCAGTCTGCGCAATGATGTCGATGCTGCCCTCGGCGGCATCGATGATCTTGCCCGAGGTGATGCCCAGGTTGCTGCTGTTGGTGCTGCGCAGCTTGCCCAGCATGATCTGCCCATCGGCCTCGATGGTCAGTGTGCCGCTGCCGGCATTGATCTCGGTCTCGCCCGTCATGGTCAGCGCGCCACCGCTGTCCAGGCGCACATTGCCGCTGGTCGAAGTGATGTCACCGCTGGCGCCCAGCGTCATGGCCCCACCCGAAGTCAGCGTCACTGCGCCGCTGGTGCTGCGAACGGCCTGGTTGAGCACGATGGCCGACGTGCTGCCCGTCGTGGTCAACTCCACCGCATTGGCGCCTGTGGCCGTGATCGCACCGTCAAGGGTGAGCAGGCCGCCGGCCACCACCTTGACCGCATCGCCGTCGGTGCTGACCAATTGCTCGATCCGCAGATCATCGAGCTCGTAAATCGTGATCGCGTCCTTGGCGGTGATGGCGATCGAATCCATCTCCACCGTGGAGGTGGCCCAGGTCTGCGAGACCGCATTCCAGGTTTGCGAGCCCAGCATGATGCCGCCGGCCACGGCGCTGAGCGTCACATCGCCGCCCGAAGCCAGCGAGGTGATGTTGATGCCGCCAGTCTTGGAGGTCAGGGTGATGTTGCCTGCCACGCCGGTGATGGTGCCGATGTTGATGTTGCCATCGGCGACGACGGCCACATCACCGCCACCAAGAATCTGAAGCGAGGTCAGGTTCAGGGCACCGGCCTGCACCACCGTCAGGTCACCCGCGCGGGTCATGATGATGGCCATGGCGCCCACATCGGTGGTCAGGCTCAGGTCGCCGCCCACATGAACCACGAGCGACTCGGCCGTGACCTGTCCGCCCAGCGTCACGCCGCCGCTGGCCCGCAGTTCCACGCTGCCGCCGCCAGAACCCCGCCCGACGTTGATGGGCGAAACCACCACCAGGTCGCTGTCGCCGCTGGGTGTATCGTCTGCACCGGCGCGCAGATTGATCAACTCACCCCGATTGGTCGGCAGCGCCACAATCGTCAGACTGTCGGCGGCCGCCATGCCGAAGTCGCCACCCGAGCGGTCGGGGATGATGAGCACATAGTCGCCGGCCACAGGCAGCGGGTTCGACGGTGAGCCCAGCGCGGTGTCGCGCTTGGCCGCAGAGGCTGTGAACTCGGTGTTCGCTGCAGTGGCCTGCAAAGTCAGGGTCTGCGTGCTGTCATCGCGCGTGACATGGACCAAACCGGTCGATTCAAGCTTGTACTCCAGCGCCGCGAGCACGCCGGCCCAGGTGTTGCTCACGGTCAGGCTGTTGACCACATCGCCCGCCTTCACCGCATGCTTGGTGCCGTTGAGCGTGACGCTGTACTCAGCCGCCGATCCCGGCGCACCGGCGCCGCCCGGCACGACCACCGAAGCGACCTGGGTTGAACTGGTGCCGGCTGCAGTCGACGTGGTGACGGCGCCCGCAACATTGGCCGCTGAGGTCACCACCACATCAACCACCGTCACGCCCGAGATGGTGAAGGCTTGGTTGTCGTTGCGGGCCGTGATGGTCAAGGTCCGGGCCGTGTCGTCATAAGTGGCGGTTGCAAAGGAGTCCACCGCCGGGGAACCGCTGGGCGCCTCGATGGCCGTCTCCAGACCCCCGAGCACCTCGGCCCAAGTCGGGTTGGAATCGGTATCGAACGAGACGGTCTTGGCTGCGCCGTGCGCATTGTTGGTGGGCGTGATGGTCAGGCTCACCCTTTGGTTGGCCGCAAGGGTCACGTTGCCAAATTCAACGCGGTTGACCTGCTTGGACACACTGACCGGGTCGGTCAGCGCAAAGCCGTCGTCGCTGACCGTGGTGCTGTTCTTGAGCGTCAGGCCTGCGATGGCAAAAGGCTTGTTGGCCAGATCGGCCTCGAACACCAGCGCGCGACGGGCGCTGTCGAGCGTGGCCACCAAGCCGTTGCTGCTGTCAGCATTGACCACCGACGCCAGTTCACTCAGCACCTCGGCTGCGGTGCGCACCTTGTCTTGGTAGATGGACAGGCTGCGCAACTCCAGCGCCGAGACGCCCGAGCCGCTGATGGTCATCTTGCGGGCGGCGCTGTCATTGGTGGACGTGAGACCCGAGGGCAGCGCCGCCTTGATGCCATCGAGCACCGCCGCCCAAGTGGTTGTCGCGCCCACGGTGTAGCTGGCCGTATTGCTGGTCTTGGTTCCGCTTGCTGTCCAGCCCAGCACGAGATTGATCACCTGGCCCGCGCTGAGCGTGATGTTGTCGAAAGTCAGGGCCAGGCTGGCCGTGCCCTCGCCGCTCGTCGATCCCGGATACGCGCGGCCGCTGGAGACGAATTCGGTGCCATTGGCCACGCTGGTGAGCACCAGCTTGCCGCCTGACACCGCGGCATCCACGAATCTGCCGCTTGCAAGGCTTTGGGCGTTGATCTGGTCGCGCAGGTTGGTCAGTACGGCGTTGGCGTCTGCACTGGCGGCCACGGTCGTGTAGTCGAACTCGGTGACCGTGAACGAGTTGGCACTGACGTCGACCGAGGCCGTGGTCAGGAAAATCTTGTAGGTGGCGCCCGCATCGGCCGCCCCGCCCAGGCTGAACTCATCAATCTGCTTGAGACTGCTTGAGGCCTGCTGCGTGTTGGTCGAAGTCGGCTGCGCCACCGGCGTGTTGGCCCGGTAATCGGACGCCACCGGGTAGCGGTGCACCACGCCGCTGTTGTCCGTCAACACCAGGGTGTAGACGTCGCCGGAGGCCACGCTCACGCCGGGTGCGAGGCTCAACTCGGAGACCTGCTTGATGCCGCTGGCCGCCAGGGTCAAGGGGTTGGTCCCGAGAGCGGTGAATCGGTCATCGGGGTCGGCGCCCAGTGCATCAATCGAGAACGATTTGTTGCTGTCGGTCGAGGTCAGGGTCAACTTGGGCAGGGTCAAATCGACGGCTGCGCCGATGGCTTCACCGGCCTCGATCTGCCGCTCGAGTTCACCCAGGACCGAGGCCCAGCTGGTGGCTACGGTGATGCTCTGCGCCGAGGCCACGGTCGAGCCTGCCGCGGTGTTGAGCGCGCTGACCAGCTTGCCTGCGAGGGTGCTGACAGTCTCGCCGTTGGCCGCCGTCACGACCCCGGTGTGCGCGCCGGCCTTCAAGCTGTAGCTCACGCCCTCCACCACGGCCAGCTCGGTCAAAGCCAGCATGGTCGGCGCGCCTGTCTTTTCGCCTTGCGTGAGCACGACCTCGCCCAGACTCGGCACCTCGCTCGACAGCGCAATGGCAGCAAGAGCCGCGCCGGACGATACCGTGATCACACCGCTGCTGGCGCTGGCGACGAAATTGGCCGATGCGTCGATCAACCCGGCCAAGGCGGTGGCCAATTGATCGGCCGTGGTGGTGGCGCTGACCGCATGCCGGAACACCTCACTGCCGATGCTGACCGCATAGGTCAGCCCCGTCTTGACTGACAAGCCCGTCAAGTCGATGACCCGGGAGAAGTTCGATCCAGCAATGGCCGTGGTGCTGCCAGAGGTCTGCGTGGCAGCCGTGACAAAGCTGCCGGCGGTGGCATGGACGATGGTCAGCACGCCTGCGGACCCACCCGTGCCCACGGACGCCGAGTACCCCGAAGTGGCCGTGGCTGCGTCGATCAGCGTCTCAAAACTGGCCGCCAATTCCGCAGCCGTGTCCGATGTCGACGAAATCGTGACGGTGTAAGTCGTGCCCCCCAGGGTCAGCGCGACCCCAGTCAGACTGCCAAAACTCAAACCACCAAAGTCCAACCTCTGCGACTGGCTCGCGGCCACGGTCGAGCCGGCGCTCAAACGCACCTGCTCGGACGCCACGCCACTGAGGTTGATCCACTGGTTGGTGCCCACTTGGGTGGCGTAGCGGTTGCCATTGACGATCACCGCATACTCGGCACCGCTGCTGGGGGTGGCGCCAGCAAACTCCAGATCATTGCGCTGGACGCCGCCAGTGCCCGCATTTTGAATCGCATTTGAACCTGCGTCCTCCACCGCATTGAGCACCGGCGTGGTGGTCGAACGCCGCTCGCTCAAAGCGCCCACGGTGAAGGCGGTGTTGGCCGCCACAGCGGTCAAGGTCAGCTCGCGCGTTGCCGCCGAGAAAGACGCGGTGATCAAAGAGTGGGCATCAATCTGACTCTTGAACTCATTGAGCACGGCCGTCCAATCAGCATCGGCAGCAATGCCGCCCACACCGGGCTCGACCGCGTAGGTTCGGAGCACGTTGTCACTGCCTGTGACCGTGAAGCGGTATTCGAGGCCCGCACCCAAAGTCCGTGGGAAGGTCACCACCGAGACTTGTTGCTGCACCGCGCCGGCCGGTGTCGAAACCGACTGGGCCGTGGTTTGAGAGCCGGTCGAGGTGGCAAACGCACCGATCTGGGTGACCGTCGTGGCACCCGTGGCCAGGCCACGGTCACCATCGATGTAGCGCACCTCGAACTCGTTGCCAGTGCCGCGCACGGTCGGGTCGGTCAGCACCACCATGCCCTTGCTCGCCACCGTCCACGAGGCAGCAGTACCGCTGCCGGTGACGCTCTCCACATCGAGCGACAAGGCACGCGTGCTGCTGTTGTAAGAGATCACCGTTCCAGCCATCACATGGGTGCCGCTGGTCAAGGTGACCCACTGGCCGATGTTCAGCTGGCCAGCGACCGACGACGAGTTGACCGGCGCCGACCCCAACGTGAGGTTCTTCGTCCCGGTGCCAATGGTCAAACTGCTGCTGGAGCTTGACGTCAGTTCGAAGGCGCTGGAGGTGGTGCCCAGCACCTTGACCTGGTAGCCATACACGTCGGCCGAGTTCTGGTCATAGGCACCGTACAAAATAGAGCCCGAGGGCTGGAAGGCCTTGTTGACCGTGCCCGCAGCAAGCGTCAATTGGCGCTGCGCAACATCAACCGTTACAGCCATCGACAGCAGCGCGCTTTCGCCCGCCTCGATCTTGGCTTCGAGCTCTGCCAGCACGCTGGTCCAGTCGTCGTTTGCATCGGCGACGGCGGCGTAGCGGCGGTTGTCGATCTGCACCGCGTACTCGTTGCCCACCTCAACCGCATGGTTCACCGAGCCGGAGACGGCAAACTCCTGGGTGCCTTGAACGACCAGCTTGCGAGAGTCGGCCGAATAGCTCAGGGTCTTGCCAGAGGCGGCTGCCGCTGACACCAGACCCTGGAGCAGCGAGGCCCAAGTGGTGCTGCTCGTGACCATCGGGGCCGAGTAGGTCGTGGAGCCAATGCGCACACTGTAGGTATCGCCCACTGTGAGTTCACGCCCCTGGTAGGTCAGCGCCGTCACCTGCGCGCGCGACACACCCAGTGCAACCGTGGTCGAGCCCGACTGGGCCAGAGATGCCGACACGGTGGCGGCCTGCGTCTCGCTGCTGGCATTGACCTGCAAGGTCCGGGCGCCGGCATTGAAGCTTACTGTGACGCCTGAGCCACCCAGCGCGGCCTCGATCTGGGTCTTGAAGTTGCCCAGCAAGGTCGACCAGGTGGACGAGGCGTTCACGGTCTGATCGTAGTTCGTGCCGTTGATCTGCACCCGGTACACGTCGCCGGTGATGAGCGCCCTGGCGGTGCCGCCAGGCTTGTGTTCCATGCCCAAGGTGACCCAAGTGGCCGCAGCAACCTGGGTCAGCTCGGCCTGGCTGTCAAAGCCCAGCACGCTGGTTTGACCCTGAGCCACCCCCGCCGAGGCAGTGGTGGTGTTGCTGGCAAACAAGGACTTGAGCGCCTGCCACTCGTAGATCGTGCCCTTGGCATCGAGCGTGACAATGCCACCGGTCTTGAGCGCGCCCACGGCCGTGCCGGCCTCGACACTGTCGACGTAGAGGTTGGCGCCCGACTTGAGCGTGATGTCGTCGCTGTCAGCCACATTGCGCACATCGCGCAGCCTGAGGTCGCCGCCCGAGGTGATTTCAATACGGCCGTCGTTGACCACCATGCGATCGACGGTCAGCGCAGTGGCCTCGTTGATCAGCACATGGCCGCCGACGCGAGAATCGAGCGTCAGGGTATCGACCAGGGTGTTAAGCAGCGCCCCGCCCTGCACGTCAACCTGAAGGTCGCGGGCCATGAAGACCGAAGCGCCATCAGAGGTGATCGAGGCCGCCCGCAGCGACAGCACGCCATCGGGCCCGCCGGACTGGGTGGTGGCCGAGACGATGCCACCCTTGACTGCCAAGGCCCCCTCGATCCGGATGGTGACGTTCTTTGCAGGATCGAAGCCGGCCAAGCCGCCCACATAGCCCGACAGCGTCCAGTTGCGCACCGCCGCGTCCGGCTCCTCAAGATCGATGTAAATATCCCGCAGCGCTCGGATCTGGAACTCACTGGCCGGCAGGTTGTTGGTGTCGACGTTGATGAAGCCGGTGGGCGTGGCCACAGCCGACTCCTGGATCTGGTCGTTGAAATCTCCGTCTTCGTTGAAGTCAATGCCAGCCTTGGCCTCGCTGACGCTGTCGAGCGTATCGCCATCACCGGTGAAGTCAAAGGCCTTGAGCACATCGCGCTGGCCCTTGGCCTTGAGCATCACCTCGTCGATCATGCCGGCGGACACAGGCGAGCTGCCGTCGTAGCGCGAAGACTTGAGCGCAATGGTGCCGCTGAGAATCAAGTCTTCACCGGCCACCAACTCAAGCAGGCGGTTGGCCTGCAGCACGCCGGTCATCGACAGGGTGCTACCGGTCTCCAGGATGATGGTGTCGGCCGTCAGGGTCTGCGGCAGATTGCGCGTGTAGGCCGAGGCCTTGGTGCCTTCACCGAACTGGAAGAAGGTGCCGGCGCGGTATTCGACCCGCTCGGGCGCTTCAAAGAAACG
>JAIXWZ010000137.1 GCA_027491035.1 Comamonadaceae bacterium | reverse complement strand
GCCATGCCCAGGCCGTCGCCGGTGTTGATGAAGGCATTGGTCGATGCGGCAAAGATGCGGCCGGCGCCGCCCGTGGCCAGCAGCGTGGTCTTGGCCTCCAGGATGTAGACCTCGCCGGTTTCCATCTCCAGGGCGGTCACGCCCACCACATCGCCGTCGGCGTCGCGGATCAGGTCCAGCGCCATCCACTCGACGAAGAAGTTGGTTTTTTCCTTGACGTTTTGCTGGTAAAGCGTGTGCAGCATGGCGTGACCGGTGCGGTCGGCCGCGGCGCAGGCGCGCTGCACGGGCTTTTCGCCGTAGTTGGCGGTGTGGCCGCCAAAGGGGCGCTGGTAGATGGTGCCGTCGGGGTTGCGGTCAAAGGGCATGCCCATGTGCTCGAGGTCGTAGACCACTTTGGGCGCTTCGCGGCACATGAATTCAATCGCGTCTTGGTCGCCCAGCCAGTCCGAGCCCTTGACGGTGTCGTAGAAGTGGTAGTGCCAGTTGTCCTCGCTCATATTGCCCAGCGAGGCGCCGATGCCGCCTTGCGCGGCCACCGTGTGCGAGCGGGTGGGGAAAACCTTGGACAGCACAGCCACGTTCAGGCCGGCGCGGGCGAGCTGCAGCGAGGCTCGCATGCCCGAGCCGCCGGCGCCGACGATGATGACGTCGAACTTGCGCTTGGGGAGTTTGGAGGTGGCGGTCATCAGAATCTCCAGAGCACTTGAATGGCCCAGCCGGCGCAGCCGACGAGCCAGAGGATGGTGAAAACCTGCAGGCTCAGACGGATGCCCACCGGCTTGATGTAGTCCATGAAGACATCGCGCATGCCCACCCAGACGTGGTAGAGCAGGGCGATGATGACGGCAAAGGTCAGCGTCTTCATCAGCTGCGGCGCGAAGATGCCCGACCAGCTGTCGTAGGTGACCGGGCCTGGGCTAAGCAGAACCTGCGCCAGCACGATGAGGGTGAACAGGGCCATCAGGACCGCGGTCACGCGCTGGGCCAGCCAGTCGCGTGTGCCGTAGTGCGCGCCGACCACGATGCGCTTGGAGCCGTAATTGACTGCCATATTGCTTGATTCCTTGTGTCCGTGATCAGTAAAGGCCAAACAGCTTGGCACCCAGCGCTGCGGTCAGCAGCAGGCTCAAAGCCAGCACCACGCGTGCCGATGTGGCGCCCGAGCGCTTGTCGACCGCGCCGTGGTTGATGTCCATGCGCAGGTGGCGGATGCCGGCGCACAGGTGGTGCAGGTAGGCCCAGATCAGCGCCAGCGCCACGAGCTTCCAGACAAAGCCTGGCAGGCCCAGCATGCCAGCGGTGAAGGCACTGGTAAAGCGCGAGTGAGAAATCTCGGAAGAAATCGAGGTGTCGAACATCCAGATGATGAAGGGCATCAGGATGAACATCAGCACGCCGCTGACGCGGTGCAAGATGGAGACCCAGCCGGCGGCGGGGAGCCGGTAGCTCGGCAGGTCGGTCAGGGCGTTGATGTTTCTGAACTCGGGCCGTTTGCGGGCCGTGTTCGACGCTGGTTCGGACATGTCTTGCTTTCTATGAAGTCTGTAACTGCCTAATCACACAATCTGATCCACGTGAAATTCTATTGCAACGCAGCATGGCAGTGACGGGCTGCGTGTGTCGGCGGGCATGCCGACGGGGTCAGGCCCATCGGACAGGGGAGCCTTGCCACCGGGGCCCCGAGTAAGGCAATCGAAGCTGACACCATGGTTACAACTGCTCGATCCGCTCGAGCAGCTCGAGGGCGTGGGCCTGGATTTGCGCCATTTCTTCGGGCTCGATGCGCTGCAGGTTCTTGACCATGAGGGCGGTGCGCGGATTGGCTCCCAGCTCGGCCTCGTGGCCCTTGAGAAAGTGCCAATACAAGGTGGTCATGGGGCAGGCGCTGTCACCCGTGCGACGCTTGGGGTCGTAGCTGCAGCCCTTGCAGTAGTTGCTCATCTTGTCGACATAGGCGCCGCTGGCCACATAGGGCTTGGAGGTAAAGCGCGGGCCGGTGGCAAACAGGGCCATGCCGGCGGTGTTGGGCAGCTCCACCCATTCCACCGCATCGACATAGACCGCCAGGTACCAGTCGCACAGCTGCTGCGGCTCGATTTGGGCCAGCACGCCAAACATGCCGGTGACCATCAGGCGCTGAATGTGGTGGGCGTAACCGAGCTCCAGGCTTTGCTGGAGGCACTCGCGCATGCAGTTCATGCGCGTCTGCCCGCTCCAGTACCACTCGGGCAGGCGCCGATGGTGCTCAAAGTGGTTGGCCGTGCCCAGGGCGGGCATGTCCAGGAAATACACCCCGCGCATGAACTCGCGCCAGCCCAAAATCTGGCGGATAAAGCCTTCGACACTGGCCAGATCGAGCCCGCGCTCGCGCCAGGCCTGCTCGGCCGAGCGCACCACTTCCAGCGGCTCGATCAGCTTGAGATTGAGTGAACTCGACAGCAGCGCATGCCAGCCCCAGCGCATGCCGCTCCACATGGCGTCCTGGTGCGCGCCAAAGTGCGGCAAGCGGTGTGCAATGAAGTCCTGCAGCGCCTCGAGCGCCTGCGCCCGCGTGACCGGCCAGTCAAACTGCGACAGATCGCCCGGGTGGTGCGCAAAACGCTGAGCCACCAGGGCGAGCACCTCGCGCGTGATCGCATCGGGCGCAAAGCGCAGGGGCTGCGGCAGGTTTTGCGGCCCGGCCCGGCCAAAACCGCGCCGGTTCTCGCTGTCAAAATTCCACTGGCCGCCGGCCGGCTCGTTGCCCTCCATCAGCACGCCGTGTTCCTTGCGCATGAGCCGGTAAAAAAACTCCATGCGCAACTGACGCGAGCGGCCGGCCCACTGGGCAAAGCGCTCGTGGCTGCAGGCAAAGTGGCGGTCGCGGCGCCACTGCAGGCCCACGCCGGGTGGCAGCGCCGCCTCGATCTGGTGGCGCACGCGCAAGTCGCCGGGCTCCACGCCAATCACTTCCTTGGGCTCAAGCGCCGCCACAGCCGCCTGCAAACCCTGGGCCAGGCTGGCGTCGTTGTGCGCATCGAGGCTGCGGTAGTGCACGTTCAGGCCGCGCTCCCGCAGCTCCTGGGCAAAGTGCCGCATGGCAGATAAAAAAAGCGCGGTGCGCAGCTTGTTGGAGCGCACGTGGGTGGATTCTTCCTGCGCCTCGATCATGAGCACCACATCGTGCGCGGCGTCGACGTCCGACAAGGCCGACGACTGCGCGTCGAGCTGGTCGCCCAGCAGCAAGATCAGGCGATGGGTGGTCATGGTGCTTTGGGCCCGGTGCGGCGGCAGGCGTCGCTGCAGTAGCGCACCTCGTCCCAGGTTTTGGCCCAGCGCTTGCGCCAGGTCATGGGCAAACCGCAGCTGGCGCAAGGCTTGCTCGGCAAGAACGACTTGTTGCCCTTGAAGCCGGCTTGACGGGTTTGCGCAGCTTTAGGGGCTTTGCCAGTGGCCATGGGTCGCTTGCACTGCAGCCGCTTTCAGCTCAGGCTGTTGCGGTAGTGGTGGGTGTCGGTCAGGTAGAGCCCGCGGCGCAACTCCATCGGCGTGTCCTGGTAGGTGTAGGCCACCCGTTCGACGCTCAGCAGCGGCGTGCCGATGCTCACTTGGAGCCACTTGGCCGCCGCCTCATCGGCTGCCAGCGCGCGCAGTCTCTCGTCGGCGCGCACCATGCGCACGCCGAACTCGGTCTCGAACAGCGCGTACATGGCGCCCTGGTGGGCCGCCAGACGTTCGGCCGTCAGGCCCTTGAAGGCGCTGCCAGGCAGCCACAGGTCTTCGAGGATCGTCGGTACGCCCTGGAAGGCCAGTACCCGGCGCACCTGCAGCACTGCGTCGCCCGTGCGCAGGCCCAGCGTGCGGGCCACGTCGGCCGGTGCGCGCAGGCGCTTGCAGTCGATGATGCTGCGCTGCGCCGGGCCCTGGCTGGCCGCATCAGCGGCGTCGGGCACCAAGCGCAAAAACCGGTATTGCACCTGCTGCTCGGCATGGGTGGCCACGAAGGTGCCGCGGCCCTGGCGCCGCACCAGCAGATGCTCGGCCGCCAGCTCGTCGATGGCCTTGCGCACCGTGCCCTGGCTGACGCGAAAACGACCGGCCAATTCGATCTCGCTGGGAATCAGGTCGCCGGGTTTCCACTGACCCGCTTGCAAGGCTTGCAAGATCAGCGACTTGATCTGCTGGTACAGCGGGCTGAAGGCCGGGGCGGCCGCCTCATTCGGGTGGGCCGAGTCGGCAGTCGGTGGGGCGGTTGGGGCCATGGCAGCAGGGTGGGTGCGAGGGCATCGGTCGGGGTCGCCGCATCATATCTCTTATATAAGACATAAGACAAATTGACCTTTGCGGGTTTTCCCGCGTAGAATGCGCCGCGCATTGGGTCAGCCCCTGGGCAACCGGGCTTGATCGACCCACCCGTTTCATCCCTCTTTGGAGCTTTTCCCATGAAAAAACCCGTCCGAGTCGCTGTCACTGGCGCTGCTGGTCAAATCGGTTACGCCCTGCTGTTTCGCATTGCTTCGGGCGAGATGCTGGGCAAGGACCAGCCGGTGATCTTGCAGCTGCTCGAGATCCCGGACGAAAAAGCCCAGAAAGCGCTCAAGGGCGTGATGATGGAGCTCGACGACTGCGCCTTCCCGCTGCTGGCGGGCATGCAAGCCCATTCGGACCCGATGACCGCCTTCAAAGATACCGACTACGCCCTGCTGGTCGGTTCGCGCCCGCGTGGCCCGGGCATGGAGCGCGCCGAGCTGTTGTCGATCAATGGCGCCATCTTCACCGCCCAGGGCAAGGCGCTCAATGCCGTGGCCTCGCGCAACGTCAAGGTGCTGGTGGTGGGCAACCCGGCCAACACCAATGCCTACATCGCCATGAAGTCGGCGCCCGATCTGCCGGCCACCAATTTCACCGCCATGCTGCGCTTGGACCACAACCGCGCGCTCAGCCAGATTGCCGCCAAGACCGGCAAGGCCGTGGCCGACATTCAAAAGCTGTGCGTCTGGGGCAACCACTCGCCCACCATGTACGCCGATTACCGCTTTGCCACCATCGGCGGGCAGTCGGTCAAGGACATGATCAACGACCAGGAGTGGAACGCCAACGTCTTCCTGCCCACCGTGGGCAAGCGTGGCGCGGCCATCATTGAGGCCCGTGGCCTGTCTTCCGCGGCCTCGGCCGCCAACGCCGCCATTGACCACATGCGCGACTGGGCCCTGGGCACCAACGGCGGCTGGGTCACCATGGGCGTGCCTTCGCAAGGCTGGTACGGCATCCCCAAGGATGTGATGTTCGGCTTTCCGGTCACCTGCGCCAATGGCCAGTACACCGTGGTCGAGGGCCTGCCGATCGACGCCTTCAGCCAGACGTGCATCGACAAGACGCTCAAGGAGCTCACCGACGAGCAGGCCGGCGTGGCGCACCTTCTGTGACGCCACTGCAGCCGACCCGCGAGGGCCTGCCAGGATGAGACACCCGCGCGAAGTTCTGCTTGACGCCCAGGCCGCTGCCGGCACGCTGCCGGTGTGCGACCACTACAGCGGCGTCGAGCTGCGCATGCGCAAGAGCTTGCAGTTGCAGGCCGAACTCACGCGCGAGTTGGGCGCCTGTGTGTTCGATGTCACGCTCGATTGCGAGGACGGCGCGCCGGTCGGGGCGGAGGCCCAACACGCGGCGCTGGTGGTGCAGCTGGCGCTGGCCGCAGATGCCCAGACCCGGGTGGCGGTGCGCATCCATCCGGTGGACCACCCCAGCTTTGCGGACGACCTGCGCGTGATTGCAGGCCAGGCGGCCCATCGCCTCACGCACCTCATGATTCCCAAGGTCGAGACGGTGGCCGATGTGCAGCAGGTCGACCAGGCTTTGCGCTCGCTTGGCGGCGCGGCGGCGCAGCTGCCCATCCATGTGCTGCTCGAGTCGGCGCGTGCGGTGCACTATGCCTTTGACATCGCGGCCCATCCGCGGGTGCAGTCGATCAGCTTTGGTCTGATGGATTTCATTTCCAGCCACAACGGGGCCATTGGCGATGAGGCCATGGGCTCGAGCGGGCAGTTCAGCCACCCGCTGGTGGTGCGCGCCAAGCTCGAGATTGCGGCGGCCTGCCATGCGCACGGCAAGGTGCCCTCGCACTGCGTGGTCACCGAATTTTCGGATGCGGCCGCGATGCAGGCGGCGGCCGAGCGGGCCGCCGGTGAGTACGGCTACACCCGCATGTGGAGCATTCACCCCAACCAGATTCGGCCGATTTTGGCGGCCTTTGCACCCAAGGCGGCTCAGCTGCAGACGGCCACCGAGATTTTGAGCGCGGCGCAGGCGGCCGACTGGGCACCGATCAGCCACCAGGGCCAGCTGCACGATCGGGCCAGTTACCGTTATTACTGGCAGTTGCTCGAGCGCGGCCACCGCACGGGCGCCCAATTACCCCAGGCCGCCAAGGTCTGGTTTGAATGAACACAATCTTTCGCGAGCAAGCAGGGCATTTCGATTTTTTCAGGAGAAAACCATGAGCGACTTTTTGCAGACCTATCGCGCGCATGTGGCAGAGCGCACTGCACTGGGCATTCCCCCCTTGCCCCTGTCGGCCAAGCAGGTGGCCGAGGTCATTGAACTGCTCAAGAGCCCTCCCCAGGGCGAAGAGACCTTCTTGCTGGACTTGATCACCCATCGCGTGCCCCCGGGCGTTGACGATGCGGCCAAGGTCAAAGCCAGCTTCCTGGCCGCTGTGGCGCATGGCGACATTGCTGTGGGCCTGATCTCCAAGGCCAAGGCCACCGAGCTGCTGGGCACCATGGTGGGCGGCTACAACGTCAAGCCCTTGATTGATTTGCTCGACGACGCGGGTGTGGCCGCTGTGGCCGCTGAGGGCCTGAAGAAAACCCTGCTCATGTTCGACGCCTTCCACGACGTGGCCGAGAAGTGCAAGGCCGGCAATGCCAAGGCCAAGGAAGTCATGCAAAGCTGGGCCGACGCCCATTGGTTCACCAGCCGCCCCGAAGTGCCCAAGACCATCACGGTCACGGTCTTCAAGGTGCCCGGTGAGACCAACACCGACGACCTCTCGCCCGCACCCGATGCCTGGAGCCGGCCGGACATTCCGCTGCACTACCTGGCCATGCTCAAGAACACCCGGCCCGACGCCGCCTTCAAACCCGAAGAAGACGGCAAGCGCGGGCCGATGCAGTTCATCGAAGACCTCAAGAAAAAGGGCCACCTCGTGGCCTACGTGGGCGATGTGGTGGGCACTGGCTCGAGTCGTAAGTCGGCCACCAACAGCGTGATTTGGGCCACCGGCGAAGACATTCCCTTCGTGCCCAACAAGCGCTTTGGCGGCGTCACGCTCGGCGGCAAGATCGCCCCCATCTTCTACAACACCCAGGAAGACTCGGGCTCGCTGCCGATCGAGGTCGATGTGAGCAAGCTCGAGATGGGCGATGTGATCGACATCCATCCCTACGACGGCAAGATCACCAAAAACGGCGCGCCGCTCATCGAGTTCGCGCTCAAGAGCGATGTGCTGTTTGACGAGGTGCGCGCGGGCGGGCGCATCAACCTCATCATCGGTCGCAGCCTGACCGGCAAGGCCCGCGAGTTTTTGGGCCTGCCCGCCTCAACCCAGTTCCGTCTGCCCCAGGCCCCGGCTGCCACCCAGGCCGGCTTCACCTTGGCGCAAAAAATGGTGGGCCGCGCCGTTGGCCTGCCCGAAGGGCAGGGCGTGCGCCCGGGCACCTACTGCGAACCCAAGATGACCACCGTGGGCTCGCAAGACACCACCGGCCCCATGACGCGTGACGAGCTCAAAGACCTGGCCTGCCTGGGCTTTTCAGCCGACATGGTGATGCAGTCCTTCTGCCACACCGCCGCCTACCCCAAGGCGGTCGATGTGAAGATGCACCGCGAGCTGCCCAACTTCATCTCCAGCCGTGGCGGCGTCTCGCTGCGCCCGGGCGATGGCGTGATTCACTCCTGGCTCAATCGTCTGCTCTTGCCCGACACCGTGGGCACCGGTGGCGATTCGCACACCCGCTTTCCGATTGGCATTTCCTTCCCCGCAGGCTCGGGCCTGGTCGCCTTTGGCGCGGCCACCGGCGTGATGCCGCTGGACATGCCCGAGTCGGTGCTGGTGCGCTTTAAGGGCCAGATGCAGCCCGGCGTGACCCTGCGCGATCTGGTGCACGCGATTCCGCTGTACGCGATCAAGGCCGGCCTATTGACCGTTGAGAAAAAGGGCAAGAAGAACGTGTTCTCTGGCCGCATCCTGGAGATTGAAGGCTTGCCCGACCTCAAGGTCGAGCAAGCGTTTGAACTGTCTGACGCCTCGGCCGAGCGCAGTGCGGCCGGCTGCACCATCAAGCTCAACAAGGAGCCGATTGCCGAGTACCTGACCTCCAACGTGGTGCTCATGAAGAACATGATCGCCAACGGCTACGAGGACAAGCGCACGCTGGCGCGCCGCATCGAAAAAGTCGAGGCCTGGCTGGCCAAGCCCGAGCTGCTCGAGGCCGACAAGGACGCTGAATATGCTGCTGTGATCGACATTGACCTGGCCGACATCAAAGAGCCCATCGTCTGCTGCCCCAACGATCCGGACGATGCCAAGTTCATGAGCGAGGTCTCGGGCACCAAGATCGACGAGGCCTTTATTGGCTCGTGCATGACCAACATCGGCCACTTCCGGGCGGCCGCCAAAGTGCTGGGCAACACCCGCGACATTCCGGTCAAGCTGTGGGTGGCCCCACCGACCAAGATGGACGAGAGCGAGCTCATCAAGGAAGGCCACTACGCCACCTTTGGCAACGCCGGCGCGCGCACCGAAATGCCGGGTTGCTCGCTGTGCATGGGCAATCAGGCCCAGGTGCGCGAGGGCGCCACCGTCATGTCCACCTCAACCCGCAACTTCCCCAACCGTCTGGGCAAGAACACCAACGTGTTCCTGGGCTCGGCCGAACTGGCGGCGGTGTGCTCCAAGCTCGGCCGCATCCCGACCGTGGCCGAGTACCAGCAGGCGGTGGGCATCATCAACACCGACGCGGCCAACATCTACAAGTACATGAACTTCGACCAGATTGAAGAGTACGCGGAGACGGCCAAGGGTGTGACGGCTTAAGCGTTGTTGCCAACTGCAAAAAGAAACGGCCCTTCGGGGCCGTTTCTCATTTCAGGGATCGCCGTTGACGATGCTGGCTACCAAGCTACCGAGCTTTTCGCCATCAAGCTTGGATTCAAACCTCACCGGCGTGCGGCCACATCGCCTTGCGGCAGGGCCGCTTTGCGTTTGCGTGCGGCAATCAGTTCACGGGCCAGGATAGTTGAAGTCAACCAGCTTCGAGACTGCGAGAGCTGGAAGTTGGATGTCGGTTCAGGCACGAAAATTCCCGCTCAGATCCACCTAGTCGAATGACTGCAATCACTGCGCTGTTTGAACCCAGTTCTCTACTTCCAGCGCAGGCACCCGTGCGAACTCCCCCAGGTTGTTCGTCACCAGCACCAAGCCTTCGCTGCGAGCTTGCGCTGCAATGTGTATGTCGTTTACGCCGATAGGCTGGCCGAATTTTTCCAAGGCGGCGCGAATGGCTCCGTAATGCTGCGCGGCCTTGGGGCCATAGGGCAGAACTTGCAGGCGACTGCAAAAGTCTTCGACAGTGGCCAAGTTCTCGCTCACGCGGCTGCTTTTCTCCGCACCGTGAAAGAGTTCGGCAAGGGTAATAGAGGAAATGGCCATTCGGCTGGCGTTGGCGTTAAAAGTAGAAAGCACCTCGACAGGACGCCGCTTCAACACATAGATGACGATGTTGGTGTCCAGCAGGTAACGCAGCATCAGAGCGTCTCCCGCTCCGGCTGGTGCTGGGTAGCGCGCTCGGGCAGGAAGTCGTCGCTAACTTTGGGGCCACCCAAAAAGAAGCTGTCCCAGCTTTGGCCTAGGGGGGCGATGACACGCTCCTTACCGTTGACGCGTATCTCTACCTTTTGAACTCCCTCAGGTAGACGCACGTCCAAAGGCAGACGAACGGCCTGTGTACGGTTGTTGACGAAAACAGTACCGATGGACATGGTGACCTCCCTAAGAGACGTATATAGCAATTGTATATGGCATGCTGACCCTGACCCCAATTCCTTACCGTTCGAAAGTAGGATTTTCCGGCTCCTCACCAGCCGATGCAGCGGGCCGAGGCCCGCTGCATCGAGCGAACTCCAAAGGCGTCTTCCAGTCTAGCGCACCGTGGGGCCGACTCTCGTTGTAATGCCTGCGCCAGGCTTCAATCTCGGTTCTGGCATCGGCCAAGCTCATGAACCAGTGTTCGTTCAAACAGGCTGGACTCAAGTGTGGTGCTATGCGCTATGCAACCGTTATTGAAAAAGCAAAAGGAATTTACTCGGCATTTGCGCCTGATTTGCCCGGGTGCGTCGCTACCGGGGCTACCATTGCCGAAGTCGAGTTCGAAATGCGTGAGGCGATAACCTTTCACCTTGAAGGCTTGCGGGCGGACGG
>JAIXWZ010000066.1 GCA_027491035.1 Comamonadaceae bacterium | reverse complement strand
TGACCGCACTGGCGTTCTTCATGCCTCGCAATGACGAGAAACTTTGCCGATAGATTCAAATCGGCAGGCGATCGCGCAGGCGGTAGTAGCCGATGGAGGGCGCTAAGAACCAGGGGTTGCCGCTGTACAGCGGCCGGGTTTCAAAGGCCAGCCCGTCCAGCGCGGTCTTGCCTTCTTTGAGCCCCAGCACCTGCTGGCCGATGCGCATGCCAAAGTAGCTGGAGGTGCCCACACCGGCGCCGCAGTAGCCCATGGCGTAGTGCATGCCGTCGTGCTGGCCCAGGTGCATGAGTTCGTCAAAGGTGTAGGCGACAAAACCGCACCACGAGTGGCTGATGGGCACCTCGGCGAGCTCGGGAAAAATGGCGGCCATGTCGGCATGGAGCTTGGGGCCGCTGATGAGTGGGTTGGTTTCTTGATGCGACACCCGGCCACCGAACAAGATGCGGCGCCGGTCGGGTGAGGCGCGGTAGTAAAACACCACCTTGCGCGTGTCGCTGACGATGCGGTTCTTGGGGATCAGCCGGTCCATCAGGCCCTCGGGCAGCGGGTCGGTGGCGATCATGTAGCTGCCGATCGGGATCACGCGGCGCTGCAGCCAGGGGGTCAGGTTGCCGGTGTAGCCGTTTGTGGCAATGACGACATCGCGCGCCAGCACCACGCCGCGCGCGGTGGTCACACGAAACTGCGCGCCTTGTTTGTCGATGGCGCTGGCCGGACAGCGCGGGGCCACCTGCACCCCGGCCGCAAGGGCTCGCTCCAGCAGGCCTTGGTGGTAGCGCGCCGGGTGTACCGAGCAATGCTGCTCGTAGACCACGCCGCCCCAGTAGCCATCGGAGCCCAATTCGCGCCGCTGTTCGGCACGCGGCACCACATGGGCCCGCACTTCCAGGCCCTTGGGCTGATGGCTCAGCTTGGCAGCCAGGGCTTCGTATTGCGCCGCGTTGTGCGCCGCGTGAAAGCGCCCGACTTGGCCAAAGTCGCAGGCTATGCCTTCGCTGCGCACAAAGTCGGCGATCCAGGCCAGCGACTGCTGACCCTCGCGCAGGATGCCAAAGGCGCGCTCTGCGCCGTGGCGCTTGGCCAGTTGAGCAAAGCTCGGTTTGATGCTGGTCGAGATCTGTCCACCGTTGCGCGTGCTGCAGCCCCAGCCGGCCTCCTCGGCGTCTACCACCAGGGTGGAGCGGCCACCGCGTGCGGTTTGCAAGGCGGCATGCAGGCCGGTGTAGCCGGCACCGACCACCAGCACATCCACCGTGGCGGGCAGCACGGCGTCGGGCAGGCTGGGCCGCTGGGCGTCGTCCCACCAATAGGGGGTTGTTTGGCAATGGGCCATCAGCTGGTCGTTTGTCATGGGGCGTGTGTCCGGCTTGCGGCCAGCACCAGATCGGCGCCTTTTTCGGCCAGCATAAGGGTAGGGGCGTTGGTGTTGCCCGAGGTGAGCGTAGGAAAGACCGAGGCGTCGATCACGCGAAGGCCTTGCAGGCCATGCACGCGCAGTTGGGCGTCTACCACGGCCTGGCGCGGGTCTGGGCCCATGCGGCAGGTGCTGACCGGATGGAACACGGTGGAGGCGCGTCTTGCGATGTCGTCCATCACCTCGGCGTGCGACTGCACGGCCGGCCCGGGCCTGAGTTCTTCCGCGATCACGGCCTGTAAAGCCGGTGTGGCCGCCAGCCGTCGCACCAGGCTGGCGGCGGCAAACATGGCGTTGCGGTCGTGCTCGGTGGCCAGCGAATTGGGGACGATGCGCGGCGGCTGTAGGGGGTCGGGGCTGCGCAGTGCCAGGTGGCCGCGGCTGTCGGGGCGACAAGGCTGCGCGCTCAGGGCAAAGCCGGGGAAGGCGTCGGGCGCCGTCAATTCGCGCTTGCCCGGCACTGCACGCAGGTAGCTCAGGGGCGAGAAATACAGCTGCATGTCAGGGTGCGCCAGATCCTCGCGCGAGCGGCAAAAACCACCGCCCTGGTTGACGCTCAGGGCGAGCGGGCCGCGCCGGGTGGCCAAGTACTTCAGCCCGGCCCACAGCTTGGCCGGCCAGGGTCCAAGCTCGTTGTTCAAGGTGGGCACGCGCGAGCGGTACATGTAGTCGATGCAAAGATGGTCTTGCAAATGTTGGCCCACGGCCGGGCTGTCAAGCACCACAGGCAGTTGCAGCGCTGCCAGCGCGTGCGCCGGGCCCACCCCAGACAGCTGCAGCAGCTGCGGCGTGTTGATGGCGCCAGCTGCCACAATCACTTCGCAGCGGGCGCGGCTGCTGTGGCGCTGGCCGTGTTGCAGGTACTCCACGCCGGTGGCGCGCAGCCCATCAAAGCACAGGCGCGTGGCCAGCGCGCCCGTCTCAACCCTTAAGTTGGGGCGACGCCGCGCCGGGCGCAGGTAGGCGCTGCTGGCTGAGGCCCGCAGGCCCTTGCGGGTGGTGATCTGGTTGATGGCCACGCCCTCGTTGGAGGCGCCGTTGATGTCGGGGTTGCGCACCAGCCCGATTTGCTCGCCGGCGCGCAGGTAGGCCTCGCACAGCGGATGCACCTGGGCCGAGACGTCGCTCACCCGCAGCGGGCCGCCGGTACCCCGGGTCTGGCTCGGTCCGTGGGGGCTGTCTTCGAGCTTTTTGAAATAGGGCAGCACGTCGCTCCAGCCCCAGCCGGGATTGCCCAGCGCCGCCCAGTCGTCAAAGTCGCGCTGCTGGCCGCGGATGAAGACCATGGCGTTGATGCTGCTCGAGCCGCCCAGCACCTTGCCGCGCGGCCAGTAGCCTTGGCGCCCGCCCAAGCCCGGGTCGGGCTCGGTGCGGTACATCCAGTTGACCTTGGGGTTGTAGAAGGACATGCCGTAGCCGATGGGCGCTTTGAGCCAGAAGCGTTGATCACTTCCGCCGGCTTCCAGCAGCAGCACGCTGTGGCGTCCCGACGCGGTCAGCCGGTTGGCCAGCACACAGCCGGCCGAGCCGGCGCCCACCACAATGAAATCGAATTCGCTCACAGGCTTGCCACAAGATACGACAGGCAGAGCATCCCACGACAATCGCGCAGGTGCACAGGTCCGTTTTGGCCAAGTTTACAGGCCACGAACGCAGTGGGGATAGTCTGCACCAGTCCCTCTTCGTGGTTGCCGTTGCCCGGTTGCTGCGGTCATGGCCAGCAGCACTTGCAACGCGGCCATCGCAAGGACGCACTTGTGCAAGCCTTCCCTAGCGGGCCGCCTGTGGCTTTCGTTTGCCCGATGCGCTCAGGCGGGCTTCGAGAACTTGCGCCAGGACTTCGACGCCGGCGGTGATCAGCTTGGGCGATACGCCGGCATAGCCCAATACCAGGCCGTTGACGGCGACAGGCTCCAGCGCAAAGCGGCCGATCGGCGAGGCCGTGATCTGGCGCTGCTCGGCAGCGCGGGAGATGACCATCTCTGGCATCGAAGCGGGCAACAGCGCAATGGTGTGCAGACCGCCGTGGGTGGGCTGGACATCCAGCAGGCCGGCCAGTCGCTGCTGGGCCGTCGCCAGCAGCACGTCGTGGCGCTCGCGGTAAATTGTGCGCATGCGACGCACATGAGACGCAAAAAACCCCTCGTCGATGAACTCGGCCACCATGGCCTGGGTGTGCGAGGGCACGCCCGGCAAAAACTTGCGCATGATGGTGCCAAAAATGTCCACCAGCGCAGGTGGTACCAGCACGTAGCCCAAGCGCAGCGCCGGAAAAAGTGACTTGCTGAAGGTGCCCACGTAAATCACTTGGCCGTTGTTGTCCACGCTTTTGAGTGTGGGCGGCGGCCGCCCGCTGAAGAAAAACTCTCCGTCATAGTCGTCCTCGATCACCCACGCGCCTGCGCGTTCAGCGGCCTTGAGCAGGGCATAGCGACGCTCCAGGCTCATCACGTGGCCCATAGGCTGCTGATGGGACGGCGTCACAAATGCCAGTCGGAACTCGGGGCTCAGGCGCAGGGCCTCGTCCACCTGCAGTCCCTCGGCATCGACCGGAACAGGCACCAAATTGGCGCCGCAGGCGATCAAGCTGTTGCGCGCACCGATGGCACCGGGGTTTTCAAACCACACGTTCTCGCCCGGGTTGAGCAGGGTCGAGCCGATCAGGGCAAAGGCCTGTTGCGCCCCGCCTACGATGAAAATCTGTTCGGCATCGCAGGCGATGCCCCGGTTGACGCGCAGGTGCGAGGCCAGCGCCCGGCGCAATTGGTACAAGCCATCTGGGTCGCCATAGCCCAGGATGTCGTCACGGGCGCCGCGCAGGTACTTGGCCGAAAGGCGCGCCCATTGCGCCATCGGAAAGACATCAAATGCGGGCAGCGCCGTGGTGAAGGCGCGGGGAATATGCGGTAGCCGTTTGCGGTCTCCAAAGCGGCTCACCGCCTGCGCCATCATGCCCGACAGCTGCGGCGCAGTGCGCACCAGTGACGGGGCATCGGCTTGCGCCGGCTTGGGTCGGTCTACGTTGAGCCGGGCGCTGACAAAAGAGCCGGCGCCGGTGCGCGACTCCAGCAAGCCCTCGGCCGCCAAGCGGTCAAAGACCTCGATCACGGTGTTGCGCGAGACTCCCAAGTCGCGCGCCAGGGTGCGGCTGGCGGGAAGGCGTTCACCGGCCAGAAAGCCGCCCGTCAAGATCATTTCTCGCAGCGCAATAAACAGCTGGGTGCTGACCGGCTGTTGGGCGTCGCGGTTGATCTGGATCGACAGAAGCAGCGAGCCGCCTGCGCGCTTGACCATCAGGATGTGGGCTGAGAAAACATGGAAAGATGGTATCACCCATTGTTCAAAATGGACCTGTAAGCCCTGCCGATTGCCGACGATCATTGGGTCATGAAGATCCGAAAAATCGAAACTTTTTCCGACCCCTTCGTCTGCTTCACCCGCGTCACGGCGCAAGACGGAAGCCAGGGCTGGGGCCAGGTGTCCACCTACCATGCCGACCTCACGGCGCAAATCTTGCACCGCCAGGTGGCGCCCTGGGCTCTGGGTTATGACGCAAGCGACATCCATGGCTTGAGCGCGCTGGTGCCCGAGCGCGAGCACAAGTTTCCGGGCTCGCACCTGTACCGGGCACTGTGCGGGGTCGAGACCGCGCTGTGGGACCGATTGGGCAAGGCCCAGGGCAAGCCGGTGTGCGAGCTGCTCGGGGGCGCGCCGCGGCCGCTGCGCGCCTATGCCTCCTCGATGAAGCGTGACATCACGCCCAAGGACGAGGTGCGCCGGCTGCAGGGCTTGCGCGACCAGTATGGCTTTGACGCTTTCAAGTTCCGGGTGGGCGCCGAGTACGGCCACGACAAAGACGAGTGGCCCGGGCGCACCGAAGAGATCGTGCCCGCCATGCGCCAGGGCCTGGGCGATGCGGTGGAGCTGCTGGTGGACGCCAACAGCTGCTACTCGCCGGCCCGCGCCATTGAGGTGGGCCAGCTTTTGCAAGCCAATGGCATTTGCCATTTCGAGGAGCCTTGCCCCTATTGGGAGCTCGAGCAAACGCGTACCGTGCGCGAAGCCCTGTCCCTTGATGTAACCGGTGGTGAGCAAGACTGCTATTTGCCGATGTGGAAGCACATCATCGACATGCACGCGGTTGACATCGTGCAGCCTGACGTTTGCTACATGGGAGGCATGGTGCGCAGCCAGCAGGTGGCGGCCATGGCGCACGCCGCCGGGCTGCCCTGCACGCCGCACAGCGCCAATTTGTCTTTGGTCACGCTGTTCACCATGCACCTGCTGTGCGCCATTCCCAACCCTGGCAAATACCTGGAGTTCTCCATTGAGGGGCCCGACTATTACCCCTGGCAAGAAGGCTTGTATGTGGAGTCTCCGTACAAGATCAAGGATGGCCACATTGAGCTGCCGGCCGGTCCGGGCTGGGGCGTAGAAATACACCCCGACTGGCTGCAACGCGCCAGCTACCAAATGAGTGAGGTCAGCTAAGTGAGCTCTGAGCTGCAGCGCTGGGTGCAGGAGGCACAGTCCACGGGGACGCTGCAAGGCTTACCGGAGGGCCACTTCATTGATGGCCTGGCGGTTGCCTCTGCCGATGGCGGCACCCTGGACACGCTGGACCCCGGCACGGGCCGGGTGTTTGCCCGGTTCGCGGCCGGGCAAGCAGCAGATGTCGACGCTGCCGTGCTGGCGGCAAACCGTGCCCTCAAGGGCCCTTGGGCAGGCATGGCGCCAGCTCAGCGCGGGCGCGTGCTGCACCGGGTGGCCGAGCTGATTCGGGCCAACGCGGCGCGCCTGGCCGTGGTGGAGACTTTGGACAGCGGCAAGCGCTTGTCGGAAGCCTTGGGCGACGTGGCCGGTGCGGCCAACTGCTTTGACTACTACGCCGGCGCTTGTGACAAACACCAAGGCGACAGCCTGCCCTTGGGGCCAGAGTACCTGGCCTACACCCTCAATGAACCGGTGGGCGTTACCGCACACATCATCCCTTGGAACTACCCGCTGTCAACCGCTGCGCGCGGCATCGCTCCTGCGCTGGCAGCCGGATGCACCGTGGTGGCCAAGCCCGCCGAGCAGACCCCGCTGACAGCGTTGATGTTGGCCGATCTGTGCCACCAGGCCGGCGTGCCCGCCGGGGTGTGCAATGTGGTCACGGGCACCGGGCGGGATGCGGGCGCAGCCTTGGTGCGCCACCCCGGCATCCACCACATCACCTTTACCGGCTCGGTCAATACCGGCATCGATGTCATGCGCGCAGCCGCGCCCAACATCACCCGGCTTGTCTTGGAGCTCGGTGGTAAGTCCCCGCTTTTGGTGCTGGCCGATGCCGATTTAGACCTGGCCGTCGACAATGTCATGGGCGCTATCTTTGAAAACGCCGGACAGATTTGCTCGGCTGGCTCGCGCCTGCTGGTCGCACGCTGTGTGCATGAGCAGCTGGTGGCACGGGTGGTGGCGCGCGCGCAGGCTCTGAGCCTGGGTCACGGTCTGCGCGATACCGGCATGGGCCCCTTGAATTCTCACGCGCACCTGCACAAGGTGGCCGGCTACGTCGAGCGGGCGCGTGCGCGCGGCGTGGCAGTGCGTACCGGCGGATGCGTCCGCGCCGACCCGCAGACTGGACTGGGCTGGTTTTATGAGCCCACCGTGCTCGACGGGCTCGCGCCCAGCGACGAGGCCGTGCAAGAAGAAATTTTTGGTCCGGTGCTGTGTGTCCAGGTGTTTGACGACCTTGGCGAGGCGGTGGCGCTGGCCAATGGCACGCCCTTCGGTTTGGTCGCTGGCATCTTTACCCGCGACCTCAGTGCGGCGCACCGGCTCGCGCGCGACATCGACGCGGGGCAGGTCTACCTCAATGAGTACTTTGCCGGCGGCATCTCGGTGCCTTTTGGCGGAAACAAGCGATCGGGCTTTGGCCGCGAAAAAGGCCTGGAGGCCTTGCGCAGCTACAGCAAAAGCAAGAGTGTGGTGGCGCGCTTGTGAGCGCCTTGGACGTCCCATATTGGTCTGTTGATGTTTCGAAAATGGCCCTAGTGCGAAGACCCCCCCGTTTCTAAAGTGGGGAGGTTTGAGGCCCCCCCGTGTATCCGACCCGTTTTTTTACAGGAGTGTTGCGATGATGATGAAGCATTTCAAGAACCGTTTCGTAGCGCTGGCCACGGCAGCTGTGGCGACAGGCTTTGCCGGTCATGCCGCTGCCCAGTTGACCGTCGTGTCTTTTGGCGGCGCTTACCAGGAGGCCCAAAGCAAGTCCTTGTTTGTGCCGGCGGCCAAGGCCCTGGGCATCAATATCAAGGAGGAAACCTACACCGGTATTGCCGCCGTGGCCCTGCAGGTCAAGGCTGGCGCAGTGACCTGGGATGTGGTCACCAGCGGTACAGGCGGTGCGGCGGCTTCGGGGGCCGAGGGGCTCTTGGAGCCACTTGACTACAAGGTCATTGACGCGAGCAACCTGATTCCTGGTGCCGCCACGCCTTTCTTTGTCTGTGGCGATGTTTTCTCCACTGTGATTGCGTGGAACACCAAGACCTATGGCGACAAGGGGCCGCAGAGCTGGGCCGATTTCTGGGACGTCAAAAAATTCCCCGGCAAGCGCTCGTTTCGCAGGGGCGGAGAGTTCGTGTTGGAGCCAGCGCTCATGGCCGATGGCGTACCCCCGAACAAGGTCTATGAGGTGCTGTCTGCTCCGGGCGGCATTGAGCGGGCGATCAAAAAACTCAAGGAACTCAAACCACACATCACCGTTTGGTGGTCTTCGGGCGCTCAGCATGCCCAGTTGATGAAGGACGGTGAGGTCGACATGATCACGGGCTGGAACGGCCGCTTCGATGCCGTGGCCAAAGATGGCGGCAGGGTGGCCTACACGTTCAACCAGGGCTCGAGCGATATGGATTGCTATGCAATCCCCAAGGGCGCTCCCAACAAAGCCAATGCCATGAGGTTCCTCAACGAAATCATCAAGGCACCCTACCAGGCTGAATTCACCAAATACATCAACTACGGCCCGACCAATAAAAAGGCTTTTGAGGGCAACGCCATTCCCGCTGCCGCGGCAAGGCGCAGCCCCTCCCATCCGGAAAATCTCTCCAAGCAACTCCAGATCGATCAAAGCTGGTATGTCAAAAACAGGGCCCGGGCCAACGCCCTGTTTCAAGACATGATGACCGAGTGAGTCGTTGACCTCAATCTGGTTTTAGGGCCCATCGAGCCACCGACGACCTGCCCCCGGGGGCGGTCGTCTTTTTTTTACAGTGAGCCTGCTATGGTCAGTCATTCGTCGCTGCCGATCACCATCACGCAAGTGACCAAAACCTATGGCAAAGTGTTTGCGCTTGACCATGTTGACCTGCACATCAAGAGCGGTGAGTTCCTCACCCTGCTTGGCCCCTCGGGTTCAGGCAAAACCACGCTTTTGACGGTGCTCGCCGGGTTTACCCGACCCGATGGCGGCAGCTTGAAGTTTGGCGACAAGGAAATGATCACCGTGCCGCCGCACAAGCGCGAACTGGGCATGGTTTTTCAGAACTACGCCCTGTTTCCGCATATGTCGGTTGCCGCCAATGTCGCCTTTCCGCTTAAATTGCGTGGTATCGCCGGGGCCGAATCGGCCCGTCGCGTTGAGCGGGCGCTGGAGATGGTGCGCCTGGGTGGCTTCGGCTCTCGCGGCGTCGATCAGCTTTCGGGCGGCCAGCGCCAGCGCGTGGCGCTGGCCCGTGCCATGGTGTTTGAGCCGCGCATCATGCTGATGGACGAGCCGCTTTCGGCCCTCGACAAGCAACTGCGCGAGCATATGCAGATCGAGTTGCGTCAGTTGCATGAGCAGTTGGGCATGACGACGGTGTATGTCACGCACGACCAGCGCGAGGCACTGACCATGTCAGACCGAATTGCCGTCATCAACGGGGGGCGCATCATGCAAATTGACACGCCCCGTGTCATCTACGAGCGTCCAGCCAATCGCTTTGTCGCAGAATTCATTGGAGAGTCCACTTTTGTGCCGGTATCGGTGGCGGCTGGCCAACTCACACTGGGCGGCCAGGTTCTGCAGACGGCTGAGCCCCTGACCGGTGATGGCGCTCACACGATGTTGCTGCGCCCGGAGCGCCTGCGTGTGCTGGGCGCCACGCAAGAGGCCGGACCGGGCTTCAACCTGTTGCAGGCCACCTTGGTGAACGCGGTGTACCAGGGAGACAGCTCGCTGCTGCAGGTGGCGCTGGCCGACGGCACGCTGGTGCAGGTGCGCAGCGCATCCAATGGACTGGTCGACTCGTCCCAACTGGCTGCGGGCCAAGCTTTGCGTCTGGCGCTGGCGGTCAAGGACACGGTGCTGCTGTCGGATCAAGGATCGCCCGCATGACGGCCCTGCCCAATGCGTTGGCCCTGCAGCGCAGTGCGCGCTGGGAGCGGCTCGGGATGGTCAGCCTGATCGCTCCGGCCCTGTTGGTCATCGGTCTGACCATGCTGATCCCTGTGGGCTGGCTGTTTTACCTGTCGGCCTTGTCCGATGCTGGCAACTTCAGCCTAGAGCACTACCAGCGCATGTGGGAGCAGCCCTCGTACGGCCGCACCTTTGCAACGACCTTCAAGGTCAGCCTGATCACCACATTCATCTGCATCCTGCTGAGCTACCCTTTGGCCTATTTCTTGTCCGAGTTGCCCAAGCGTGTGGCCACCTTGTGCATGGTGGCGGTCTTGCTGCCGCTGTGGACTTCGCTCTTGGTGCGTACCTACGCTTGGCTGGTGTTGCTGCAGCGCAAAGGCTTGATCAACAACTGGGGCATTGAGCTGGGCCTGTGGGACGAGCCGCTGGCGCTGGTGCATAACCTGACCGGCACGCTGGTCGGCATGGTCCACGTGATGCTGCCGTTTCTTGTGCTGCCCTTGTATTCGGCCATGCGTGCGATTGACCGCGACTACCTGCGTGCCGCTGCAAACCTCGGTGCCGGCCCGCTGCGCAGATTCTGGTTGGTGTTTTTCCCTCTGGCCCTGCCGGGATTGATCACGGGAACGCTCATTGTTTTTATCCTGTGCCTGGGCTTTTATGTCACGCCGGCCGTGCTGGGTGGCGGAAAGGTCATCATGGTTGCCGGACGAATTGCTAACGACATCGAACTGTTTTTCAATTGGGGAGCGGCCAGCGCACTGGGCGTGGTCTTGCTGCTTTTGACCATGCTCTTGATTTTTGGCGCCATGCGGCTGGCCCGCATTGGATCGGCGCTTGTTAACCGGTCGCAATCATGAGCTGGCTTGAGCGTCCTGCCACCGAGACCCAGATCACGCATCGCGCCCGTCTGTGGCTGTACGCCACCGCCGTGCTGGTCATGGTCTTTCTGGTGATTCCCACGCTGTTGGTGATCCCCATGTCGTTTTCGGCCTCTCAGTACTTGGAGTTTCCGCCGAGCAAGTGGTCGCTGCGCTGGTACGAGAGCTACTTCAACTCAAAATCTTGGATGGATGCCACCGCCACATCGCTTCAAGCGGGGTTGTGGACGGCCCTTTTCGCTACGCCGGTGGCCACCATGGCGGCCTATGGTTTGCACGTGGCGCGCCTGAAGCACAGCCATATGCTGCTGATGCTTTTGCTGACCCCGATGGTCGTGCCCAATATCTTGATTGGCATCGGTGTTTTTTATGTTTATGTGCAGCTCAAACTGGTCAATTCGATGCTGGGTTTGGTGCTGGCCCACAGCATGCTCGCCATCCCGGTGGTCATGCTGGTGGTGGGATCTGCACTAAAGACTTTTGACCTCGATCAGGAGCTGGTCGCGCGCAGCTTGGGCGCCTCGCGCATCAAGGCCTTTTGGATGGTCACACTGCCGCAAATCAAGTTCTCGGTGATCACTGGGGCGGTGCTGGCTTTTCTGACCTCGTTCGACGAGATTATTGTGGCGCTCTTTGTTTCGGGTGGCCCCAATTCGACGCTGACGCGAAACATGTTCAACGCCTTGCGTGACCAGGTCGACCCGACCATTGCCGCTGTCTCTACCCTGATCGTGCTGATCACCACCTTGCTGCTGGTCATCACCCAGTATGTGGGACGCAACAAGTAAGTAGGGCTTGCCCTTGACTTGACCCTCGCCTAACTTTGGCTTGACCGTCCATCCGTTTTTTAGCCCACCCTCAATCAGACCCTCATGAGCATTGAACGCATAGAAACCGGCCCCCGCCTGTCCGAGGCCGTGATCCACCAAAACACCGTGTACCTGACGGGCCAGGTCGCCAACGACGACTGCGGACCCGACATTTACACCCAGACCCAGCAAGTTCTGGCCAGCATTGACCGCCTTTTGGCACTCAGCGGCAGCCACAAAAGCCGGGTGCTGTCGGCCACCATCTGGCTGACTGATATGGATACCTTTGACGAGATGAACCGCGCTTGGCAGGAGTGGGTGGTACCTGGCCATACGCCGGCGCGCGCCACCGTGCACAGCCCCCGTCTGGCCGGCCCGCAGTACGGCGTTGAAATCAAAGTGATCGCGGCGCAGGCCTGACGGCCCTCCGGGGCAGTGGGCCCTGTCGATAAGCCTCCGTGAAAACGGCAGACAGAAGTGGCTCCGCAAATCTGAAGGAAGAAGCAACTGCTGGAACGTGCAGCCGACGTGTTCGGCAGTGGCACGGCGCCTGAGCCGGTGGATCTGGCGCCGCTGCACGCCAAGATCGGGCAGTTGGCCCTGGAGAACGATTTTTTGGAAAGCCGTGCCAACCAGGTCTGGGCGCTGGACACGACCTACATCCGCATGGCCAGGGGGTACGCTTCTTGAAGAAGGTCACCCCCCGATGTTGTGTTCCAACAGCTGAGGCGGTGTTCTGCTCAAAGCCCAAATTTGAACCCTAGCGATTGCATGCGGTTTTTTGTGATCGTGCCCCGCCATGTAGATTGGCGCTTGAGGGGTCTTGGCGGTGCATGATGGGTACGGTCATTAGAAAATAATTGTCGGGACGTTGTCCGGACGCTATGATGGGGCAACCATTCCAAAAAGGGGTCGCCATGACCGCAGTCACTCACTCCAAATCTGAGCGCATCGATGTGCGCGCCAGCGCGCCCGTGAAGCAATTGCTTCAGGAAGCGGCGCGCGTGGCGCACAAAAATGTGAGCGAGTTTTTGCTCGATGCGGGCATCATGGCGGCCAACCAGACCTTGGCTGACCGCACCCGTTTCGAGCTCAGTGAAGAGAAGTGGCGGGCGTTTCAGGCTGCACTGGATCAGCCCGTGGGCTCCAAGCCCAAGCTCAAGAAGCTATTGTCTGAGCCGGGGCTGCTTGGTTGAGTTCGCAGGCTTACGAGCCAGTTCGCAAACTGGCCGGTGCGGACGCTGTTGAGTCCTTTGACTGTGGCCAGAGCGCACTGAACCAGTTTTTGCAGCGCTTTGCGCTCGTCAACCAACAATCCAACAGTGCCCAAACCTACGTGAGCTGCCATTCGGGCTCGGTCGTTGGCTTCTACAGCTTGGCGGTTGGTAGTGTGGAGCCTTCCAATGCGGCACCGCGTGTGATCAAAGGCATTCCACAACACCCCGTGCCGGTGATGATTCTGGCCCGGCTTGCTGTGGACCTTCAGCACCAAGGCGCAGGGCTTGGCAAGGCACTGCTCAAAGATGCGCTGCTGCGCACCGCACAGGCGGCGGACATTGCCGGGATTCGTGCACTGCTGGTACATGCCAAGGATGAGCCCGCTAGGCTG